>NZ_JWMC01000005.1:0-28325 GCF_000812405.1 Pseudomonas sp. PI1
TTTCCGCGTTCGCAAGCCAAGCCATAGCCCCAGCCATATGAAAATACCGTTTCCCCCAGGCAGAGAAACGGCATCCTTTCTTAAGTGAACAGCATTACCCGGTTCGCCGGGGCTTTTTCGTTGTGCAGGGGGAGCGCCTTTCGGCGGATTGCGGACCTGGGCGCAGGCTGCGCCGGGATGCTTTTCGTAGGATGGGTTGAGCCTGCGAAACCCATCGGGCCATGGTGATGGGTATCGCTTCGCTCAACGCCATCCTACGAAAAGCCGTAACACCAACGCCCCGACGAGGCGGGGCGTTGTGGGAAAGCCGGAATCAACCCGCATGCGCCATCGGCTGCGGATCGTATTCCTTGCGCACCTGGTACAGCAGGTCGAGGTTGTCGTGCTGCCACGGGTGGAAGTCCTTGCGGAAGAAGTCGCGGTATTCGCGCAGCAGCGGACGGAACACGCCGTCCTTGCCCCAGCTCCATTTCAGGCCGTCGCGCCACACGCGCCAGTTCCACAGCAGGCCGTCGCGCTTGAGCATGTGCACCAGGCCGCGGAAGGTGTCGAGGACGAAGAAGAAGGTCGCCATCACCATCGCCCGGCGCAGCAGGCGGCGGCTGCCGCAGACCTGGTTGTAGACGTCGAAGGCCACCGCCTTGTGCTCGGTTTCCTCCAGCGCGTGCCAGCGCCACAGGCGTTGCATCACCGGCTCGGCGCCCTCCAGGGTGCGCGGGTTGGTGAGCAGGCCGTTGGCCATGATCGCGGTGATGTGCTCCAGCGCCGCGGTGGCCGCCAGCTGGCGGCGGGTGCTGAACTTCTTCTGGGTGTAGCGGATGCGCGCCTGGGCCAGCTTCTCGATGCGCGTGATGTCGTAACCCTGGTCCTTCAGGCGCTGGCTGTACACCAGGTGCTCGCGGCTGTGGTGGCCTTCCTGGCCGATGAAGCCGCGGATCTGCTCCTTGAGCAGCGGGTCGGCGATCTGCTCGCGGAAGTTGCGCACCGAGTCGATGAAGAAGCGCTCGCCATCGGGGAAGAGCACCGACATGGCGTCGAACAGGTGCGACTTGAAGGCGTCCCCGCCGTGCCAGTGGCGCGGCAGCGGATCGGGCAGCTCGAAGTCCATGTGCCGTGGCTTGATTTCCAGTCCTGCGGGGGTCGTGCTGGCCATGACGGCTCCATTGTTGTGGGTTTCCATGGCACCGATCTTGGGCTTGCGGGGGAAGGCTCACAAGGTTATCTTCTGCCAACTTTCCGGTCATATCCGGCCAGCGGTCAGAACAAGAAGAAGCCCATGAAGCAACCGCTCAACTTCACCGCCGAACTGGTTCCCGTGGCCTACGCCCAGGCCCTGCTCGACCTCGCCGAGGAGCTCGGCGTGCCGCGCCAGCGCCTGTTCGAACTGGCCCGGGTGCGCCCCGAGGTGCTGCAAAGCCCGGCCGGGCGCCTGTCCTTCGTCGACTTCAACCTGCTCGCCGGCGCCGCCCTGGCCAACTGCGGCGAGCCGGCCTTCGGCCTGCTGCTGGGCCAGCGCCTGAACGTCTCCACCCACGGCATCCTCGGCTACGCGGTGCTGTCCAGCGCCAACCTGGAAAAGGCCATCGACTTCGCCCTCAAGTACTACCGCGTGCTGGGCCTGGCCTACGACCTGGAGCGCGTCGAGGAGCAGGACCGCTCGCAGCTGCGCGCCAGCGAGTCGATCCCCCTGGGGCCCATGCAGCGCTTCGCCGGCGAGGGCCTGATGACCAGCCTGTACACTATCGCCCGCTTCCTCGTCGGCGAGCCGTTGCAGGGCGTGGAGGTCGGCTTCGCCTTCCCCGCGCCTCCCTATGCCGAGCGCTACACCGAGGTGTTCGGCGTGGCGGCGGCCTTCGACCAGCCGTTCCACTTCATCAGCCTGCCGCGGGAATACCTCAATCGCCCCATGGCCCTGGCCAACCCGGCCACGGTGCAGATGTGCGAGCAGCAGTGCGAGGCGCTGCTGGCCAGCCTGGACGTGCAGGAAGGCCTGCTCACCCGCATCCGCCGCCTGCTGCTGGCGCGCCCCGGCGAGTTCCCCGACCTGGACACCGCCGCCCGCGAGCTGCACACCAGCGGCCGCAGCCTGCGCCGGCACCTGTCCAGCCTGGGCACCACCTACCAGCAGGTGCTGGACGACGTGCGCAAGCGCCTGGCCCTGCAATACCTCACCACCACCCACCTGCCGCTGTACGAGATCGCCCTGCTGCTGGGCTTCAACGACCCGTCGAACTTCCGCCGGGCGTTCCGCAAGTGGACCGGCAAGCTGCCCACCGACTACCGCGCCGACTGAACACGGGGAGTTGAAGCGCAGCGGCTTTGCCGTCACCCTTGGCGTTTGTCGAAACCTGCCAGGAAATACCCCATGGACGCCGCCCAGCCCGCGCTGATCCGCGAAACCTTCCCCGTCGGCCCCCTGCAGTGCAACTGCACCATCATCGGCGACCCCGTGACGAAGAAGGCCATCGTGGTCGACCCGGGCGGCGACCACGAGCTGATCCTGCAGCGCCTCGATGCCCTGGGCCTGAAGGTGGTGAGCATCATCCACACCCACGCGCACCTGGATCACTTCCTCGCCTCCGGGCAGATGAAGGAGAAGACCGGCGCCACCCTGCACCTGCACCAGGGCGACCAGTTCCTCTGGGACAACCTGGAGATGCAGTGCCGCATGTTCGGCGTGCCCTACACGCCGGTGCCGTCGCCGGACCAGTGGCTGCAGGACGACGAGGAACTGGCCTGCGGCTGCGGCGTGGCGCTGCATACCCCGGGGCACACGCCGGGCTCGATGAGCTTCTGGTTCCCCGGCGCCAGGCTGCTGATCGCCGGCGACACCCTGTTCCGCCGCGGCATCGGCCGCACCGACCTGTGGGGTGGCGACTACGCCACCATCGAGCGTTCGATCAAACAGCGCCTGTACAGCCTGGACGAGGAGGCCACCGTGGTTACCGGCCATGGTCCGGACACGCGCCTGGGCGATGAAATGCGTGAGAATCCGTTCATTCGTGCTTAAGGTTGTTGTGGAATCTTTTGCACGTTCCAAGCTCTAACTTGCCGCCCGGGAAAGGGCGTATCGCTTTCAAGGAGTCCTCCTTCATGTTCACCGCACGTCGTCTGTCCATGGTCGCGGCCGTCACCGCCTTCGCTCTCATGGCCGGTTGCGCCTCGCAGAATCCCTATGACCCCAACACCCAGGTTCCGCAGGAGGGCGGCGTGAGCAAGACCGCCAAGTACGGCGGCCTGGGCGCGCTGGCCGGCGCCGTGGCCGGCGCGGCGATCAACCACGACAACCGTGGCAAGGGCGCGCTGATCGGCGCCGCAGTGGCCGGCATGGCCGGCGCCGGCTACGGCTACTACGCCGACAAGCAGGAAGCCCAGTTGCGCCAGCAGATGCAGGGCACCGGCGTGCAGGTGCAGCGCCAGGGCGATGACATCAAGCTGATCATGCCGGGCAACATCACCTTCGCCACCGATTCGGCGAACATCGCCCCGTCCTTCTACGCGCCGCTGAACAACCTGGCGAACTCCTTCAAGCAGTTCAACCAGAACAGCATCGAGATCGTCGGCTACACCGACAGCACCGGCAGCCGCCAGCACAACATGGACCTGTCGCAGCGCCGGGCGCAGAGCGTGGCGACCTACCTGACTTCGCAAGGCGTCGACGGCACCCGCGTGAGCACCCGCGGCATGGGGCCGGACCAGCCGATTGCCAGTAACTCCACTGCTGATGGTCGTGCGCAGAACCGTCGCGTCGAGGTGAACCTGAAGGCCCTGCCGGGCGCCCAGGGCACTGCGCCGCAGGGTGGGCAGCAGTATCAGTAAGCGTTGCCTGGATGAAAAAAGCCCGCCGGTTCAGGCTGTGTGAAAACCCGAGCGGCTCTTCGAAGAGTGCGTTCCTACGTGAAATCTGAAAAGGCTTGGCTATTCAGCCAACCCAGAATCCGCGTAGAAACGCGAAATCCAGGTTGTTTTTTAACCAGCTGGACCGATCCGGAGGTTTTCACACAGCCTGGGTTGGCGGGCTTTTTGTTGGGACAGGGGTATTGGTCGTGCCACCGGGGCGTCCGGCGTGGTCGGCGCCCTACGCCAGGCTTGACCGTGACGTAGGGCGCATAACCGTTCGCGGTTATCCGCCGTTTCACCTTCACCACAACCCGCGCCAAGCCCCGTAGGATGGGTTGAGCGAAGCGATACCCATCACCAGGGTTCGATGGGTATCGCAAGCTCAACCCATCCTACGAAAAGCGCCTCGGCGTATGCGGCCCCACCCGAAAAGCGCACCCCCTCAAGCCCCCGCCGGATACTCCCGGTGCAACTGCGCCAGCACCTGGTCCTTGCGCTCCCACAGCTGGTTCACCCAGCGCTGGAACTCCGCCCGGTAATCCGCATCCTGGTCGTAGCTCTTGCCGATGAACTGCCGCGGGATCTCCAGCTCCTCGAAGCGCACCACCACGCGCTTCAGGCGTCCGGACAGCAGGCACCAGAAGGTCGGGCTGCCGTCGGGGTAGTGGATGGTCACGTTGACCAGGGTGCGCAGCTGCTCGCCCATGGCGTCGAGGACGAAGGCGATGCCGCCGGCCTTGGGCTTGAGCAGGTGCTGGAACGGCGAGCCCTGCTCGTCGTGCTTGGCGCGGGTGAAGCGGGTGCCTTCGAGGAAGTTGAAGATGGCCACCGGGATGCGCTTGAACTTGGCGCAGGCCTTGCGGGTGGTGGCCAGGTCCTGGCCCTGCTTCTCCGGGTGTTTCGCCAGGTAGGCCTTGCTGTAGCGCTTCATGAAGGGGAAATCCAGCGCCCACCAGCACAGGCCGATGACGGGCACCCAGATCAGCTGCTGCTTGAGGAAGAAGCGCAGCAGCGGGATGCGCCGGTTGAGCTGGTACTGCAGGACGAGGATGTCGACCCAGCTCTGGTGGTTGCTGGTGACCAGATAGGAATGGTCGTACTCCAGGCCTTCCAGGCCCTGGACGTTCCAGCCGGTGCGCTGCACCAGGTTCATCCAGCCCTTGTTGCAGCTGATCCAGCCTTCGGCGATCAGCCCCATGATCCGCCGGCACAGCGCCTGGGCCGGGGCGAAGGGCAGCAGCAGCTTGAACAGCGTCATGCCGAACAGCGGGACGCACCAGCACAGGGTGCTGAGGATCAGCAGCAGGCCGGCGAGCGAGCCGCGCAGGGCATGGGGAAGGAAGTTGAGCATGGATGTTCCTTGTACATGGGCGACGCTCGGCGGCGGCGCGTGGTCGGGGTTCCGGCCCCGTCGTTTCGGGTGGCACCTTCCTGTGCCGGCGTTGGCCTGGGCCGCCCGCGGGCGGCCCTCCCTGGATCAGGTCTGTTGCGTGTCGGCCTGGATCGCGGTGAGCGCGATGGTGTAGACGATGTCTTCCACCAGGGCGCCGCGCGACAGGTCGTTCACCGGCTTGCGCAAGCCTTGCAGCATGGGGCCGATGCTGATGCAGTCGGCGCTGCGCTGCACCGCCTTGTAGGTGGTGTTCCCGGTGTTCAGGTCGGGGAACACATACACCGTGGCGCGGCCGGCCACCGGGCTGTCGGGGGCCTTCTGGCGGCCGACGCCGGCGACGGCGGCGGCATCATACTGCAAGGGCCCGTCGATCAACAGATCGGGGCGTTTTTCCTGCGCGATGCGCGTCGCTTCCCGCACTTTCTCGACATCCGCGCCGGTTCCGGAGTCCCCCGTGGAGTAGCTGATCATCGCCACCCGCGGGACGATGCCGAAGGCCTGCGCCGAGTCGGCACTCTGCAGGGCGATCTCGGCCAGGTCACTGGCCGAAGGATCGGGATTCACCGCGCAGTCGCCATAGACCACCACCTGGTCGGGCAGCAGCATGAAGAACACCGAGGACACCAGGTTGTAGCCGGGCGCGGTCTTGATCAGCTGCAGCGCCGGGCGGATGGTGTTGGCGGTGGTGTGGATGGCGCCGGAGACCAGGCCGTCCACTTCCTCCAGGGCAAGCATCATGGTGCCCAGCACCACGTTGTCTTCCAGCTGCTGCTCGGCCATGGGCGCGTTGAGGTTCTTGCCCTTGCGCAGCGTCACCATGGGCTCGACGTAGCGGCTGCGCACCAAGTCCGGGTCGATGACCTCCAGGTCCGCCGGCAGGGCGATGCCGAGCATCTGCGCCACCGCCTGGACGTCGTCGGGCTTGGCCAGCAGCACGCAGCGGGCGATGCCGCGGGCGTGGCAGATCACCGCCGCCTGCACGGTGCGCGGCTCGCTGCCCTCGGGCAGGACGATGCGCTTGCCGGCGCGGGCGGCGCGCTGCGTCAGCTGGTAGCGGAACACCGGCGGCGACAGGCGCGGCTCGTGGGGCGCGCCGCAGCGCTCGCGCAGCCATTCGAAGTCGATGTGCCCGGCGACGTACTCGGTGACGTGCTCGGCGCGCTCGCGGTCGTCGATGGGGATTTCCTTGTTCATCCGCGTCAGGTCGCCGGCGGTGTCGTAGGAGCCGGTGTTCACCGTCAGCACCGGCAGGCCGCTCTGCAGGGCGCTGCGGCACAGCTCCATGATCCGCGCGTCCGGCGCCAGGCCGCTGCACAGCAGCAGGCCGGCCAGGGGTACGCCGTTCATGGCCGCCAGGCAGGCGGCGAGGATGATGTCGTCGCGGTCGCCCGGCACCACCACCAGCACGCCGGGCTTGAGCAGGTGCACGGTGTTCGGCGCCGAGGGCGCGCAGAGGATGATCTTCTGCACCCGGCGCTGCTCGTAGTCGCCGGCGTTGAGCACGCTGGCGTTGAGCAGGTCGGCCACGTCGCGGGTGCGCGGGGCGTTGAGGTCGTCCTGCCAGGGGATGCAGCCGAGCAGGCGGAACTCGCCGCCGCGCATCAGCGCCGAGTGCTCGCTCAGGCGCGAGGCGAAGCGCTGGGCGGCGGCCTCGCCTTCCAGCGGGCGGCCTTCCTCGTCGACGTCGCGGACCTTGTTGAGGATCACCCCGAGCAGCTTCGGGTCGTGGGCGCCGCCGAACAGCTGGGCCTGGATCTCCAGGCGGTCGCACAGCTCGTTGAGCGTCTCGTTCTCCGGCGCCGAGACGAGGATGACCTCGGCGTCGGTGCTCTTGGCCAGGTGGAAGTTGATGCGCGCGGCGTAGCTGACGTGGCGGGTGGGGACCATGCCCTCGATGATCATCACGTCCTGGCCTTCGGCGGCGGCCCGGTACTCGTGGATGATGCCTTCGAGCAGGTCGTCCAGCAGGCCGTCGCCGAGCATCCGCTCGACCTTGCCCAGGGGCAGCGGGGTGGGCGGCTTCAGGCCGTGGGTGCGGGCCACCAGTTCGCTGGAGCGCTCCGGGCCGTCGTCGCCGGGCTGTGGTTGGGCGATGGGTTTGTAGAAGCCGACCTTCAGGCCGGCGCGCTGCAGGGCGCGGATCAGCCCGAGGCTGATGGAGGTGAGGCCGACGCCAAAGCCGGTCGGGGCGATGAAGAAGGTATGCATCCGGGCTCCTTAAGCCGTTCGGGTTCGCTGCGGCCCTTGTGGGGCCGGGGAGGCAATCTTCAGCCGAGCACGGCCAGGGTGTCGAGGGCGATCTGGCGTTCCTCGTTGGTCGGGATGACCAGCACCCGCGGATGGCCCTGGGCGTGGATCGGCCCCTCGACGCCGCGCACGCAGCGGGCGTTGGCCTCGCCGTCGAGCTGCAGGTTCATCACGTGCAGGTGCTGCACCGTGAGGTTGCGCACCAGGGGCGAGTTCTCGCCGATGCCGCCGGTGAAGATCAGCCCGTCCAGGCGCGGCAGGGCGCAGGTCATGGCCGCCAGGGACTTGGCCAGGCGGTAGCAGAACACCTCGATGGCCAGCGCCGCGTTGGCGTGGCCCTGCTCGCGGGCATGCTCCAGGGTGCGCATGTCGTTGGACAGGCCGGACAGCCCGAGCAGGCCGCTGTCGTGGTTGAGCATGTGGTCGATCTTTTCCAGGCTCCAGCCCAGGGTGCGCGACAGGTGACTGTGCAGGTTGGGGTCGACGTCGCCGCTGCGGGTGCCCATCACCAGGCCTTCCAGGGGCGTCAGGCCCATGCTGGTGTCGCGGCTCTGGCCCTCGGCGATGGCGCAGGTGGAGCTGCCGTTGCCCAGGTGGGCGGAAATCCAGTAGCTGTCGCCCAGGGCCAGGCCGCTGATCTCGGCGGCGCGGTGGCTGACGTAGCGGTGGCTGGTGCCGTGGAAGCCGTAGCGGCGCACGTGCTGTTCGCGGTACAGCGGCTCCGGCAGGGCGTAGCGGTAGGCGCGCGGCGGCAGGCTCTGGTGGAAGGCGGTGTCGAACACGGCGACGTGGGGCAGCTGTGGATAAAGCGCCATGGCCGTCTCGATGCCCAGCAGGTTGGCCGGGTTGTGCAGCGGCGCCAGGGGTACGGTGTCGCGGATCGCCTGGAGCACCTCGGCGTCGATCCGGCAGGCCTGGGTGAAGCGCTCGCCGCCGTGCACCACGCGGTGGCCGATGGCGTGCAGCGGGCCTTTCACGGCCTGCTCCACCAGCGGCAGCAGGCGCGCCAGGGCGATCTCGTGGCCGGCGCCGTCGCCCAGTTCCAGGCTGTCGCGCTGGCCGCCGCGGACCCAGCCGAGCACCGCGCCGGGCTCGCCCAGGCGCTCGGCCAGGCCCTGCAGGACGAAGCCCTCGCGGTCCTCGCCGGCCAGGGCGAACTTGATCGAGGAACTGCCGCAGTTGATTACCAGGATGTTGCGTGCCGCCATGCTCGTCTCAGTCCTTGTCGTCGGAGTGGGTTGCCCGGGCGCACCAGCCGCAGGCGAAGGGCCGGCCGATCAGCGCCGCGCGGGCCTTTGCGTCCAGCACCCAGGGGCGCGACTGCCAGGGCGGCTGGTGGCGCAGGTGCTGGGTGTGGCCGCAGGACAACACTGCCACCCAGTGGCCGTCCTCGTCCTGATGGAAGTCAAGCAGGCGCGGCGGCTCGCGCACGGGCCATCCGTCCGCCTTCGGGTCGCTTTCATCCCCGGCCCGGCGTAGACTTGTCCGCTCAACTTCTTTTTCCGAAAGGTTCTTCCCCATGCAGATCGCAGCCAACAAGGCGGTTTCCATCGACTATACCCTGACCAACGATGCAGGTGAGGTCATCGACAGTTCCGCCGGCGGCGCTCCGCTGGTGTACCTGCATGGTGCCGGCAACATCATCTCCGGTCTGGAGAAGGCCCTGGAAGGCAAGCAGGTCGGCGACGAGCTGGACGTGGCCATCGAGCCGGGCGAAGCCTACGGCGAATACAGCGCCGAGCTGGTCGCCACCCTGAGCCGCGAAATGTTCGAAGGCGTCGACGAGCTGCAGGTCGGCATGCAGTTCCACGCCTCCGCTCCGGACGGCGGCATGCAGATCGTCACCATCCGCGACATCGACGGCGACGACGTGACCGTCGACGGCAACCACCCGCTGGCCGGCCAGCGCCTGAACTTCAAGGTCAAGGTGGTCAACGTGCGCGAGGCTTCCGAGGAAGAAGTCGCCCACGGCCACATCCATGGCGAGGGCGGCCACCACCACTGAGGTGTTTCGTCGGGCCGATTGATGGCCCGGTGACACCCGGTCGGAGCTGCTAAGCTTGTACCCGTGAAAGGCGCCTGAGGGCGCCTTTCGCATGCACGGACGCTGGGCCTTTTTCCCGAACCGACTGGGATGCGCCGCGTGGACGACTTGTCCGGCCGGGCGCACGGCACTTCGTGTGCCTATTTCATTCAAGGAGTACTCCAATGAGCGCTTTTCACGATCTGACTCTGCGTGGCCTGGATGGCCAGGATCTGCCGCTCTCCCCATTGAAGGGCAAGGTGGTGCTGGTGGTGAACGTCGCCTCCAGGTGTGGTCTGACCCCGCAGTACGCCGGGCTGGAGAAGCTCTACCAGCAATACCGCGACCGCGGCTTCGTGGTCCTGGGCCTGCCCTGCAACCAGTTCGCCGGCCAGGAGCCGGGCAGCGAGGCGGACATCCAGTCGTTCTGCTCGCTGAACTACGGCGTCAGCTTCCCGATGTCGGCCAAGCTCGAGGTCAACGGCCCCGAGCGCCATCCGCTGTACCGCCTGCTGGCGGGCGAGGGCGCCGAGTTCCCCGGCGACATCACCTGGAACTTCGAGAAGTTCCTGCTCGCCCCCGACGGCCGCGTGCTGGCGCGCTTCAGCCCGCGCACCGCGCCGGACGACGCGGCCCTGGTGCAGGCCATCGAGAAGGCCCTGGGCTGAGCCCGCGCACCGGCAGGAGAGGGCGCTTGCGCCAATCCTGCCGGCATTTCCCTCATCCATGCCAGCTGTCCCATGGAGGGCTTCGACGAGGTGCGCCTGCGCTTCGCGCTGGAGCGGCACGTCAGTTGGCACTGAGGCCGCTGCCTGTGGCGCAGAATCACCGCCATCAATAGTGCTGGGCAGGGCGAGACGACCGGTCATATCCTGCGCCCCATGAACACCAGCATCCGACTCGACAAGCGCGACCTCATCCTGGCCAAGGGCTCGGCGGTCATGACCCGCTGCGGCTACCACGGCACCGGGGTGCAGGACATCGTCCAGGCCGCGGGCATTCCCAAGGGCTCCTTCTACCACTACTTCGAGAGCAAGGAAGACTTCGCCCTGCAGGCCCTGGAGCACATCTACGGCTCGCGCCTGCAGCGCTACGCCGAGGCCCTGGGCAACCCGGCGCTGGGCCCGCGCGCGCGCATCCTCGGCTACTACGCCGAGCTGCTGGCGCACTTCGCCCGCCAGGAGAAGGCCGAGTACCACTGCTTCATCGGCAGCCTCAGCTTCGAGATGGCCGAACTGTCGCCGGCCATCGGCGCCCAGGTCGACGCCATCCTCCAGCGCGGCGCCGACATCCTCCGCGACTGCCTGGCCGAGGCGCAGCGCGCCGGCGAGCTGGCCGCGGACGAGGACTGCGAGAACCTCGCCAACTTCATCGCCAACGCCTGGCAAGGCGTGCTGGGGCGGCTGAAGGCGAGCGGCTCGCTGCAACCCATGGAAGCCTTCATCGCCCGCCTGGAGCGGGTGCTGGCGGCCTGAACATCATGCAACCCACTGACGGGACGGGCCGCCCGGCCGCCCCTGGAGAACCTTCGTGAGCGCATCCGTAGAGAGCCTGTTCCAGCCCTTCCGCCTCGGCAACCTGGAGCTGCCGACCCGCGTGGTCATGGCCCCGATGACCCGCAACTTCAGCCCGGGCGGCGTGCCCCACGCCCAGGTGGTGGAGTATTACCGCCGCCGCGCCGCCGCCGGCGTCGGCCTGATCGTCACCGAAGGCACCACCGTCGGCCACAAGGCCGCCAACGGCTACCCGAACGTGCCGCGCTTCCATGGCGAGGACGCCCTGGCCGGCTGGAAGCAGGTGGTCGACGCGGTGCACGCCGAAGGCGGCAAGATCGTCCCGCAGCTGTGGCACGTGGGTTCCGTGCGCCGCCTGGGCGTGGAGCCGGACGCCAGCGTCCCCGGCTACGGCCCCAGCGGCAAGGTCAAGGACGGCCAGGTGCTGGTCCATGAAATGAGCAGGGAAGACATCCAGGACGTCATCGCCGCCTTCGCCCAGGCCGCCCGCGACGCCAAGGCCATCGGCATGGACGGCGTGGAGATCCACGGCGCCCACGGCTACCTGATCGACCAGTTCTTCTGGGACGGCAGCAACAAGCGCACCGACGAATACGGCGGCAGCCTGGCCAACCGCTCGCGCTTCGCCATCGAGCTGATCCGCGCCGTGCGCGAGGCGGTGGGCCCGGACTACCCGATCATCTTCCGCTTCTCGCAGTGGAAGCAGCAGGACTACGCCGCGCGCCTGGTGCAGACCCCGGAAGAACTGGCGGCGTTCCTCGCGCCGCTGTCCGAGGCCGGCGTGGACATCTTCCACTGCTCGACCCGCCGCTTCTGGATCCCCGAGTTCGAAGGCTCGGACCTCAACCTGGCCGGCTGGACGCGCCAGCTCACCGGCAAGCCGACCATCACCGTGGGCAACGTCGGCCTGGACGGCAGCGAGTTCCTGGCCTTCTTCGGCAAGACCGACGAAGTGGCCCAGCCTTCGGGCATCGAGGGCCTGCTGGAGCGCCTGAGCAAGCAGGAGTTCGACCTGGTGGCGGTGGGCCGCGCGCTGCTGGTGGACCCGGACTGGGCGTTGAAGGTGCGCGACGGCCGCCTGGCCGACATCAAGCCGTTCAGCCGCGATGCGCTGATGTCCCTGGCCTGATCGCCGCGGATCGACAAGACCGCCCGGGGCACTTCCCCGGGCGGTTTCTTTTGTCCTTTTCCTAAGGCCATTTCCGCCAAATTTACAAATCTTTTCCGAAGTAGGCCTTCCGATCTGCTGACTTGAAGGTCGGAAACAGGCATTGTAGGGCGGCTAACACACAACAATAGGCCGGCACACGGCCAAAGGAGCTAAGCCATGCGGATCGGCCTGGTGGTGGATGCGACCTGCGACCTGCCCCCCGAATTCCTCGCTGCCAACAACATCCGCGTCCTGCCCATCGGTATCCGGGTGGGCCAGCGGCGCATCATCGACGATCGCGACCCCGACACCACCCTGCGCTTCTACGCCGAGGACCTGCCCAAGGTCGCCCCGGAAGACGGCAGCGAACCGCTGACCGCCGTGGAAACCCAGGCCTGGTTCCTCGAACAGCTGGTCACTGATTTCGACTACGTCATCTGCCTGACCGTCAGCAGCGCGCGCAGCCCGATCTTCGAGAACGCCACCCAGGCTTCTTTCGGCCTGCTGCAGAACTACCGCGAGAAACGCGCCGCGGCCGGCATCAACGGCCCCTTCGCGCTGCGCGTGGTGGACAGCCAGACGGTGTTCGCCGGCCTGGCGGTGCTGGCCGCCGAAGGCGCGCGCCTGCTCGGCGAGGACCAGCACCCCAACGCCATCCGCACGCGCCTGGAGCAGCTGAGCCAGCAGATGAACACCTTCCTGGTCGCCAACGACCTGGGCCACGTGCGTCGCCGCGGTTTCCAGAAGGGCGACCGCAGCAGCATCGGCGACCGCCTGCGCGGCGCCTTCCTCGGCATCGGCTCGATGCTCGACATGAAGCCGGTGCTGAGCCTGGTGCAGGGCGAGGACAAGCCGGTGTCGGTGTCGCCGAACTACGAGAAGTCCGCCGAGCGCCTGCTCAACTTCGCCCGCGCGCGGGTGGAGGCCGGCGAACTGCTGGCCCCGCACGTCGGCCTGAGCTACGCCGGCGACCCTTCGGCGCTGCGCGACCTGCCGGGCTTCGAGGCGCTGGAGCAGGCCTGCGGCGAGCGCGGCATCGCCATGCACCTGGGCATGCTCAGCCCGACCGGGGGCATCAACCTCGGCGCCGGGGCCATGAGCCTGTCGTTCGCCGCCGAGCCCAAGCCCTTCGCCTGATCACTTGCGCACGGTATCGGCGCCGAGCGCGCCGGTGCCGTTGGCCGGCGCCGGCAGCGGCTGGCGGATGGCCTCCAGCAGGTAGCCCTCGAAGCGTTCGACGATGCTCCGCCATTCCAGGCGCCCGGCGTGCCGGCGGGCGTTCAGGCGCACCCGGCGCAGGTGCTCGCGGTCTTCCAGCAGCCAACTGGCGGCATCGATGAAATCGGCCTCGTCGCCGGGTATCGCCAGCGCGCCGTCGTGGCCGTGGCGGATGTGCTGGGCCGCGGCGGCCTGGTCGTAGGCGACCACCGCCAGGCCCGAGGCCAGCGCTTCCAGCACCACGTTGCCGAAGGTTTCCGACAGGCTGGGGAAGAGGAACAGGTCGCCGCTGGCGTAGTGCCGGGCCAGTTCCTCGCCGCGTTGCAGGCCGCAGAAGATCGCATCCGGCAGTTCGCGGGCGAGCTGCGCGCGCTGCGGGCCGTCGCCGACGATCACCAGGCGCAGCTTCAGCTGCGGGTGGGCGGCGCGCAGTTGATTGAAAGCGCGGCCGAGCAGGCCGAGGTTCTTCTCCGCGGCCAGGCGGCCGACGTGCAGCACGGCGATGTCCTGCTCGCCCAGGCCCCACTCGCGGCGCAAGGCGTCGTCGCGGCGGCCGGGCTGGAACAGTTGGCCATCCACGCCGCGCGCCAGCTGGGCGAGGTGGGCGAAGCCGCGGCGCTCCAGCTCCAGCGCCTGGCTGGCGCTGGGCACTAGGGTGCGCTGGGTGCGGTTGTGGAACCAGCGCAGGTAGGCCGTCACCAGGCGTGTCAGCGGGCCCAGGCCGTAGTGCGCGCTGTACTGCTGGAAATTGGTGTGGAAGCCGCTCAGCGCGGGAATCCGCAGGCGCCGCGCGGCGCGCAGGGCGGCCAGCCCGAGCGGGCCCTCGGTGGCGATGTAGAGCACGTCCGGGCGCAGCCGCCGCCAGTGCCGCAGCAGCTTGTGCAGGCACGACTGGCCCCACTGCAGGCCGGGGTAGCCGGGCAGCGGCCAGCCGCGGGTGAGCAGCAATTCGTCGTCGCTGTGGCGGCCGTCGTCGACGTGCTGCCGCGGGCGCACCACCTGCACCCGGTGGCCGAGCTGCAGCAGCCCGGCGGCGAGGCGCCCGAGGGTGTTGGCCACGCCGTTGATTTCCGGCGGGAAGGTTTCGCTGATCAGCGCGATGCGCAGGGGAGTCGTGCTCATGAACGGCAGTCTCCGCCCGGCCGGTGTAGCTCGTGTGACGCCCGGGTTGCACAAATGTGACGGGGGATTCAGGGGATTCTCGCAAGGCTTTTGGAAAGGCCTGTCATAGAGCCTTCGTCCGCCTGTCACATGGGGCTGCTAGAGTGCCGCGATTTCCGACATGGTGGAGCCGTCGATGAGCGACAAGCGCGATCAGAATCCCGGGCAGGACGATGCCCAGCCACTGGCGGACGCCGGCCGCCGCCGCTTCCTTGGCGGCGCCGCGGCCCTGGGCGCCGGCGCCGCGCTGGCCGGCCTGGTGGGCGAGGGCACGGCGCAGGCTGCCGAAGCGGTGCGCGAGCTGAGCGGCGCCGAGCTGGACCGGGCGCTGCGCGAGCAGGTGCAGAACATCGTGGTGATCTACGCCGAGAACCGCAGCTTCAACAACCTGTTCGGCGACTTCCCCGGCGTGGAGAAGCCGCTGTCGTCGCTGCAGCCGGCCGACTACCAGCAGCGCGACCGCGACGGCCGCCTGCTGGACAAGCTGCCGCCGGTGTACGGCGGCGTGCTGCAGGTCGGCCAGAGCCTGGAAGGCGTGAACTACGCCGAGGGCGTGCAGTACCAGCAGAACCTGCCCAACGCGCCCTTCGCGCTCAAGGGCCCGCAGGGCGAGGACCTGCCCCTGGGCCTGGTGACTCGCGACCTGTGGCACGTGTTCTACCAGAACCAGATGCAGATCAACGGCGGGCGCAACGACATGTTCGTCGCCTGGGCCGACTCCGGCGCGCTGCCCATGGGCTACTACGCGCAGAGCCCGTACAGCCTGCGCCTGTGGGACCTGGCCCGGGACTTCGTGCTGTGCGACAACTTCTTCCAGGGCGCCTTCGGCGGTTCCTTCCTCAACCACCAGTACCTGGTGGCGGCGACCCCGCCGGTGTACCCGGACGTGCAGAACTCGCCGGCCCGCACGCAGATCGCCCAACTGATGAGCGACAATCCCGCCGACCCACGGCTGAAACCGCTGGACGACTCGCCCGCCAGCGTCGCTGGCGGCGCACCGAAGTTCGGCCCCAGCGCCCTGACCCCCGACGGCTACGGCGTGAATACCATGCTCCCGCCCTACTGGCCGACCGTGCAGCGCGACCCCGAGCGCCCGGACTACGCGCTGCCGGACCAACCCAACGTGATGGTGCCGCAGCGCCACGAGCACATCGGCGACAAGCTGAGCAGGAAGGGCGTGGACTGGGCCTGGTACGCCGGCGCCTGGGAGGCCACCCTGGAGCAGTACAGGAACTCCGCCGGCATCCCGAAGATTCCCAACTTCCAGTACCACCACCAGCCGTTCAACTACTTCGTCCAGCAGGGCCCGGAACACCCGGAGGAGCGCGCGAAACGCCTGCGCGACGGCGGCCTGGGCGACGACCCGTCGAGCAACCGCTTCTTCGCCGACGCCCGCGCCGGCAAGCTGCCGGCGGTGAGCTTCTACAAGCCCCAGGGCAACCTCAACATGCACGCCGGCTACGCCGACGTGGCCAGCGGCGACCGGCACATCGTGCGCGCGGTGAAGCACCTGATGGAAAGCCCGCAGTGGCAGAACATGGTGATCGTCATCACGGTGGACGAGAACGGCGGCTGGTGGGACCACGTGGCGCCGCCCAGGGGCGACCGCTGGGGCCCCGGCTCGCGCATCCCGGCTCTGGTGGTCTCGCCCTTCGCCCGCCACGGCACGGTGGACCATACCGTCTACGACACCGGCTCGATCCTGCGCCTGATCACCCGGGTGTTCGACCTGGAGAAGCTCGACGGCCTGAAACTGCGCGACGACGCCATGCGCGCCCGCGGCCAGCAGCCCATGGGCGATCTGACCGCGGCGCTGCGTTTCGTCGGCTGAGAAAGCGCGCCCCGGCAGAGGCCGGGGCGCGGGCAGGGCTCAGAAGTCGATCTTCAGGCCGAGGGTGAAGGCCTGGTCGCGGTAGCCGTTGTCGCCGTGCTGGCGGGCTACCTCGCCCCATACGTTGACCCGGCTGTTGACCTTGCTGGTGGCGCCCAGCTTGACCTCGAGGATGTCGCTGGCGCCGTCCATCTCGAAGCGCGAGCTGCCCATCTTCGCGCCGAAGTCGTCCGAGTTGTGGATCCAGTTGGTTTCCAGGTAGGGCTCCACGGCGTAGCGCCTGGCGAAGCCGGCTTCGTCGTTGCTGCGCAGCGCGGCGCGGGCGCCCAGGCGGGTCATGAGGTTGCCGTCGCCTTTGCCGGTGACGCGGGTGCCGTTGGCCTCGCGGTGGCTGTCGGCCTTGACGCCCATGTAGACCACCTGCGCCTGGGGCTGCAGGTAGACGCTGGCCTTCCCGGTCTTCGCCACGCGGAAGGTCTTGCCGGTCTCGATGGAGGCGGTGATGCCGTCGGAGTCGTAGTGCTCCTTGGCCAGTTGCTCGCCGCGCACCTCGTTGTCGAAGCGGTTGTACAGCACCCAGGTGTCGACGTAGGCGCCGTTCTCGTCCTCGCGGTCCTCGTACCAGGTGCCGTAGAGGCCCAGGCTGTAGCCGTCGATCTCGCCCTTGGCGCTGAAACCGGTGATCCGCGAGCGGCTGCTGGAGTTGCCGTTGGCGTAGCCGCCCATCACCCCGAGCACCCAGTCGCCCTTGTCGTTGCTGTAGCGCAGCAGGTCGCTGCCGAGCTGCAGTACGTAGCGGTTGCTTTCGGTCTTCAACTGCCCGGTGCTGTCGTTCCAGCGGCCGGCGCCGTCGACGTTGCGCATCCACAGCATTGAGGTACGGGCCTCGCCGGTATCCGGGTCGACGTAGGTCAGGTTGCCGGTGCGGTCGTGCAGGCGGTGCAGGAACAGCGTGTTGGCCGCCGCCAGGTTGGCGGTGTAGGCGCCGCCTTCCGGCTGGCGGACACGGTCCCTGTCGCCGGACGGCGGCGTTACCGGTGGTACCGGCGGTTGTTCGGGATCGGGGTCCGGCTGCGGCTCGGGCGTCGGGCCGGGGCCGGGTTCCGGCTCGGGTTCCGGCTCCGGGTCGGGATCGACGGTGGGTTTGTAGGACGTGAGGTACCAGTCCTTCTCCGAACCGCTGGAGCCGACGAAGGTCCCGCCGCGGCGCAGCACGTATTCGTAGCCGCCCTCGGTGACCCGGTCGGAGCGGAACTCGCCCTCGGACAGGCCGGCGACCTCGATCATGCGGATGCCTTCCCAGGTCTCGGCGCCGACGCCGGTGGTGTTGTTCACCGTGACCTGCGTCTGCCCGGAGGTGCTGCCCTTGACCAGCAACTGGTCGGTGGCCGAACCGTCGTCGCCCAGGTGGGTGTTCATGATCAGGCGGCCGCCGCCGCTGAAGTCGCCGTCCACGGTGAGCGTCTTGTGGCTGTAGTCGGCGGCCTCGCCGCTGCGGGCGTACTCCAGGGTGGCGCCGCTGCCCAGCGCCAGGCTGCTGAGGTTGGAGTCGGCGGTCATGACCCAGCTGCTGGCGCCGTCCAGGGCCAGGTGCACCTGGCCGTCGCTGGCGGTGGCGGTGCTGCCGTTGAAGTAGGAGCCGGCGGCCATCTTCAGGTCGATGACGCCGCCCTGGTCGGCCAGCAGCGCGGCACCCAGGCGGCCGGGCTGGTCGGCCGCGGCGCTACTGTCCAGCCGGTAGACGGCGGCGCCGCTGCTGCTGATGTGCGAACCGGCGCCGCTGGCGTAGAGGGCGCGGTTGCCGTCGGTCACCGTCACCTGGGTGTCGCCGCCCAGGTTGACCTGGCCGCCGCGCGGGCCATTGGCGTCGCTCAGGGTCTGGGCATAGATGCCGTAGGCGTTGGTCTTCTCCGTGGTGATGCGGGTGTCGCCGAGGTTGATCACGCCGCCGCGGTTGGCGTAGACGGCGTGGGCCGAGTTGCCCTTGGTGAGGATCACGCTGCCATCGCCGAGGGTGACTTCGGCGTCGCCCTTGTAGGTGGTGTTGCTCAGGTCGCGGTTCCCGGCGTAAACGGCGTAGCCGGTGCCGTCGAGCCAGTTGCCGCCGCCGCCGGCGGTGGTGATGTGCGCGTTCTTGCCGAGCACGATCTGGTTCTTGCCGCCGTTCTTCGAGGTGTTGGCACGGACGCCCATGCCGCCGCCCTCGGCGCTGATGGAGGCGTTGTCGCCGATGCTGACCGTCGAATTGACCGCGTTCTCGGTGACGTTGATGCCGTCGGCCGAGGAGCCCGTGGTGACGACGCTGAACGTCTCGATACGGATGTTGTTGGTGCCGTTGTTGGCCTGGATGGCGTCCGCCTTGCTGCCGCTGGTGGTGATCGCCACGTTGTTCAGGTTGTAGGTCGAGCCGTTGCCGTAGATGCCGAAGCCCGCCAGCGGCGAGGTGCCGCCGGTGGCGGTGGTGTTGATCACGATGTTGTCGTAACCGTTCGGGTTGCCGTAGTACAGGGGCACGTCGCAGGTCAGCGTGCTGCTGGCAGAGTCGCCACTGCATCCGGCGCTGGCCGCCTGCGTGGACAAAGTCAGGGCCGTGGCCAGGGCGATGTGAAGCGCCAGGGCCGTCTTCTGGAAACGCATGATTCACCTCCTTGCACCGCCGTTTCGTGGAAGGGCGGGGCGTGAGCCAACGGGCGTGAGGGCACGAGGGGAAACTGCGCGGCAGACGCGGGCTGCCGATGCCGATCCGCGGTCGTTGGACGATGTGGCCTGGCCTCGCCAGGCGCTGGTGGATGCGCGGCTGGGCCGCGCCGCTCCGGTGCCTTCGCGGCATCGGGGTGCGGGGACATTCTTGGGGGCGGGAGGAGGGGAGTCGCTTGATATAGGTCAGGCGGTTTTTTTGACTATTCGCCTTGATGTAGGAATTTTCGTATTTTTTTGATGGTTGTCAGATTTATGGCGTCAGAAAATATTCAGTGACAATTGCCTCCCGCAATGCCGCTTCCCACAACGCCTTCAGGGGAGGTGGCGATAAGCCATGCAAGCTGTGGCCGAGCTGAAAATCGCGATCTTGATGGTCTCCGCCACGCCAGGAGGGGCGACCGACGCTTTCTGAAACGCTCCCGGCGTCTACGCTTTCCGAGTGCATTTGACTATGGAGGGCAGTTCCGTGGCGTTCAGGATTCCGTTGTTGACCTGTGCCTTGATTTCGTTTTCGGGGACGCTGTCGGCCCAGACCATCACCTGGACCGGGGGTGCCAATGACGGGGGAAACTGGAATACCCCCGGCAACTGGGACCTCGGCGTGGTGCCGGGCGCCGCGGACGACGCGCATATCTTCGGTATTCCCGGTTCGCAGCTCGCCACCGCCACCGACATCACCATCGACGCCGGCTCGCTGGAGCTGACCGGCCGCGCCGGCCTGAACCTCAATGGCGCGGCCTCGGCCGGCGGCGGTAGCTACAGTCTCGAGGGGACAACGCCGGCCGCGCCGGGCAACCCCTACAACGCCATGCATTTCGCCGGTTCGTCCACGGCGGCGAACGCCACCATCACCGTCGTCGGCAATACTCCGGGCGACCTGTTCAGCGGTTCGCTGGTGCAGTTCGTCGAGAATTCGACGGCAGGCAACGCCAACCTGTCGGTCGAGGGCGAGGGCCAGATCAACTTCGCCGGCGCCTCCAGCGCCGGCAGCGCGACCATCGTCAACGACGACCGCGGCCTGACCTCCTTCACCCAGACGTCGAGCGCCGGTTCGGCAACCATCACCAACAACGCCGGCGGCGTGACTTCGTTCAGCGGCTCGTCCAGCGCCGCTGGCGCCACCCTGGTCAACAACGCCGGCGGCGTGGTGAACCTGGCCAGCGGCATGGCGTTGTCCATTGGCTCGCTGAGCGGCGCGGGCTCGGTCTACCTGTCCAATTCGGCGCTGACGCTGGGGGCGCTGAACCGCGACGACGTCATTTCAGGCGTCATCCAGGACGGCACCTCGGCGGCCATCAACGCCTACCGCCAATACCTCGGCCAGCAGCCCACCAACAGGACCGGAGGAAGCCTGGTCAAGGCCGGCACGGGCACCCTCGTGCTCACCGGCGACAACACCTATACCGGCGGCACAACGATTTCCGCCGGCACCCTGCAACTGGGCGACGGCGGCACCTCGGGCTCCATCGTCGGCAACGTGCAGGACGACGCCCGGCTGGTGGTCAATCGCTCGGACAGCCTGACGCTCGCCGGCAACATTTCCGGCACGGGGACGCTGGAGCAGGTGGGCGCCGGCACCACTGTCCTCACCGGCAACAACAGCTATGCCGGCGGCACCACGATTTCCGCCGGCACCCTGCAGCTGGGCGACGGCGGCACCTCCGGGTCGATCGTGGGCGACGTGCTGAACGACGCCACGCTGGCATTCAACCGCGCCGACGCCTTGACCTTCGACGGCAGCATCTCGGGGACCGGCGCGGTCAACCAGATCGGCACCGGCACCACCCTGTTGACCGGCGACAACCCCTACAGCGGCGCCACTACCGTCAGCAGCGGCACCTTGCTGGTGGGCGATGCGGCCCATGCGTCCGCGGCCCTCAGCGGCGGGGGCGCCGTGCAGGTGGCGGCCGGCGCGACCCTGGGCGGCTATGGCAGCGTGCAAGGCCCGGTGAGCAATGCCGGGACCCTGGCGGTGGCCGACGCGGCCTTGCCGGGGCAGGGTACGGGCGCCTTCGTCATCGGCGGCGCATTGAGCAACGCCGGGCTGGTGCAGCTCGCCGGCACCGGCGTGGGCAACAAGCTGACGGTGGGGAGCTACGCCGGCCAGGGCGGCCGGATCAACCTGAACACCGTGCTCGGCGGCGACGCCTCGCCCACGGACCAGCTCGTCATCGACGGTGGCAGCGCCAGCGGGCAGACCAGCCTCCAGGTCACCAACGTCGGCGGCCTCGGCGCCGCCACGCCGGGCAACGGCATTCTCCTGGTCAACGCGGTGAACGGCGCCACCAGCGAGGCCTCGGCGTTTTCCCTGGGCAACTCGCTGGAGGCCGGGCCCTACCGCTACAGCCTGTACCGCGGCTCGCGCGACGACTCCGCGCCGGACTCCTGGTTCCTGCGCTCGCAACGCGAGGACGACAGCGCCACGCCGCCGCCGACGGGCGGCCCCGTCACGCCCACCACGCCCGACTATCGTCCGGAAACCTCGTTGTACGCGGCCATCCCGTCCCTGGGCCTGACCTATGCCCAGGCCATGGTCGACAGCCTGCACGAGCGCGTCGGCGAGGAGAACCGCAGCCTGGAGGGCACCCTTCAGCAACGGCCAGCGGGCGACGGCCCGCTGGGCTGGGGGCGGATGATCTACCGCAACGGCCAACAGGATCGCGAGCACTACGGCCAGTACGGCGAGATGCCCAAGTACGACTACCAGATCAGCGCCTTCCAGGTCGGCCTCGACCTGTTCCAGCGCCAGATGGACGATGGCAGCAGCGACCGGGCGGGGCTGTCCCTGGCCTTCGGCAACATCAAGGGCGGTGTCGACCACTACGACCACCGCGACGCCGGCGACGACACCCTGCGCGGCTACAGCCTGGGCGGCTACTGGACGCACTTCGGCGCCAGCGGCTGGTACCTGGATGGCGTGCTGCAATACACCTACCTGGACATCGACGCCAACTCCAGGCAGACCTACGACCTGGACAGCCATGGCCAGGCCTACACCGCCTCGCTGGAGGGCGGTTACCCGTTCGAGGTCGGCCGGGACCTGTACGTCGAGCCGCAGCTGCAGGCGACCTACACCCGCCTCGACCTGAGCGACAGCCGCGACAGCGCCGCCAGCGTGCGCTTCGACGACAGCGAGTCGCTGGTGACCCGCGCCGGCGTGCGCCTGGCCAAGGACTGGCTGGCCCCGGCGGGCCAGTCCAGCCGCCGCGTCAGCCTGTGGCTGCGCCCCAGCGTGCTGCATGATTTCCAGGGCGAATCGAAGACGCGCTTCTCCTCGGCCGATGGCGACGTGCCGTTCAAGTCCGACATCGGCGGCAGCAGCGGCGAACTGACCTTCGGGGTGGACGTGCAGGCCGACAAGCGCACCAGCTTCTTCGCCACCGGCGGCTACCAGCAGGCCTTCGACGGCGACGCCCACGGCTACAGCGGCAACCTGGGGTTCAGGGTGTTGTTCTGACAGGGCCGATGGGGTGTAACGACCGGCATCCCGAGCCCCAACGGGATGCCGGAAAGGGCACCTGGATCGCGACGCTATTTCACCAACGCCTTGTCGCCGTCCTCGCGCACCCAGAACAGCACCGCGCCGGCCACTGCGGCGGGCATGGCGACCAGGTTGACCAGGGGGATCAGCAGCGCCAGGTAGGTGATGCCGCCGAAGCCCATGCAGGCCCAGCGCTTGCTGCGCAGCCAGGCGAGCATTTCGTTCCAGCCCGGTTTGTGGTTATCGGGGGCGGCGACATTCAATGTCGGGTGAGCGACGCGCCTGAATATCGAGAAATTAGCGGATCTCACACCTGGGGGCGCTATTATGCTGTGCCACTAGCCAGTACCGGTGGGGCAACGCTACCCAACCTGTCACAAGGCTACGGATGCCATATCTGATTTCGCCAAGGAATGCTGATGCTCTCGCTCCGACTGTTGTGCCTGCTCACCTGTGTCGCTCTCGCCGCTTGCTCGATCCCCTACAAGACCCCCGATGCCCAAGCCCGGATCGAACATGACCTGAACATCGCCCACGGCGATATCGTCAGCATGGCCGAAACCAACTTCTGCGCATTCAACTATGGCCAGGAAGCTTTCTGTCGCGCCGAAATCGGGCTGGGCGTTTTGACCCATAAAGGGCTGATCCTTGCCACCTACAGCTTCGGCCAGTACAAGACTTGGCTGACCCTACGCCCCGATGACGTGCTCTGTGGCAGGACTGACACCGCGCGGGACGCCCCTGAATCGTTCGTGATGTTCACCCGCAACTATGCTGCGATGATCATCCCGCTTGATGACAAAGGCCAGTTCAACGGGCCGATGCACGGACAGATCAATGATTACCTGCTATCGAAGGGGCAACCGCTGTTGATTGGCAACGCGGGCGCCTTCACGCGACCCAGCGAACGGAACAAAGTGATTGCGGGAATGATCCCGGGAACGAATCTGCCATACGCGACCGAGGTTGGGTTCCGCGAGGCGTATAACCCCTGCCAACAGTGACGCTGGGGCCATCTGGACATGCTTGCCGGAGTAGCTCCCCTATCTGGTGCGGGCAGTTGTGAACACTATCTTGGTCCCCTGGGGGCGCGGGTTCGCATTGGGCGGGGTCTCCCGGCTTTGCCTGGGATGGGGCGGAGGTCTTCCGGGATGGCTCGCCTGAGGTAGTAGATGCCCGAGTCCGAATGCCGGAACGGCTGAGCGATGAGGGCCATGTTCTGTACCTGCCTTCTGCATCAATCAGCAGGAATCCGGCTGCTTATGGCTCAACTGTCAGGCATCCAGAGCGAGGACGCCGGTCTACTTCACCAGCGCCTTGTCGCCGTCCTCGCGCACCCAGAACAGCACCGCGCCGGCCACTGCGGCGGGCATGGCGACCAGGTTGACCAGGGGGATCAGCAGCGCCAGGTAGGTGATGCCGCCGAAGCCCATGCAGGCCCAGCGCTTGCTGCGCAGCCAGGCGAGCATTTCGTTCCAGCCGAGCTTGTGGTTGTCGGCCGGGTAGTCGATGTACTGCACGGCCATCATCCACACACCGAACACCAGCCACAGCGGGGCGGCGATGATGTTCAGGCCGGGGATCAGGCTGAGGACGAACAGGGCGATGGCCCGCGGCAGGAAGTAGCCGAGCTTGCGCAGTTCGCGGGCGACGGTGCGCGGCACCATGGCCGCCAGTTCGGCCCAACTGAAGGCCGGGAAGTCGTCCTGGCCGCGCACCACCACCTCGACCTTCTCGGCGAGGAAGCCGTTGAACGGCGAGGCGATCAGGTTGGCCACCAGCGTGAAGCTGAAGAACAGGATCAGCAGCACCAGCAGGACGAACAGCGGCCAGAGGATGTACTGCAGGAAGTCCAGCCACTGCGGCAGGCTGGGCATCAGCCAGTCGACCCAGTGGCTGAACTGGTTCACCGCGAAGCCGATCAGGCCGACGAACAGCAGCAGGTTGACCGTCAGGGGCAGCAGCACGAACAGGCGCAGCCCCGGGCGCATCATGAGTTTCAGGCCTTCGCCGAGGTATTGCGGGCCGCTCAGGGTGGGCATGGAACATCTCCGTAGGAAACCAGCTTGCGACCTTAGCAGGGCCGGCGCGGGGCCGCGAGCCGTCTGTTTTGCCTGTTGTGTGGCGGTCAGGCGCGGTAGCGGCTGTAGTGGTTGCGCTGCTGCTTGGCGCGGTACATGGCGCTGTCGGCGGCCTGGAGCAGGCCGTCGGTGTCGCCGGCGTCGGCCGGGTAGAGGGCGATGCCGATGCTGGCGGAGAGGAATTCCAGGCGCTGCTCGCCGGCGTGGTAGTCCTGGTTGAGGCAGGCCAGCAGGCGCCCGGCCAGGGCTTCGGCGGTGCTGCAGTCGACGCCTTCGAGGATCACGGCGAACTCGTCGCCGCCCAGGCGGAAGGCCATGTCCGGCTGGCGCAGGTTGTTGCGCAGGCGCTCGCCCACGGCGACCAGCACGGCGTCGCCGGCGGCGTGGCCGTAATGGTCGTTGACCGGCTTGAAGTGGTCCAGGTCGATGTACAGCAGGGCCAGGCCGGGGCCTTCGGCGCAGCGCTGCAGGGCCAGGGGCAGCTGTTCGCCGAAGGCCTTGCGGTTGCCCAGGCCGGTCAGCGCGTCGCGGTAGGCGAGGTCCAGCAGGCGCTGCTGGTAGGCCACCTGCAGGCTGATGTCGCGGAGGATGCCGCGGAAACCGCAGAACTGCCCCTGGGCGTCGACTATCGGCGAGACCTTCGTCTCGAAGACCATGCGCTGGCCGTCGCGGCGCTTGAAGGGCGCGGCGAAGGTGGTTTCCTGCTCGCCGTCGCGCACCTGCTGGTAGAGCCCGCGGGCGCGCGCCACGTCCTGTTCGTCGAGCAGCTCCCGGTAGGAGTGGCCTTCCACTTCCTCGGCGGCGTAGCCGAGCAGGCGGCAGAAGGCGGCGTTCACCGTGAGCACCACGCCGCTGTCGTCCATTTCGAAATAGCCATCGCGGATGCTGTCGAGGATGGCGCGGTCGCGTGCCTCGCTGCGTTCCAGGCGTTCGAGCATCTGGTTGACCTCGCAGGCCAGCTGGCCGACTTCGTCACGGCCCATGTCGGCCAGGCGGGCGGGGCCGGCGGTGTCGGCGCCGATGTTCGCCACCCCGCGGTTGAGCCGCTGCACGCGGCGGATCACCCAGAACTCCAGGACCAGGTAGGCCAGCAGCAGGCCGGCGAGGGTGATCAGCAAGGTCATGCCGAGGAACAGGCGGATGGCCTCCTGGCCCTGCCGGTAGGCGACCCGCGACTTGTTGATGGCCAGGCTGAACTGCGGCGTGTCGGCGGAATCGAGGAACAGCAGGGTGGCCTGCTGGGTGTCGGCGTCCAGCACCCGCCGCGGGCTCAGCAACGCGCCGCCGTTGCGCCCCGGCACGTGCAGGGCGCGCCAGCCGTCGCCGGGCGTCACCCCGGCTTGCACCTGCAGGCGCGCGTCCATCTGCTCCTGCAGGGCGTTCACCCGGCGCTGGTCGAGCAGGTAGCCGGCAACGATGGCGCCGACCGGTTCGGCCTGGCCCAGGTTGTCGCTGATCGGCTGGCTGAGCAGCAGCAGCGGGGTGCCGTCCACCAGCAGCCATTGCGCCAGGCTGCGCGACGGGTCGCCCTGCAGGTCCAGCACGCCCAGGTCCAGGGCGCTGCGCAGCAGGGCCTGGCGCAGCCGCTCGGGGCTGGGCGCGCCGGTTATCGCCTGGGGCGCGGCGAGCCGCGCCTCCTCCCAGCGCTGGGCGACGACGCGGCCCTGGCGGTCGAGGTAGAGCGCGAAGTCGAAGCCCAGGTTGCCGAGCATGTCGATGTCCAGGTTCTCCCGCACGAACCCCGGCGTGGGGTGCGCCACGAAGCGGTAGCTGGCATCCCACCAGGCATAGCTGCGCAGCAGGTCCAGGTGGCGCTTCTTCTCGAAGGCCAGGCGGTTGTCGAGCACGCGCACCTCGTCGTACAGGCGCTGGCGGTCGTCGCGGTCGAAGCGCGCGAGGAGGATGTGTTCCGACAACTGCCAGATGCCCAGCAGGATGAGGGCGAGCAGCGGCAGGAACAGCAGGAGCAGGCGGTTTCTCAGAGTCATGCCGGGCACGCAGGTGGCGGGTGGAGAGGGGCGGACCTCCTGAGTCTAGTTGGCCCGCCGCGGGAGATAGGGGGGCTCTATCGGAGGCATTGAGATTGGGCATTTCGCCTGGGCCCGCGCGGGCTATACGCTGCGCGGCAATCTCCAGTCGCGAACTGACCGGCCGGCGAAGCGGGATGTCCCTGACTTATCTCAAGGTGGTATTGGGAAACGTCTGACAGACTTCAGGCCGTGGATGACTCCACGGCAGCGTCGCCCGCTCCTGACGGCCCTGTCTTCCTCGCGATCTGTGCGTTTAGCGGGAGCTGCCGCTCCTCCCAGCCTTCCCCCAGGTACCTTGGCAGCTCCCTTTTCTTGTTCGACGAGGAGTCAGTCATGCCTGAAGTTCGTCACGCCCGCGTCATCATCCTGGGCTCCGGCCCCGCCGGTTACTCGGCCGCCGTCTATGCCGCCCGCGCCAACCTCAGGCCGCTGCTGATCACCGGCCTGCAGGCCGGCGGCCAACTGACCACCACCACCGAGGTGGACAACTGGCCCGGCGACCCCCACGGACTCACCGGCCCGGCGTTGATGCAGCGCATGCAGGAACACGCCGAGCGCTTCGAGACCGAGATCGTCTTCGACCATATCGACGCCGTGGACCTGGCCGGCAAGCCGTTCGTGCTCAAGGGCGACAGCGGCACCTACACGGCCGATGCGCTGATCATCGCCACCGGCGCCAGCGCCCGCTACCTGGGCCTGCCCTCGGAAGAAGCGTTCATGGGCAAGGGCGTTTCCGCCTGCGCCACCTGCGACGGCTTCTTCTACCGCAACCGCGAAGTGGCGGTGGTCGGTGGCGGCAACACGGCGGTGGAAGAGGCGCTGTACCTGGCCAACATCGCCAGCAAGGTGACCCTGGTGCACCGCCGCGAGACCTTCCGCGCCGAGAAGATCCTGCTGGACAAGCTGCGCGCCCGTATAGCCGAAGGGAAAATCGCCCTGAAGCTGAACGCCCGGGTGGAAGAGGTGCTGGGTGACGACATGGGCGTCACCGGCGTGCGTCTGCGCAACAACGATGGCAGCGCCGAGGAATTGAAGGTGGACGGGCTGTTCGTGGCCATCGGGCATACGCCGAACACTTCGCTGTTCGAGAACCAGCTGCAGCTGAAGGACGGCTACCTGGTGGTCAACGGCGGCCGTGATGGCAACGCTACCGCTACCAGCATCCCCGGCGTGTTCGCCGCGGGTGATGTGGCTGATCACGTCTATCGCCAGGCCATCACCTCGGCCGGCGCCGGTTGCATGGCGGCGCTGGACGTGGAGCGCTACCTGGATTCGCTGTAACGGCCCCAAGAGCCGGCGTGCAGGACGGAGCCCCGCTGGTCGGGGCTTTTTCCTTTTTGGGAGGAGGATGCCCGAGCTTTCCTGGAACTGTAGGAGCAACTGTCTTGCCGGCTGCACCGAGGTGCTCTTCGTAGGATGGGTTGAGCCTGCGAAACCCATGCGGTGGCGGTGATGGGTATCGCTTCGCTCAACCCATCCTACGAAAAGCGTTTCGGCACAGACCGTTGACCAATGAGCCCCAGGCCCTCCAGCCCCCAAGAAAAAGCCCCGCATCAGCGTAATGCTGTTCACTTAAGAAAGGATGCCGTTTCTCTGCCTGGGGGAAACGGTATTTTCATATGGCTGGGGCTATGGCTTGGCTTGCGAACGCGGAAA
>NZ_JWMC01000044.1:0-19805 GCF_000812405.1 Pseudomonas sp. PI1
TTCCCATGTAGGAGCGCGCCCTGCGCGCGATTCGCGGGCAGGGCCCGCTCCTACAGTTCCAGGAAAGCCCCGTAGGATGGGTTGAGCGAAGCGATACCATCACCACGGCAGCATGGGTATCGCAAGCTCAACCCATCCTACGAAGAGCACCTCAGCGCAACGTCGCCTGCACCTGCTCCGGTTCCAGCGCCTCGTCGAAGAAGCGCTGTGCATCACCAATCAGGTGGCGATGAATGGCCACCCGGTCCACCCCTTCGGCGTCCTTGCACAGGCCCGGGGTGGCGGCGGTTTCCTTTTCGTTGCAGGGGGCCATGAAGACGAAGTGGCCGGCGCCCAGCAGCACGTGGAAGTCGGCGCTGCGCGGCAGCTTGCGGGCCAGGGCGGCGGCGTTGCGCGTCCAGTCCAGCACCTTGTCGGCGTCGCCGCTGTAGATCAGCACCGGGACGTTCACGTCGGCCAGTTCGCGGCTGCCGAACATCAGCCCCAGCGGCGCCAGCAGCATCACCGCGCCCACCCGCGGGTCGGCCATGGGCGCCAGGTCGTTGCGGTCGGCCAGCAGCTCGCCGCCGGCGCTGCAGGCGTCGCGGTCGTCCGGGCGTTGCGTGCAGTAGCGGCGCAGGCGCTCCAGGCGCGGCTGGGCGCCGGCGAGGATCAGCGCCGTCTCGCCGCCGGCGGAATAGCCGATCACGCCGATGCGCCGGGGATCGAGCAGCGGCGCCAGGCGCTCGTCGGCCAGGGCCGCGCTGATGGCTTCGGACACCTGCAGCGGACGGCCGTAGAGGTTGCTCAGGGCGCCCAGGCGGCTCTGGTCGTGGAGGTTGTCGCCGGGGTGCAGCAGGGTGACCACCACGAAGCCGCGCCGGGCCAGGGCCAGCACCAGGTCGCGCAGGGCCAGCGGGGTGCCGCCGTTGCCGTGGGAGACGACCAGCAGCGGATGGCGCCCGGCCACCGCCGGGGCTTCCTCGGCCAGCGGTAGGGTGAACAGGCCGAGGGTGGTGGGGGCGGTTGGCGCCCGCGTCGGGTAGAAGGCGATGGCGCGCATCGGCTGGTGGTCCAGCGGGTCGTCGAGGGTCAGGCGATGGAAGCCGACGTTCAGCGTTTCGGCGCCGGCCGCCAGTGAGAAGATCAGTAGCACAACGCAACAGACGAATCGCCCCAACATGGTGCTCTCCACCCCCAACGCAGCCTCTGGAACGGGCGTTGCCGGGCGCCTGGGCGCGGCCGGCCGCCGCGGTGCGGACATCCTTGCAGGGTACGCGCCAATTTCGCAGGCGTGCGGGGCGGCGGATCGACGGTGGGAGAGGGTGTTGCGGGGAGGGCGGGGGCAGGGGATGCCGGCGCGGCATCCCCTGCGGGGGGCATCAGACGATCACGCCCTGGCTGCGCAGGTAGTCGTCGTAGCTGCCGCTGAAGTCGGTCACGCCGTTTTCCGACAGCTCGATGATGCGGGTGGCCAGGGAGGACACGAACTCGCGGTCGTGGCTGACGAAGATCAGCGTGCCCGGGTAGTTTTCCAGGGCCAGGTTGAGCGCCTCGATGGACTCCATGTCCAGGTGGTTGGTCGGTTCGTCCATCACCAGCACGTTGGGCTTCTTCAGGATCAGCTTGCCGAACAGCATGCGGCCCTGCTCGCCACCGGAGATCACCTTGACCGACTTCTTGATGTCGTCGTTGGAGAACAGCATGCGCCCGAGGGTGCCGCGCACCAGTTGTTCGCCGCCCTGGGTCCACTGGGCCATCCAGTCGAACAGGTTGTAGTCGTCCTCGAAGTCCTCGGCGTGGTCCTGGGCGAAGTAGCCGACCTCGGCGCTGTCGGTCCACTTCACTTCGCCGGTCTGCGGCGGCATCTCGCCGACCAGGGTGCGCAGCAGGGTGGTCTTGCCGATGCCGTTGGGGCCGATGATGGCGATGCGCTCGCCGGCTTCCACCTGCAGGCTCAGGTTCTTGAACAGGGGCACGCCGTCGAAGCCCTGGCTGACTTTCTCCAGGGTCACTGCCTGGCGGTGCAGCTTCTTGAACTGCTCGAAGCGGATGAACGGGCTGACGCGGCTGGACGGCTTGACCTCTTCCAGCTGGATCTTGTCGATCTGGCGCGCGCGGCTGGTGGCCTGCTTGGCCTTGGAGGCGTTGGCCGAGAAGCGGCTGACGAAGGTCTGCAGCTCGGCGATCTGCGCCTTCTTCTTGGCGTTGTCCGACAGCAGGCGCTCGCGGGCCTGTTCGGCGGCGGTCATGTACTCGTCGTAGTTGCCCGGGAACAGGCGCAACTCGCCGTAGTCCAGGTCGGCCATGTGGGTGCAGACGCTGTTGAGGAAGTGACGATCGTGGGAAATGATGATCATGGTGCTGTTGCGCGCCGTGATGACGTTTTCCAGCCAGCGGATGGTGTTGATGTCCAGGTGGTTGGTCGGCTCGTCGAGCAGCAGCAGGTCCGGGTCGGAGAACAGCGCCTGGGCCAGCAGCACGCGCAGCTTCCAGCCCGGGGCCACGGCGCTCATCGGGCCGAAGTGCTGCTCCAGGGGGATGCCCAGGCCCAGCAGCAGTTCGCCGGCGCGGGACTCGGCGGTGTAGCCGTCGAACTCGGCGAACTGCACTTCCAGCTCGGCCACGGCCATGCCGTCGTCCTCGCTCATTTCCGGCAGCGAGTAGATGCGGTCGCGCTCGGCCTTGACCTTCCACAGTTCCTCGTGGCCCATGATCACGGTGTCGATCACCGAGAAGTCCTCGTAGGCGAACTGGTCCTGGCGCAGCTTGCCCAGGCGCACGCCGTTTTCCAGCATGACCTGGCCGGAGGAGGGCTCCAGCTCGCCGCCGAGGATCTTCATGAAGGTGGACTTGCCGCAACCGTTGGCGCCGATCAGGCCGTAGCGGTTGCCGTTGCCGAACTTGACGGAAACGTTCTCGAACAGCGGCTTGGCGCCGAACTGCATGGTGATGTTCGCTGTGGAAATCAAAGTTTTACCTATCAATGACTGGCGAGCCGCTGGGCCGGTCTGGCAGCGGGCCGATACCGATTCGATACCAATGTTGGCTTTCCGGGCCCGTTGACATGGGCGCCGGGGGAATCCAGCGGACGTGCGCGAAGGGCAGCATCTGGACGCGATGTCCAGGCTTTTGCGCTTGAAGAGCGGGGGACATGCCGGACAGGCCGCGGATTATCTCATAGGTGGGCCTGTCCTTGCATGGCGGGTCGCTTTGCGGTGGTGGCCAGCCGTCAGCCGGGCGTCTGCTGCTCGAAGGCGGCCTCGGCCTCCAGGCTCTGCCGGTCGCGCCCCACGGTGGCGACGGCGAGCGCCTTGCCGTCGCGCCAGTAGGTCACCCGGCAGTCGTGGGCGGCGGGGTCGCCGTCGATGTCCACGCGGTCCCAGCGCTGCGCGTGGCCGACGTAGTCGATGGTGGTGTCGTACTGGTGCGTCCAGAAGAAGGGCACCGCGGTGAAGCGCTGGGCGTGGCCGAGGATGTTGCGCGCCGCCGCCATGCCCTGGCGCTCGGCGACCGCCCAGTGCTCCACGCGGATCGCCTCGCCGCTGCGGGCGTCCGGCCAGCGGGCGATGTCGCCCACGGCGTAGACGTCCGCGGCGCTGGTGCGCAGCCAGGCGTCCACCAGCACGCCCTTGTCCAGCTTCAGGCCGGCGTCGCGGGCCAGCTCCAGCTCGGGGCGGGCGCCGATGCCGATCACCACCAGGTCCGCCGGCAGCGTGCCGCCAGTGGACAGCCTGACCTGCTGCGCCTCGATCGCCGTGACCCCGGCGCCGAAATGGAAGCCCACGCCATGGGCCTCGTGCAGGGCCCGGAGCATGTCGCCCAGGGCTTCGCCGAAGACGTTCTCCATGGGCCGCGCGCCCGGCGCCACTATCTGCACGTCCAGGCCGCGGCTGCGCAGCGAGGCGGCCACTTCCAGGCCGATGAAGCCGGTGCCCACCACCACGCAGCGGCGGGCCGTGGCGCAGCGGGCGATCAGCTCGTCGCAGTCGGCGAGGCTGCGCAGCACGCGGACGTGGGGCAGGTCGGCGCCGGGCACGTCCAGGCGCGCCGGCGCCGAGCCGGTGGCCAGCACCAGGGCGCCGTAGTCCAGCTCTTCGCCGCTGGCGAGAGTCAGCTTCTTGTGCGCCGTGTCGATGTGGCTGACGCGGGTATCGCAGCGCAGCTTGATGCGCTGACTGGTATAGAAGTCCGCCGAACGCAGTGGCAGCCAGGCGGGGTCGGCGCTGCCGGCCAGGTAGTCCTTGGACAGGTTGGGCCGGTCGTAGGGCGCGGCCGGGTCGGCGCTGAGCAGGGTGATGGGCCCGTCGTAGCCCTCGTGGCGCAGGCCGAGGGCCGCCGCGTTGCCGGCGGCGCCGCCACCGATGATCACCACCGAGGCCGGGGCCTGCGCGCCGGCCGGCAGGTCCGCTGGGGCAGCGGGCAGGGGCGCGCCGACGTAGGCCTTGCCGTCGCGGCAGTCCACCTGCCAGCGCGGCAGGTCGTCCAGCGCCGGCGGGGCGAGCAGGCGCCCGTTGTGCAGGCGGAAGCAGGCGTGGTGCCAGGGGCAGCGCAGGGTGTCGCCGTCGACCAGGCCCTCGGCCAGGGGCGCGCCGTAGTGCGGGCAGGTGGCGCCTATGGCGTACAACTGCCCGGCCTGGCGCACCAGCAGCGCCGCTTCGCCGCCGACGTGGCCGGCGAGCGGGCTGCCTTCGGTGATGTCCGCCACGGGCACGCCCTGGGCGAAGTCGGGGCCGGGCGGGGACGATGGATGGTCGCTCATCGCTCTCTCCTCGTCTTTTCCTGAAGGTCACCGCTTCAGGATAGCCCCCTGCGCCCGGGTGGGCGCCTACGCTCGTCGAGGCGCGGTCAGGCCGCGTGCTCCTTGCCTTGCCCCGCGCGCACGTCGAAGGCGCCGCCGGTGACCACGCCGTCCACCGTCACCCGGCCCTTGCCCGGCAGCAGCGGGAACACCAGTTCGGCGAAGCGGTAGGCCTCTTCCAGGTGCGGGTAGCCGGACAGCACGAAGCTGTCCACGCCCAGCGCCGCATATTCCAGCAGGCGCGCCGCCACCGTTTGCGGGTCACCGACCAGGGCAGTGCCGGCGCCGCCGCGCACCAGGCCGACGCCGGCCCACAGGTTGGGCGCGACTTCCAGGCGCTTGCGGTCGCCGCCGTGCAGCGCGGCCATGCGCCGCTGGCCTTCGGAATCCATCTTCGCGTAGTTGGCCTGGGCCGCGGCGATGGTGGCGTCGTCCAGGTGGCTGATCAGCTCCTCGGCGGCGGCCCAGGCCTTCTCGTTGGTCTCGCGCACGATCACGTGCAGGCGCACGCCGAAGCGCACCGTGCGGCCATGGCGGGCGGCGCGCTGGCGCACGTCGGCGATCTTCTCGGCCACCGCCGCCGGCGGCTCGCCCCAGGTCAGGTAGGCGTCCACGTGCCTGGCCGCCAGCTCGTGGGCGGCGGGCGAGGAGCCGCCGAAGTACAGCGGCGGGTAGGGCTTCTGCACGGGCGGGAAGAAGTTCTGCGCGCCGCGCACCTGCAGGTGCTTGCCGTCGTGGTCGACGGTCTCGCCGCCGAGCAGGCGCCGCCAGATGCCGAGGAACTCGTCGGAGGCCTCGTAGCGTTCGTCGTGGGAATAGAAGACGCCGTCGGCGGCCAGCTCGGTGGCGTCGCCGCCGGGCACCACGTTGAGCAGCAGGCGGCCGCCGCTGGCCTGGTCGAGGGTGGCTGCCTGGCGCGCCGAAGCGGTGGGGTTGCCCAGGGAAGTGCGCAGCGCCACCAGCAGCTTGATGCGCCGCGTCACCGGCACCAGGCTGGCGGCGGTCACCCAGGGGTCGAGGCAACTGGCGCCGGTGGGGATCAGCAGGCCGTCGTAGCCGAGCTGGTCGGCGGCCACGGCGATCTGCCGCATGTATTCGTTGGTCGCCGGGCGGCCGCTGTCGGAATGGCCCAGGTAGCGGGTGTCGCCGGAGGTGGGCAGGAACCAGAAGATGTCCAGACTCATGATGTGTCCTCGTTGCCATCGTCGAAAGGGGCAGGGCCCCATGGGTGCACGCGTGGCGGGGAGTCTTGTTGAAATGGGGCGAACGCTCGCGGAAGGCGCCGACGCCGCGCAGGGATGCGGGCGTGGGATTCGCAGTGGGAGCCGTTGAAGCGCTAGCGGCTGTCAGGCAAGCCCCATGCCAGCGACGCAGGCGCCGTGGCGCGGGGCCTGGCGAGCTGCGGGCGGTGGCGCGTTGTTGCTGGGCGGACAGAATGTTGGATCGCTGTTGGTAAGCGGACAGTTGGCTCCTGCTGGCGCAGGAGAAACGCCATCCTACGGGGACATGCCGTGCCTCGTGGTGCACACGTAGGGCGGATAACGCTCCGCGTTATCCGCCGTTTAGCGGTGATCCCCGGCGTCGCCGAGGTTGGCCTGGGCCTTGTCCGCCCTACCGGCGGAATCGCGGATGAATCTGCTCCTACAGTTCCAGGGAAGCCCCGTAGGATGGGTCGAGCGAAGCGATACCCATCACCGTGACCGCATGGGTTTCGCAGGCTCAACCCATCCTACGAAGAGCATCTCGGTGCGGGGCAGGGCAGTCGCTAAAGTGGTCGAGGCTTAGATTGTTTATTCACTACGGTTATTTGCTAAGCACTCAAGTGCATATCCATGTTTCTGTTTTCCCTGCCACTTGATCAGCGGCATCTGCCATGGCGTCGAATCCGTCGTCACCACGCCTAAAGGCTCCGCGGCACCGGGCGTTTCGCCGTGGCGGGCGAAGCGACCGGCGCTGGGCCGCCAGCTTGTCCGGCTCGCCGGCCTCCCTAGAATCGGCCCCATCAGCAGTTACCCATTCCGTCCAGTTCAGGGAGATCCACCATGATGAATGCAATGCAGATGCCGATGAATGCCAACCCGATGATGCCCATGATGGGCATGCCGATGATGATGGCGACCATGCAGTGCGAAATGCAGGACGACGGCATGATGTGCAAGATGATGCCGGCCATGGGCATGGACGCGGCCATGTTCCGCAACAATGCGGAAATGATGGCGATGATGATGAACTGCGGCATGCCGATGATGATGCACTGCGGCAACATGTCGATGATGTGCATGTCCCAGACCGGCATGGCGATGATGCCGATGATGGGCATGATGAACATGATGCCGATGATGATGGGCATGCCCATGCCGTCGATGAAGTGCATGATGGAGTGCTCCATGCAGGGCGACGCCATGATGTGCAAGATGATGCCGATGCAGGGCATGAACATGGAGATGTTCAAGAACTGCTGCATGCTGATGAACAAGATGATGGAATGCGGCATGCCGATGATGATGAGCTGCAACGGCATGCCGATGATGTGCTGCACCTGCTGACCGCGGCGCGCTGAACGACAAAGGCCCGATGGGGAAACCCGCCGGGCCTTTTATTTTGCGCCGCCGCCTCAGTCCAGGCGTTCGGCGTAGGTGGTCACCAGATAGGCCACGGCCTCGCTGTCGGCCGGGTTGCGGTAGCTGTGCGGCTGGTCGGCGTAGAACAGGATGGAGTCGCCGGTGCCGAGCAGGAAGCGTTCTTCGTTCACCGCGATCTCCAGCACACCCTGGGCCACCACCAGGTTTTCCTGGGTGCCGGGGGCGTGGCCGGTGGAGTGCTCGATGGCCAGGCCGGCCAGGCGCAGTTCGTAGAATTCCACCTGGCGCGAGACGTCGAAGGGGAACAGCGCGCGGCTGACGAAGGCGCCGTCGCCGCTGACCAGGCGCTTGCTCTCGCGCGCCGGCAGCAGGGCCACGCCGTCGAAGGCGCGGTCGTCGAGGAAGGCCGCCACCGAGACCTTCAGGCCCTGGGCGATCTTGCACAGCACCTTGATCGAGGGAACGCTGCGTCCGGATTCGATCTGCGCCAGCATCGCCCGGCTCACCCCGGACAGCCGGGCCAGACCGTCCAGGGACAGGTTGCGCTTGCCGCGCAGGCGCAGCAGGTTGTGGGCCACGCGCTGGCCGATGGGGTCGTCGGCCGCCGCCGGGGCGGTTTCGAGGCTCGCCTCGGTGGCATCGCTGGAAAGCGGCAGGCCCACGTTCAGGCCTCGCGGATGCCGTTGTCGCGCTGCTGCACCCACTGGGCGGCGCCGAAGCCGGCGCGGCTCGCGTACATCGCCCACATCAGCTCGGCCATGCGCCGCGCCTGGCGGCGGATGCGGTAGCGGGCGAGGTCGATGACGTTGTCGGTGCGGTCCATGGCGACTCCTCAGGGAACTGCGGTGAAGGATGGGGCTAGCCTAGCCGGGGCAATGTTAGAACCATAAATACTGAGTTTTCATTTATTAATCACTTATAGGACTAAGCATTTCCCTCGCCTGTAGGTGGCGCTTGATGCTTTGTCTTTATTGGTTACGATCGATCTTCAATCGAAACGACTCTGTCTGCGCAGGAGGCAATTGGCATGGCCACCACCGGCAAGACCCGCTCTGTCACCGCCCAGGTTCCCGTCGAACTGGCGGAACGCGTGGATGAGCGTAGCCGCCTGACCCGCGAGGCCCTGGCCGATGTGGATGCCGGCCGGGTGATCGATCATCAGGCCGTCCAGGACTGGGCGGACAGCCTGGACTCCGACACGTCGCTACCGCTGTCGGAACCGTGCTGACGATTGGCCTAGGCTGAAAGCATCCCACGCCACCGCCAGGAGCCACCCATGAGCCTTCGCCCCTTCCACCTCGCCATCCCCGTCCACGACCTGCCCGCCGCCCGCCGTTTCTACGGCGAGGTGTTCGGCCTGGAGGAGGGCCGCTCCAGCGACCAGTGGGTGGACTTCGACTTCTATGGCCATCAGTTGGTGATCCACGAGCACCCGCGCACCGCGTCCCAGGAAAACGCCCACTGCAACCCGGTGGACGGCCACGACGTGCCGGTGCCGCACTTCGGCATCGTGCTGGATTGGGAGCAGTGGGAAGCGCTGGCCGAGCGCCTGCGTTCGTTCGACGTGCGCTTCGTGATCGAGCCCTACGTGCGCTTCAAGGGCCAGGTGGGCGAGCAGGCGACCATGTTCCTCCTCGACCCCTGCGGCAACGCCCTGGAGTTCAAGGCGTTCAAGGACATCGGCCAGCTGTTCGCCAGGTAGCTCAGGGCAGCAGGCGCATCACGCCGGCCGCCTAGCCGACCCGCAGCCAGATCGCCGAGGCGTCGTCGCTGGCCTTGAAGCGCGGGTAGCGCAGGCAGGCTGCGTCGTCCTGCTCGATACCGCGCAGTTCTTCCGCCAGCTGCCCCAGGCCGTGTTCGAGCACGCGCGCGACCAGGCCGGCGGCATCGTAGGCGCCGTAGGTGTCGAGCAGCGCGGCGAAACCGTCGCTCATCAGCAGCAGGTCGTCGCCCCGGGCCAGGGGCGCGCGGGCCTGGCGCAGGTCTGCCCTGGCCTGGGCGGCATCCACGCCCAGCACGGCCCGGGGACGTTCGCGGGCGGAGCGGCGGTCGGCCAGCACGTGAGGCGTGCGCACGCCGCCGGCACCAGCGCCAGGGCCGAGGGCGGCGGCTTCTGCGAGCTCTTCCGCGCGGTCCGGCACGGGTGTCAGGAAGGCCACGCCGGTGGCGCTGCGATGGATGACCACGCAATCGCCGAGGAAGCCGCAGGCGAGGCTGTCGCCCTCTATCGCCACCGCAGCGAACGAGGCGCGCGGCAGTTCCCAGGCGGCGACCGGTTCGCGGCGGCGGTCGCGCCGATAGTCGTCGGCGACCGCGTCGAAGACGCTTTCGCACAGGTTCGCCAGCTTGCCGGAGGCCGTGGCGAAGGCGCGGTGCGCGGACGCGGCCAGCCAGGCGGCGCCGCCGCGCTCGCCCAGCAGGCCCGGTTCGCCGAGGTCGGTCGCCCCGTCGATGACCCAGGCATGCCGCTCGGCGCAGCCGATGCGGTCGTCGTTGGGAACGTCCAATTTGCCGGCGAGGCTGAGGACCTGGAGTAGATCGAAGTGCATGGGCAGGGTTTCTCCCGTCGAGCGTGGGGGTCTGGCTGCCGGCACGGGGTTCGGCACCGGCCAAGGGCAGAGCCTGTCAGCCGGGCGGTGTGCTGTCCACCCCGTGCGGGTTGCATCCGGGTTTCGCTATGCACAATTCTATACAGCGAAATCCCGAGGACTCCGCAGAGACTGCCCGAATGAATACCGCCGTGTACGCCAAGGAAGCCGTGGGCGCGAACTATGCGCCAGAACTGATGAAATACGCCCAGGCCCGCACCTGGGAGGCCGTGGACGCCATCGCCGCGGCCATCCGCCCGGGGATGACCGAGTCCGGGGCCACCGCCATCGGCAAGCAGGTGCTGGCCGAGATGGGCATGCAGCGCATCTGGCACCCGCTGCTGATCCGCTTCGGCGCCAATACCCTGAAAACCTTCAAGCAACGCTCCGACGGCGACCCGCTGCTGGGCGCGAACGATATCTTCTTCATCGACATGGGCGTGGTCTGGCGCGGCCACGAAGGCGACGCCGGGGCCACCTTCGTGGTCGGCGACGATCCTGAGATGGCGGCCTGCGCGGCGGCGGCCAGGGAGCTGTTCCAGCGCGTCGAGGCGCACTGGCGCGACACCCGCTGCAGCGGCGTGGCGCTGTACGACTTCGCCCATACCCAGGCCGAGGCGCTGGGCTGGAAGCTCAACCTGGACATCAAGGGCCACCGCGTCAGCGACTTCCCCCACGCCATCTACCGCGCCGGCGACCTGGGCGACTACGCCGAGCACCCCAACGGCGGGTTGTGGATCCTGGAAATCCAGATCGCCCACCCGCACAAGCCCTACGGGGCCTTCTACGAGGACCTGCTGGTCTGACGCAAGGCGGGTGCCCTCGGCGGCAACCGCCGGGGGCGTTTGAAGGCGCGCCCGGAGTTGTCTTTTACATATGGAAATCCGTATATTCGGATTTCCATATGTCCTGGTGCCCCCGATGATCGCGCCCCCCGAAGTCTTCAAGTGCCTGGCCGACGAGACCCGCGCCCGCGCCACCCTGCTGATCGCCGAGCAGGGCGAGCTGTGCGTCTGCGAGCTGATGTGCGCGCTGGGCGACAGCCAGCCCAAGGTCAGCCGCCACCTGGCGCAGCTGCGCGTTGCCGGGCTGCTGCTCGACCGCCGCCAGGGGCAGTGGGTGTACTACCGCCTCAACCCGGCGCTGCCCGCCTGGGTCCACGAGGTGCTGCGCGTCACCCAGCAGGCCAACGCCGACTGGCTGAAGGAAAGCGCCGCCCGCCTGCGCGACATGGATGGCCGCCCCGTGCGCGCCAGCTGCTGCTGAACCCCTCCCGGAACCCGCCCTCGATGCTGCTCGCCGCTGCCGTCTTCCTGTTCACCCTCGTCCTCGTCATCTGGCAGCCCAGGGGGCTGGGCGTCGGCTGGAGCGCCAGCGCCGGCGCGCTGGTCGCCCTGGCCCTGGGCGTGGTGTCGCTGCACGACATCCCCACCGTCTGGGCCATCGTCTGGAACGCCACCGCCACCTTCATCGCGGTCATCGTCATCAGCCTGCTGCTGGACGAGGCCGGCTTCTTCGCCTGGGCGGCGCTGCACGTGGCGCGCTGGGCGGGCGGCAGCGGCCGGCGCCTGTTCGCCTTCTGCGTGCTGCTGGGCGCCGCCGTTTCCGCGCTGTTCGCCAACGACGGGGCGGCGCTGATCCTCACCCCCATCGTCATCTCCATGCTGCTGGCGCTGCGCTTCTCGCCGGCGGCGACCCTGGCCTTCGTCATGGCCGCCGGCTTCATCGCCGACACCGCCAGCCTGCCGCTGGTGGTGTCGAACCTGGTGAACATCGTTTCCGCCGACTATTTCGGCCTGGGCTTCGCCGAGTACGCCGCGGTGATGGTGCCGGTGAACCTGGCCAGCGTCGCCGCGACGCTGCTGGCGCTGTACCTGTTCTTCCGCCGCGACCTGCCGCAGCGCTATGCCGTGGACCAACTGCCGGCGCCGCGGGAGGCGATCCGCGACCCGGCCACCTTCGCGGTCGGCGCCTGGATGCTGCTGGCGCTGCTGCTCGGGCTGTTCGCCCTGGAGCCGCTGGGCATCCCGGTCAGCGCGGTGGCGGCGCTGTGCGCGGCGGTGCTCTTCGCCGTCGCCACCCGCGGCCATGTGATCTCCACCCGCCGGGTGCTGCGCGAGGCGCCCTGGCAGGTGGTGGTGTTCTCCCTGGGCATGTACCTGGTGGTCTACGGCCTGAAGAACGCCGGCCTCACCGACTTCCTCACCCGTCTGCTGGACGGCCTGGCGGGGCAGGGCGTGTGGGCCGCGGCCCTGGGCACCGGCCTGCTGTCGGCGACGCTGTCGTCGCTGATGAACAACATGCCCAGCGTGCTGGTGGGCGCGCTGGCGATCCAGGCCAGCGCCGCCGAGGGCGTGGTCCGCGAGGCGATGATCTACGCCAACGTCATCGGCTGCGACCTGGGGCCGAAGATCACCCCCATCGGCAGCCTGGCCACGCTGCTCTGGCTGCACGTGCTGGCGCGCAAGGGCATCCGCATCACCTGGGGCTACTACTTCAGGGTCGGCATCCTGCTGACCCTGCCGGTCCTGCTCGTCACCCTCTCGGCCCTGGCGCTGCGCCTGAGCCTCTGACGTCCGCCACGAAGCGGAGGAGTTCTGCATGCGAGTCTTGTTCATGTGCACGGCCAACAGCTGCCGCAGCATCCTTTCCGAAGCGCTGTTCAACCACCTGGCCCCGGAAGGCTTCGAGGCGGTGAGCGCCGGCAGCTTTCCCGGCGGACAGGTGCTGCCGCGCAGCCTGGCGACGCTGGAGCGTGCCGGCATCGTCACCGAAGGCTTGAGCAGCAAGGGCAACGACGCCTTCGCGGACAACCCGCCGGACATCGTCATCACCGTCTGCGACAAGGCCGCGGGCGAAGCCTGCCCGCTGTACTTCGGCCCGGCGCTGAAAGCCCACTGGGGCCTGCAGGACCCTTCCACGGCGCAGGGCGACGAAGCGCAGCTGGACGACGCCTTCCGCGCCACCCTGGCGCACATCGAGCGACGCTGCCGGGCCTTCTTCGCCTTGCCCTTCGCCAGCCTGGAGCGCGACGGGCTGCAGCGCGAGCTGGCGCGGATCGGCGACCTCTGACTGGCGGTGCGGCATAGCCGGCGGTCGCCGTTCGGTGCCGCTTCCGCTGCCTTCTGAGCCACGGACTGGACAGCCCCATGAAAAAAGCCCCGTGGCGCGTGCCACGGGGCTTTTTCGTTCACGTCAGGTCGCGAAGCCGATCAGAACACGCTGAACGGGTACTCGACGAAGATGCGCACTTCGTTGCCGTCGTCGTTGTACTCGCGGGCGTCGTTGGAAACGCGTACCCAGGAGCCGCGCAGCTTGACCGACAGGTCCTTGGCCGGGCCGCTCTGTACGACGTACTTGGCCTGGTTGAAGATCTCGCGCTCGTGGCCGTTGTTGGTCTGCGAGGTCTTGATGTTGTCGCCGTAGACGTAGGCGACGGTGTAGCTCAGGCCCGGGATGCCGTACTCAGCGAAGTTGATGCTGTAGTTGGCCTGCCAGGAGCGCTCGTCCTCGGCGTTGAAGTCCGACCAGTAGGAGTTGGCCAGCCAGATGGTGGTGCCGCCGTCGCCCAGGCCGCCGGCGTTCTGGTACCAGCCGTAGTTGTAGCCGGTGTCGCCGGTGTTGCGCTGGTGGGCGATCATGAACGAGTGGGCGCCGATGGCGTAGGTGGCTGCCAGGCTCCAGATGGTGTTGTCGCGGTCGCCGCCGAAGTTCAGGTTGGCGAAGTCCTTGTTCAGCTTGGTCTTGTAGCCGTTGAAGTCGAAGGTCAGCGACTGCTTGTCCTGCATCGGGATGACGTAGTTCAGGTTCATGTACTGCTTGCGCGCCACGTCCTTGTTGTCCGAGGCGTACAGCGAACCGCTGAAGTTGTCGGTGAACTTGTAGCTGCCGCCGTACACGTCGATGCGCTTCAGGCCGCCGCTGTCGCGCCCTTCGGCGCTCTTGCGGGCTTCCTCGGTGAAGCTGCCGACGTTCAGCTCCAGGCCCTCGATCTCCTTGGAGGTGATCAGGGTGCCGGTGTAGCTCTCCGGCAGCAGGCGCGAGTTGTCGTAGCTCAGCACCGGCAGGCTGGGCATCTGGTCACCGTACTTGATCACGGTGTTGGAGATGCGCGCCTTGACCGCGCCACCGGCGCGGGCCAGGTCGTCGGCCGGGTTGCCGTCGCTGTCCTGCTTGAAGAAGTCGATGCCGGCGGCGCCGGTGCGGCCCTTGCCACCGTCCAGGCGCAGGGCATACAGGCCGAAGGCGTCGACGCCGAAGCCGACGGTGCCCTGGGTGAAGCCGGAGGTGAAGGTGGCGGTGGCCGACTGGCCCCACTCGGCCTTGTCATCGCGACCGTGCTTGTAGTCACGGTTCATGTAGGCGTTGCGGAAGAACAGGTCCAGGTGGCTGTCTTCGACGAAGCCCTTGGCGGCTGCCTGGTCGTCGGCCATGGCCTGGGTGCTGGCAGCGAGGATCCCCAATGCAAGCAAACTGAACGCTTTGTTAGTCATTTTGTTATTTCCTGCAGTCTGTTTATTCGCAGCCCCCGAGCGTGGAAAAAAGCCTACCGTCCCGGATGCTCCAATCCAGGTCTGGCAACGCGTGGGTGCTGGCGTTTCTTGGATGTCTCGAGGCCCCTCACAGGCCCCGATGGCGCGGGATGATAGCAGAACGTGGATAAAATCCAGGAATTTCGATGGCAGGTTACGGGCCCGATAGAGCCGGGCTACCCTCGCGAACTCCCCCGCCACGGAGGCCCGCCCGAGCATGTGGCATGACTTCCTGAGCGCCGGTTTCGCTCGGCCTTCTGAAGGGGGGGGGGCGGCGTGCGCGGATGTTTCTCTGGAAATCCGAATCGCGGACGGAGTCCGCTCGGTTACAGGGAGGCGCGGGCGTAGGAGCAACTGTCTTGCCGACTGCGCCGGGGTGCGCCTCAACGGATGGGTTGAGCTTGCGAAACCCATCGGGCCATGGTGATGGGTATCGCTTCGCTCAACGCCATCCTACGAAAAAACGTGCTTTCCCGGAGGTGTAGGATCTCATCCGCGAATCGCGCCGATGCGTCCGGCTATCGCGGACAGAGTCCGCTCCTACGGGGATACGCCATGCCTCACGGCGAAACTGTAGGAGCGGGCCCTGCCCGCGAATCGCGCGCAGGGCCCGCTCCTAAAATGGGAATGGCGTGGGTGGAGCAGCGGACTCCGTCCGCGATTGGATTCACCGGCCACGCCGGACGCTCCGGTGGCCCGAACAGCCCCTTCTCCCTCCGGAAGAGGGCCGGGGTGAGGGCGCGAACCCGGCATTGCGCACCTTCCCCAAACCAACGAATCGCTTAACTGAACAACACCACCGCTCAGACCGAACCCGTTTCACGATTGCGCCTTTGCAACCACAGGCTCAGACCCAAGCCGAGCAGCGCAGCGACGCAGGCGAAGGGGAAGATCGAACGGAAGCCCCAGGCAGTGGCGATGGCGCCGGCCACCGGCCCGGTAATGCCCAGGGATACGTCGATGAACAGAGAGTAGGCGCCCAGCGCCGCGCCACGGCTGGAAGCCGGCACCAGGCGCACCGCCTCCACGCCCAGGGCGGGGAACACCAGGGAGAAGCCGAAGCCGGTCAGCGCCGCGCCGGCCAGCGCTGACCAGGGCCCCGGGGCCAGCCACAGCAGGAGCAGGCCGAGGCTTTCCACCAGCAGGCAGCCGATGGCCACGGCGAAGCCGCCGTGGCGGTTGATGGCGTTGGCGAACAGCAGCCGCGCGCCGATGAAGCAGGCGCCGAAGGCGCTCAGGCAGTACACCGCGCCGCCCCAGCCGCGGCTGGCGTAGTACAGGGTGATGAAGGTGGCGATGCAGCCGAAGCCGATGCCGCCCAGGGCCAGCCCGGTGCCGTGGGGCGCCACACGGCCGAGCACGTGGTGGAAGGGCAGGCGCTCGCCGTGGACGATGGCCGCGGCGCGCTTGGGCCAGGCCAGGGCGAAGCCGATGGCCGCCAGCAGCATCACCACCGCGCCCATGCTCCATAGCCCCAGGCCCTGCACCAGCAGCACGCCGAAGGGCGCGCCCACGGCCAGCGCGCCGTAGCTGGCGATGCCGTTCCAGGAGATCACCTTGGCGGTGTGCAGCGAGCCGACGCGGTCGATGCCCCAGCTGATGGCGCCGGTGCCCACCAGGCTCTCGGCGGTGCCGAGGATCATCCGGCCGAGCAGCAGGCAGCCCAGGCTCAGCGCCGGCATGCCTTGCAGCCACACCGAAAGCAGCATCAGCAGGCCGCTGCCGGCGCAGCCGAGCATGCCGTAGAGCACCGCGCGCTTGGGCCCGAGGTTGTCGATCACCTTGCCGGCGTAGGGCCGGGTGAGCAGGGTGGCCAGGTACTGCACGCTGATCACCAGCCCGGCCAGCACCGAGCCGAAGCCCAGCTCGCCATGCACGTAGCCCGGCAGCACGGCCAGGGGGATGCCGATGGTCAGGTAGGCGAGGAAGGTGAACAGCACCACCGACACCACCTCGAGCGTGATGGCGGCGTTGGAGCGGGGCATGGCGGTATCGGCGGACATGGACACGAACAGCGGGGCGGAGAGGGGAGGAGCATGATGAACCGCCGCCGGCTTGTAGGAAAGCTAGCTAACGAACTACCTGAAGGGTTTGCACGAAGCCGGGTGTATCGGCGTACAACCGCGAACGGTTGTACGCCCTACGTTACGGGTGAGCTTGGCGTAGGGCGGATAACCGTTCGCGGTTATCCGCCGTTTGACCGTGATCCCCGGCGCGCCCCGGATTCGAGCACGAAGCGCCTGTTCGGGGGCGCTCCGCGTTTACCGGGGAATCAGACGCGCCGGAACAACGTCGGGTAATCCACCACCAACCCCTGCCCATCCACCTCCAGCAACGCCTGGAAGTCCGTACCCTCCAGGTTGCGGTACAGATAATGATGGGCATCCTGCCGCGTATAACCCTGGCGCATTTTCCTCGGCTGCAACCTTGGAGCCTCCACGTAGACCACCTCCAGCGCCACCGACTGGCCATCGCCCAGGCCCAGGCGGCGGATCGGGAAGGTGTTGGTGAAGGGGCTGGGCCAGATGTCGATGTCCAGGCAGCCGTCCAGTTCCGCCAGCGCAGTGCCGTCGCCCAGCGTCCAGCGGCCCTGGCCGTCGGTCAGCAGTACCAGATGACGTTGCAGGTGTTCGCCTTCCACCAGCAGCTCGGCCTCGCGCAGGCGCCAGTCGGTGTCCCATTCCAGGCGGTATTCCAGTTGGTAGGGCGGCTGGCCGTCGGCGGCGGCCACGCGCAGTTGGCTGTCGGCGCGGCCGTCCTGCAGCAGCAGGCGCTCCCAACTGGCCGGCGGGGCCTGCCACAGGCCTTCCCAGGTGAGCTGGCGGTTCATGCCGGGTCCAGCAGCAGGCCCAGGCGCAGGCGCTTGGGCAGGCGGGCGACCACCAGTTGGTGCGAGCGGGTGAGGGCCTCGCGCAACTCGTCGGCGCCCATGGGGTAGGGGCGCTGCATGGCGATCCAGTGGGCGCGGGCCAGGTAGGGCGCGGGGCGGATGCCGGGGCGGTCGACGAAGCCGAGGAAGAGTTCCGGGCCCACCTTGAAGGCCAGGCCGCCGCGGCCCTCGTCGAGGAAGTCGAGGATGGCGAACATCTTGTTGCCGGCCACCGAGAACACCCGGTTGCTGCCCCACTTGAGGTCTTCGCGGGCGCCGGGCAATTGCAGGCAGAAGCGGGCGATCTGGTCGGGCGTCATGGGTTCTCCGGCGTCAGTCGCGGAAATAGACCTGCACCAGATGGTAGCCGAACTGGCTTTTCACCGGGCCGTGGACGACGTTCAGCGGCTTCTTGAACACCACCGCGTCGACGCTGCGCACCAGTTGCCCGGGGCGCAGCTCGCCGAGGTCGCCGCCGCGCTTGCCGGAGGGGCAGGTGGAATGCTTCTTCGCCAGGGCGGCGAAGTCTTCCCCCTTGGCCAGGCGCTGCTTGAGCTGCTCGGCCTCGGCGGCAGTCTTGACCAGGATGTGGCGGGCCATGGCGACGGGCATGGAAGGTTCTCGGCTGAAGGAAATGGCCGATTGTACTCCCGCTCGGTCGCCCGCGAGGCAGTGACGTACATCGCATTTTTCCGGGGCTGGCATTGTGCCTGTCTGACGGCCTACCTAGAGTCTGATGATTATTCCTACAAGCGCTTGCCTGTCGTGGGCAGCGCCTCCCCTAGCGTGCGGATGCAGTACAGATGGAAATCCAAGCGATGCTGCGGATCCTGTCCAGCCAGGACGGTTCCGACCTTTACCTTTCCACCGGCGCGCCGCCCTGCGCCAAGTTCAACGGCGTGCTCAAGCCGCTGTCCAGCGAACCGCTGAAGGCCGGCGACGTGGCGCGCATCGCCGACGCCATCATGGACGAGGAACAGAAGGCCGAATTCGAGCGCGAGCTGGAGATGAACCTGGCGATCTCGGTCGCCGGCGTCGGGCGCTTCCGCATCAACATCTTCAAGCAGCGCAACGAGGTGTCCATCGTCGCGCGCAACATCAAGCTGGACATCCCGTTGTTCGAAGACCTGAAGCTGCCCGAGGTGCTGCTCAAGGTGGTGATGGAGAAGCGCGGCCTGGTGCTCTTCGTCGGTGGCACCGGCTCGGGCAAGTCGACTTCCCTGGCGGCGCTGATCGACCACCGCAACCGCAACAGCGGCGGGCACATCATCACCATCGAGGACCCCATCGAATACGTGCACCGGCACCGCAAGTCGATCATCAACCAGCGCGAGGTGGGGGTGGACACCCGCAGCTTCCACGCCGCGCTGAAGAACACCCTGCGCCAGGCGCCGGACGTGATCCTGATCGGCGAGATCCGCGACCGCGAGACCATGGAGCACGCCCTGGCCTTCGCCGACACCGGGCACCTGGCGATCTCCACCCTGCACGCCAACAACGCCAACCAGGCGCTGGACCGCATCATCAACTTCTTCCCGGAAGAGCGCCGGCCGCAACTGCTCAACGACCTGGGCAACAACCTCAAGGCCTTCGTCTCCCAGCGCCTGGTGCGCACCCAGGACGGCAAGCGCCGCGCCGCGGTGGAGGTGCTGCTGGGCACCGCGACCATCAGCGACATCATCAAGCGCGGCGACTTCAGTTCGATCAAGGAGATCATGGACAAGTCCCGTGCCCTGGGCATGCAGACCTTCGACCAGGCGCTGTTCGACCTGGCGGTGGAAGGCGCGATCAGCGAGGAAGAGGCGGTGAAGAACGCCGACTCGGCGAACAACCTGCGGCTGAAGCTCAAGCTGCACCGGGACAACCCGGCCGCGGCCCAGACCCAGGCCGCCAGCGCCCAGCCGGCAACCCCGGCCGCGCCCGCGGTGGAAGCCTCCAGCTGGGGCCTGGAGCTGGCCCTGGAAGAGATCAAGGCCGAGGACGAGGAAGACAAGAAGGGCGGTTGAAGGGTGGGCGAGGGTAGGGCGAATAACCGTTCGCGGTTATCCGCCGTTTGACCATGACCCCCTGCGCGCCGTGGATTCGATCACGGAGCGCCTGTTCGAGACCCCCGGTCACGCAAGATGTCGGAAGCCCCGTAGGAGCGGACAAGGTCCGCTCCGCCGCATCAGCCATGGCGCGCCAATAAATGTAGGAGCGCGCCCTGCGCGCGAATCTCCTACAGGTGGGCTCGGAGGTGGGCGCATCGTAGGAGCGAGCTTGCTCGCGAACAGACTCCACTGCGGGGTTCATTCGCGAGCAAGCTCGCTCTTACGCGGTGGATTCCGACGTGGACTTCAAGCGCCTGTCCGAGGCCGGCGTGGACGGCTTCTTCACCAACCGCGCCGACCGCCTGCTGGCCTTCTACGGGCGCCCGGCCGCCAAGTCGGTGGGCGAGATACTGGCGGGGGTGGG
>NZ_JWMC01000045.1:0-264571 GCF_000812405.1 Pseudomonas sp. PI1
CCTTGTCCGCGATTCGCGCGCAGGGCGCGCTCCTACAGGGGAATGGCGTAGGCGGGGCAGCGTAGGAGCGGATCTCATCCGCGAATCGCGCCGATGGTCCCGGCTATCGCGGAGAAGCTCCGCTCCTACGAAAAGCCCTCGGGCTTTTAGAGCGGCGTAGTGAACTTGAACCAGAAGGTCTGCCCATCCGGCCGGTTGCGCACGCCCGTATCGTCCTGCCACTTGGCGCTGAAGAACCAGCCGTCCTTGCTCGCATACTGCACCGCCGGGCCGATGGAGAAGGTCCGTCCGCGGGAGTCCTCGACGGTATGGCCATCGAGCTTGTCGTCGCTGATCTGCTGGTAGGCGTGGCCGCCGACGCCGAGCACCCAGCCGTTGCCCATGCCCCAGCCGAGGGTGTAGTCGGCGTGCAGTTCGCGGCCGGACTGGTAGTCGGTGGCGCGGTTCTCGAAGTTGTAGTCGTGCATCAGGCGGATGTCGGCGTTGGGCCCCGCCGGGTCCACGTAGGTCATCGCCAGCACCGCCTGCACGGTGTAGTAGTGGGTGCCCAGGTTGATGATGTCGTCCTTGTCGTAGCTGCCGGTGGGCAGCACGAAGTCGACGCCGGTGGCCACGTGGAACTTCTCGCTCGGGTGGAAGCCGATCACCGGCCCCAGGTGGGCGTCGCCGATGCCGCGCTTGTGGTCGTGGGGGCCATTCTTGATGTTCAGGCGCATGTCGGTGAGCGGCAGCAGGGCATGGAAGCCGAGGTCGCCGCCCAGCACCTTCTGCTCGGTCACCCAGACGAAACGCGGCACCAGGGTGGAGACACGCAGGTCGATGTCGGCGGCCTTGTGGCCGCCGTTGTCGCGCAATGTATCGGCCAGGTAGTTGCCCGCGAACAGTTGGGCGTAGGTGCCAGGCGGTGGAAGGATGCCCATCCCGTAGATCTCGATGCCCATGGGCCAGGAGGAGGTGCCGCCCTCCGTGGCGAGGGCCGAGGTGGCGGCGCCGGCCAGGAGCATGGCGCAGGCGAGGCGGGATACGCGAAGGCGAACGGATTGATCGAACATGGGAGTGCCGGCCTTTTGTTGTTATCGGATTGGCGCGCGGCCACTTGCGTGCCGCGCCGGCGATCCCCAATCAATTACCATGCCACGAGTTAAACACTTAAAAATCAATTAGTTATAAATATTCAGCGGACAAGCCAAGCGAATACTCTTAAGAAAATTCCACTCCTCGCGGAAAAGTCTCCAGCCCTGCCCTCCCGCCGTAGATCGGCCACCCGCACGATCCACGAAAAGTCCAGGTTATCTGTTGGATAGTGCCTTCTTCCCCAGAACCCACCCACCAAAAATGCAGGCGCCAATAACAACAACCGAACCGCGATCTGGAGACATGGTGATGGGCATATTCGACTGGAAACACTGGCTGGTCCTGCTGCTGGTGGCGCTGCTGGTATTCGGCAGCAAGCGGGTGAAACACCTGGGCAGCGACCTCGGCGAAGCCATCAAGGGCTTCCGCCGCTCGGTCAACGCCGACGACGAGCCGGCGGCGCAGAAGCTGGCCGGGGAAGAAGCCATCGCCGAGCCCCGGCGGCTGCAGGAAAGCGCCCGCCAGCAAGCCTGAAAGCCCACAACCTGTAGGAGCGGGCCCTGCCCGCGATTTCGCGCGCAGGGCGCGCTCCTACAGGGGAATGGCGCAGGTGGGGCAGCGTAGGAGCGGATCTCATCCGCGAATCGCGCCGGAGCCTCCGGCTATCGCGGAGAAGCTCCGTTCCTACGGGAAAAACACCACGCATTCCCGCACGGGCCCTGCCCGCGATTTCGCGCGCAGGGCGCGCTCCTACAAGGGAATGGCGCAGGTGGGGCAGCGTAGGAGCGGATCTCATCCGCGAAGCGCGCCGGAGCCTCCGGCTATCGCGGAGAAGCTCCGCTCCTACGTTGCAGGCGAGCACGGCTTTTCGTAGGAGCGAGCTTGCTCGCGAACCGCATGGCACCGCGCTTGTTCGCGAGCAAGCTCCCTCCTACAAGAGCACCTCGGCCAAACGCCCCACCGCCTGCTCGAACGCCGCCTTCATCTCCTCGACCACCGCATCGGTGTGGGCGAAGGACAGGTACAGCCGGCCATAGGGCGACGGCATCAGCAGCAGGCCCGCGCGGCGCAGTTCCAGATGCAGCGCCTTGCTGAAGCCGGGGTTGGCGATGCGCGCGGCTTCGTCGAAATCCCGCGGCGCCCGCTCGGCCGGCCAGAGGCCGAAGACGTTGCCGTAGCCGCTGGTGGACAGGGGCAGGCCGTGTTCGCGGAACAGCCGCTCGATCCAGCTGCGAAGCGCCTCGCCACGCGCCATCAGCGCGGCGTAGTCGGCGTCTTCGAACTGCGCCAGCGTTGCCTGCACCGCCGCGCAGGCCATGGGGTTGCCGCTGAAGGTGCCGCCGCGCAGTACCCGGCCTTCCTCGAAGCCGGCCAGGATGTGCGCCTTGCCCAGCACCGCCGCGACCGGCACGCCGTTGCCGATGGCCTTGCCGACGCTGGCCAGGTCCGGGTCCAGCCCCTCGTACAGGCTGCTCAGCCCGGCGTGACGGCGGAAGCCCATCAGCACCTCGTCGCTGATCACCAGCGCGCCATGGGCGTGGGCCACACGCTGCACGTGCGCCAGGTAGCCGGGCGCGGCCATGATGCAGCCGGCGTTGGCCAGCATGGGTTCGAGCAGTACGGCGGCGATGTCGTGGTGCTCGGCGAACAGCCGCTCGACGTCGTCGAAATCGTTGTAGCGCAGCAGCGTCAGGCGCTCGCTCGCCGGGCGCTCGCCAGGGGCGAAGGTGGCTTCGGCGGAGCCGACGTTGCCCAGGGTCACCTCGTCGAACCAGCCGTCGAAGCCGGCGGCCATCTTGGCGATGCGCGGCCGGCCGGTGTAGGCGCGCGCCGCGCGGCAGGCCAGGTGCACCGCCTCGCTGCCGGAGTTGGTGAAGATCACCTTGTCGAGCGCGCCGCCGTGGCGCGCCAGGCAGTCGGCGGCGGCATGCTCGCGCACGTGGGCCCAGGACGGCGCGGCGGCATCCTGCAGGGCAGTGCCCACCGCCTCGATCACCGCCGGCTCGGAATGGCCGAGCAGCACCGCGCCGAAGCCCAGCGCGGTATCGATGTAGCGCCGCCCCTGGGCATCCCAGAGGTAGGCTCCCCTGCCCCGCTGGATGAACAGCTTCTCGCCGTCCAGGTCGGGAAGAATGCGCGCGGCGCTGGATACGTCACCCACCAGATGGGCCATGGTCTACTCCTGCATCGCGCCCGCCGTGCGGGCGCCTCGTGAATGGGTCGTAACGGCCTGCCCTAGGACAGGCGCCAGGGTGCCTCCCGCAGGCGCTGTTCGAGGAAGTCGCGGAAGACCTTGATCCTCGGGCTCAGGTGCTTGCGGTTGGCATAGATCAGGTACACCGGCTCGCACAAATCGCTGGGGTATTCCTCCAGCACCTGCACCAGGCGGCCGGCGCGGATGTCGGCGCCGATGTGGAAGTCGGCCAGGCGCACGATGCCGGCGCCGGCCAGGGCCATGTCGCGCAACAGGTCGCCCTGGGCGAAGGTCGCCGCGGGCATCACCGGCACGTTCAGGCGCTCCGGGCCTGCGCGGAAGCTCCAGCGGTTCCACGGGCTGTCGAAGCTGAACTGGAAGCAACGGTGGCGCAGCAACTCCTGCGGGTGGCGGGGCGTGCCGCAGCGCGCCAGGTAGGCCGGGGCGGCGCAGGTGATCCACTGCGTCTCGCCCAGGCGCCGGGTCACCCGGCTGGAGTCCGGCAGCACGCCGCTGTGGATGGCCAGGTCCAGGCCCTGCTCGAACTGGTCGACGTACTGCGCGCCGACCTGGATCTCCACCTGCAGCGCCGGGTAGCGGTCGAGGAACTCCGGCAGCCAGGGCGCTATCTGGTGCTTGGCGAAGGTGGTCATGGTGTGGATGCGCAGGGTGCCGCTGACCCGCGTCGGCAGCGCCTCGGCCAGCGAGTCCGCCTCGGCCATCGCCTCCACCACGGCGCGGGCGCTGCGCAGGTAGGCGGCGCCCTCCTCGGTCAGTGTCAGGCTCCGCGTGCCGCGCTGGAACAGGCGCACCTGCAGGCGATCCTCCAGGCGGCCGATCAGCTTGCTGACCGCCGAAGGCGTCATCTCGTGGGCGCGCGCCGCGGCGGAGAAATTGCCGTGTTCGACCGCCCAGATGAAGGCCAGCAGTTGCGAATAGTTGTCCATGTCCGGTCCTCGATGCGCCGTGGCGGCGAGCATAGCGCCCGCCGTGCCGGCCCGCTTCAGCGGATGAAGCGCTCGACGTAGTCCTCGCCCAGGCCGATGGATGCGTAGTGCCGGCGCGCCGCCTCCAGCTTGGTGAAGACGTCCTCGTAGCCCACCGCCACGCCCTGCGGGTCGACGTAGGTGTAGCCACCCTGGACGTGGAACCAGGTGATCATTTCCTCGACGTCCTCGGGCACGAACAGGGTGTGGGTCTCGCCCGGCGGCTCGAAGGCGAAGGAGCCCTGCTCGGCGATCCAGTCGTGCTCCAGGTACCACCAGCGGCCCTTGAGCACCAGCGCGTGCACGCCGCCGGTGTGGCGATGGCGCGACAGCACGCCGCTCTGGCGCACGCGCAGCAGGTTGATGTAGTAGCCGCCGCTCACGCTCAGCAGCAGCGGCTTGAAGGAGACGCTGGCGGTCACCGGGACCCACAGCCGGTCGTCCTCCAGCCACTGGTCCAGCACGCCGGGCAGGACCATGTCCGGCGCCATGAACGGCACCTGCGGCAGTTGGTAGGGAATCGCCAGTTCGTCCGGCTTCATCGCGATGCTCATCGATCACTCTCTATCAGGCAGTTGGGGAAGGCCACGGCGGGCTCGGCGAGCCGCGCCACGGGCAGGTTAGGTGTGCGCCGACGGCGGAAAAACCGGGCCGCCGGCACAGGCGTTGTGAAGCGGCGTCACAGCGCCGCCAGTTTGCCGAAGCCGCCCTGTGCGCGCTGCGCGGAGAGCTGCGGCTGGCGCTTCTGCAGGTACAGGCCGATGCCCGCCAGCACGGCGCTCAGGCCCAGGGTGGTGAGCAGTTCTCCGCGGTGGCCGGGGAACACCGACATGATCGCCAGGATGCCGACGATCAGCGCGATGGTCGCCAGGGTCAGCCAGGGGAAGGCCCACATCTCCACCGCCAGGGGCTCGCCGCTGGCGCGCAGCTTGCGGCGCATGCACAGCTGGGTGATGGCGATCACCAGGTACATCAGCAGGGCGATGGCGCCGCTGGAGGCGAGCAGGAAGTCGAACACCTCCTTGGGCGGCAGGTAGTTCGCGCCCAGCGCCAGCAGGGCCGCGCCGGCTGTGCTCAGCACCGCGCCCAGCGGCACGCCGCGGCGGTTGGTGCGGCCCCAGGCGCGCGGCGCATCGCCGCGATAGGCCAGCGAGTAGGCCATGCGCGAGGCGGTGTAGATCGCCGAGTTCAGGCAACTGCTCACCGCCACCAGCACCACCACGCTCATGATCTGCGGCGCGTAGGGAATGTTCATCGCCGCCAGCACCGACTGGTAGGAACCCTGCGCCAGCCCCGGGGCATTCCACGGCACCAGGCACACCACCACCAGCATCGAGCCAAGGTAGAACAGGCCCAGGCGCCAGACCACCGCGCGGATCGCCTTGCGGATATTGGCGCGCGGCTCCTTGGTCTCGGCGGCGGCGATGGTCACGATCTCGCTGCCCTGGAAGCTGAACATCGCCGTGAGCATGGCCGCCACCACCGACACCGGGCCCTTGGGCATGAAACCGCCGTCGGCATACAGGTGCTGCACGCCGGAAGTGGAAGAACCCGGCAGCAAGCCGAAGATCGCCAGCACGCCGAGGACGATGAAGCCGACGATGGAAACCACCTTGAACAACGCCAGCCAGTACTCCAGCTCGCCGAAGTTGCCGACGCTCAGGCAGTTGCACAGCGTCAGCGCCAGGGTGATGCCCAGCGCCGCCACCCAGGGCGCCACGCCCAGCCAGGGCGCGAGGATGTTGCCGGCGACTATGGCCTCGATGCTGATCACCAGCACGTAGAACCACCAGTACAGCCAGCCGATGGAAAACCCGGCCCAGCGCCCCATGGCCTGGTCGGCATAGGACGAGAAGGAGCCGGTGTCCGGCCGCGCGGTGGCCATCTCGCCGAGCATCTGCATCACCAGCACGACGATGACCGCAGCCAGCAGATAGGCCAGCAACACCGCCGGCCCGGCAGTGGCGATGGCATTGGAGGAACCGACGAAAAGCCCGGCGCCGATCACGCCGCCGATGGAAATCATGGTCACCTGGCGGCTCTTCAGGCCGTGGCCCAGGCGGTTCTTGGGTGGGTTCTCAGGCGTCGCGTTCATCGACAGCACCTCGGCACGCAGGATTGTTCTTGTGATTGTCCAGGGCCTCATGGGCCTTGGTCTGCGCAGGGTAGGGAGCCGGGGGCGGGGTGATAATCCCTGTTGGTGGCATAGGGGCTGTGAACTGGGTTCACAGCTAGGGATGAGGGATAGCCGAAGGACTCGGTGCAGTCGGAGCCGCGCTGCTCATTGAAGCAATCGCCATTTGGGTAGTGATGCGCGATTCAACCCGCTCATAGGCTGAACGTCACAGTGTTGGCAGAGGCAAAGAAAAAAGCGTCCGCAGACGGTTCAAATTCGGTCCGAATTCAGGCTACGATACGAAACCGATCGGCAGGTTCAACTGTCGACGTGTGAATCCCATCAGTTGCCTGGATATGGAGCCTGGTGGAGTTCGAACACCGTAGAACCTGAGTTCCAGGCCTTGAGTGTTCCCACAGCAATGGAGGTACCGACTCATGCGAGTCGAGACAATTAGTTATTTGAAACGCCATGCGGCCGACCTGGATTTATCCGAGCCAATGGTCGTCACACAGAACGGTGTTCCTGCCTACGTGATTGAGTCATATGCAGAACGAAAGCAACGTGACGAAGCAATTGCGTTGGTGAAGCTGCTTGCGATCGGCTCTCGTCAATACGCAGAAGGCAAACATCGCTCTGTAGATGAGCTGAAAGCTCGTCTTTCCAGGAGGTTCGATCAACCAGAATAAGGAGGCTCGATGTCCAAGCTCGTCATCCGTCTCACCGATACCGCAGAACAAAGCATCGAAGACCAAGTACACCACTTGGCTCAATTCCAAGGTTCGCAGGCTGCACTCCAGTCAGTGCTGAGCCTTTTGGATGAGATTGAAGAGAAGATTTCTCTTACACCCCAAGGTTACCCAATCAGCCAGCAGGCAAGCCTTTTGGGGGTGTTGAACTATCGCGAACTCAATACCGGCCCTTATCGCGTCTTTTACGAACTACACGAAGAGCAAGGCGAGGTCGCGGTTATCCTGGTCTTACGCCAGAAGCAGAGTGTGGAACAGCAATTGATTCGCTACTGCTTGGTGGGGCCTATCGGGTGATGGCTCTCTGCGCCCGAGTGCGTATGAGCAAGTATGCCTCGACACTTTTTCGACACCTTCCTGGCCCCGAAAAAGCAAAACCCCCGAAACGCTAGGCATTTCAGGGGCTTGGCAGGGTGTTCTGGAGCGGGCGAAGGGAACATCACGCCGCACTCATATCGTTGATTGATAACGGGTTTATTCCGTTGGCGCTACGGAATCAGGCCAGATCATGTACCGGTCGAACCGCATCGGCAACCAGATCCTGTCCGCATTTGTCTGCGGACATTCGCGATCAGTCCTCAACGCGCGCTCCAGGCAGGCGAGTTTCATTCTATCGTTTGATGTATAAGATCAACGAAATCAAGGAACACCTTTGGGACGATGGAAAGATCCTCACATGCCCAGCGCGCTCTTGCCCTGCTCCACAAGCAGGGCTTCCTGCGCACCAGCGACTTGGACACCATCGGCGCGCCGCGGGTGGTGCTGACACGTCTGTCTACTTCCGGGCAGTTGGAGCGTGTCGGGCGCGGCCTCTACCGTTTGCCAGGCACCCCCATGTCCGAGCACGAGGACCTTGCCACGATTGCAGTCAAGGTTCCCAAAGCCGTGTTCTGCTTGCTGACGGCACTCCAGTTCCACGAACTGACCACGCAACTGCCTCGCCAGGTTTGGATTGCCATGCCTCGCGGCAGCCACACCCCACGTATCGAGCAGCCGCCGATCAAGATGGTGCAGATGGCGGGTGATGCCTATGCCTCGGGCATTGATGAGCACGAACGCGACGGCGCTAGACTGCGGATCTACAGTACCGCAAAAACCGTGGCGGACTGCTTCAAGCACCGCAACCAGATCGGCCTGGACGTGGCCATTGAGGCAGCTGCCTGGAGGACACGCAAGGCTTCAGCCGATGACCTATGGCGCCATGCCAAGGTCTGTCGGGTCGCAAATGTCATGCGTCCTTACCTGGAGGCGGTTTCGCATGAGTGACCACGCTGCCTTGATTCACGCTTGCCGGGCGAGCCGATCCGTAAATTCGGATCGAGACGTCGTTGTCAACGAACGGCTCGAATAGGCAGCCCATCATGGCACTGGACCACCTCACGCTCACGACATACCGCGATCGGCATCCTGCATGGCGATTGCTCGCCTCGCCACATGCGCCATTGGTAGCAAGCTTCCTGTACCGGGTGTTCGTTGCACCGAACGTGCGGCTGACGAGCGAAGCGGATCTGGCCGAAATGCTGGAAGACGAGTTGTTTGCCCTGCGCGAACAGCTCGGTGCCGAGGCGTATCCGAAAGCCGCAACCGAATACCTGAATGACTGGTGCGCGCCGGACAAGGGCTGGCTGCGCAAATTCTACAAGCCCGGCACCGACGAGGCCCAGTTCGATCTCACCCCTGCCACGGAAAAGGCCATCGCCTGGCTGGTGTCGCTGACCGAACGGCCTTTCGTCGGTACCGAATCGCGCCTGCTGACCTTGTTCGCGCTGCTGGAGCAGATCAGCACCGGAAGCGAGGCCGATCCAGCCAAGCGCCTGGAGGAACTGCGCCGCAAGCGCGATGAGATCGACGCCGAGATTGGCCGCGTCCTGTCCGGCGATGTGCCGCTCATGGATGACACGGCCATCAAGGATCGCTTCCTGCAATTCCAGCAGTTGGCGCGCGAACTGCTGAGCGATTTTCGCCAGGTGGAACACAACTTCCGCCAACTCGACCGCAGCGTCCGCGAGAAGATCGCGTTGTGGGACGGGAGCAAGGGGGCGCTGCTCGACGAGGTCATGGGCGAGCGCGACGCCATCGGGGATTCCGACCAGGGGCGCAGCTTCCGTGCATTCTGGGACTTCCTGATGTCCAGCCGTCGCCAGGAAGAACTGTCCGCACGGCTCGACCAGATCCTCGGCCTGCCCGCCGTGGTTGCGCTCAAGCCGGAGCCGCGCACCCGCCGGGTGCACCACGATTGGCTGGAAGCGGGCGAACATACCCAACGCACGGTAGCGCAGTTGTCGCAACAACTGCGCCGCTTCCTGGATGACCGGGCCTTCCAGGAAAACCGCCGCATCCTCGAACTCTTGCACGGCATCGAAACCAAGGCGCTGGCCTTGCGCGACATGCCTCCGGCCGGCGACGTGATACGCCTCGACGAGATGGGCGCGGACATCGCCTTGCCGCAGGAACGCCCCCTGTTCGCGCTTCATGCCAAGCCACGCCTGGCGGAACTGGTCCTTGAGGACGGTGACGACGACATCGACACCGCACGCCTGTTCGACCAGCACGTCGTGGACAAGACCCGCCTGCGTCAGGCCCTGCGGCAGGCATTGCGGCAGCAGTCGCAGATCAGCTTGCGCGCGTTGCTGGAGACGCAGCCGCTGCAACAGGGATTGGCCGAGCTGGTGACCTGGCTGGAACTGGCGCACGCGGGCAGCCGCGGGCTGGATGGCCTCAGGGCCACGGTGGATGACGATGTGCAGGAGATCGTCGAATGGGCCATGCAGGACAGCGATGGCTCAACGGTACGACGGCGGGCGCGAATGCCCCGCGTTATTTTTGCGCGTTGAATGCAAGCTGCGACGGATAGAGCGAAGAGCCATGAACGACATGCACCAGGATGATCCAGAAGGCAGTACCGAGTCCCGCCCGCCCGTTGTCGCGGAACTCTCGCAACTGATGGTGCATTTGCTCAAAGGCGTGTTGTACCGTCAGGACGACGAGCGCCTGTGGGCCAGCCTGCTGAGCCTGCAAGCGCGGGTGCGGGAGCAGGCGGCGGTGCTGTTGCTGGATCTGGTACTGGACGAAGCCGAGGGTTACGCCTTCCTCAAAAGTCAGCCGGAGCCGGAGCATGCGGACGCCACACCCCGTCCGCCACGCCTGATCGCGCGACGGCCGCTGTCCTACCCGGTCAGCCTGATGCTGGCCTTGCTGCGCAAGCGCATGGCCGAATCCGACGCCAGCGGCGGCGATACCCGGCTGGTGCTGTCGCGCGAGGAGATCGCCGAATTGATGCGCGTGTTCCTGCCGGACGGCACCAACGAGGCGCGCCTCATCGACCAAGTGGATTCGACCATCACCAAGGTGGTGGAACTGGGTTATCTGCGCAAGCTCAAGCCCGCTGCTGGCGCAGCTCAGCAGGCAACTCGCTACGAGGTACGGCGCATCCTCAAGGCGTTCGTCGATGCACAGTGGCTGGCCGACTTCGATGCACGCCTGGAGGGCTATCGCACCGCATTGTCAGGTGCCGATCGCGACAAGGAAGCCGGCCGATGAACGATTTTTCGCCACAGGAGCTCGATTTCGTGGCCGACGACAGCCGCGTCGGCTTTCGCCTGCAGCGGCTGGAAGTCCTGAACTGGGGCACATTCGACCGGCGTGTCTGGCGCTATGAACTCGATGGGCGCAACGGCCTGCTGACTGGCGACATCGGTTCGGGCAAATCCACCCTGGTCGATGCCGTCACCACGCTGCTGGTGCCGGCGCAACGCATCGCCTACAACAAGGCTGCAGGCGCCGAGACGCGTGAACGATCACTGCGGTCCTACGTGCTGGGCCACTACAAGAGCGAGCGCAACGAAACCACCGGCAGCACCCGCCCGGTGGCGCTACGCGACACCACCAGCTACAGCGTGATCCTGGGTGTATTCCGCAACGAAGGCTACGGCCAGGCGGTCACACTGGCGCAAGTCTTCTGGTTTCGCGAACCACAGGGCCAGCCTGCGCGCTTGTTCGTGGCTGTAGAGCGGGAACTGTCCATCACCGAGCACTTTTCCGGATTCGGCAGCGACATCAACGGCCTGCGCAAGAAGTTACGCGCGATGGGCTGCGAACTGAACGACAGCTTCCCGCCCTACGGCGCCTGGTTCCGCCGCCGCTTCGGCATCGAGCACGAGCAGGCACTGGAACTGTTCCATCAGACGGTTTCCATGAAATCGGTTGGCAATCTGACCGATTTCGTGCGCAGCCACATGCTCGAACCGTTCGACGTAGGGCGCCGCATCGAGGCACTGCTCGGCCATTTCGATGACCTCGACCGCGCCCACCAGTCGGTACTCAAGGCCAAGCGCCAGATCGAGTTGTTGGCTCCGCTGGTGGAGGATGGCCTTCGCCACGGGCAAATCACCGGCGAGATCCAGGCGCTGCGCCAAGGACGCGATGCATTACGCCCGTACTTTGCCGGTTTGAAGGCAGCATTGCTGGAGAGGCGCCTGGAATTGTTGACTCAGGATGCGACGCGCTGGGATGCCCGCATCAAGCAATTGGGAGAGCAACGAGACAACGCCCGAATCGAGCAGGGGAAACTCGAAGGCGCACTGCGCGAGAACGGCGGCGACCGGCTGCAACAACTCGCTGCCGCCATTCAGCAGCAGGAGGCCGAGAAACAGCAACGGCAGGAGAAAGCCGACGCGTACACCACGCTATTGACGTGCATTGGCGAAGCAGCGCCGGGAGACGAAGCTGCTTTCATGACACAAAGATCCACCATCGGAGAACACGCCGAAGCGCTGCGTACAAGCATTGCGGACCACGATACGCAGATCAATGAAGACGGCTATGCGCTGCGGCGGGGTCAGGAAGAACACAAAGCGCTCAGCGACGAGATCGACAGCCTTGCGCGTCGCAAGAGCAATATCGACGCGGCCCAAGTGCGTATCCGCGAGGCATTGTGCACCGCCCTGTCCATCGCAGAGGAAGACCTGCCCTTTGCCGGTGAACTGATCCAGGTGCGCGAGGACGAACGCGACTGGGAGGGCGCGGCCGAACGCCTGCTGCATGGCTTCGGCCTGTCCCTGCTGGTGCCGGATGTGCACTACAAGGACGTGGCCGATTGGGTGGAACGCCAGCACCTTGGCACGCGTCTGGTGTACTTCCACGTGCGTGCGCGCAAGTCCACGCAGGCCGTCAGCCTGCCCCCCCAGTCGCTGGTGCGCAAGCTGCTCATCAAGCCCGACACGCCGCACTACGATTGGCTGGAACGCGAACTGCACCACCGCTTCGACCTGGCCTGCTGCGACAACACCGAGCAGTTCCGCCGCGAGACCCGCGCCATCACCCGCGCCGGACAGATCAAGGACCCGAGCGGACGCCACGAAAAGGACGACCGCCGCCGCATCGACGACCGCAGCCGCTACGTGCTGGGCTGGAGCAACGCCGACAAGCTGCGCATCTTGCGCGACGAACGCGAGGGCTTGGAACAGCAACTGGGCGACATCGGTCTGCGCATTGCCAACACACAGCGATTGCGCGGGCAATGCCAGGCGCAACTGGAGGCCTTGGCCAAGCTCGAAGTCTTCACCCGCTACAGCGAAATCGACTGGCAGGCACCGGCACGCGAGATTGCCCGGCTGACCGAGGAACGCGACCGCCTCAAGGCGGCCTCCGATACCCTGCGGGAACTGGAAAGCCAACTGGCGCAGGTCGTTGAGCGCCTGAAGGAGATCGAAGACGATCTTGGCGAGGCACAAGGCAAACGCGGAGAAATCCGCAGCAAACACGAAACTGCCCAGGCACAGCATGCGCAGGCTCTCGAAATCCAGACGCAAGCCGCACTCGACGACATGTTGCTGCAATCTCTTGAGGGCTGGCGCGCCGAAGTCCTGGGCGACCACCAGCTCACGGTGGAGTCCTGCGACAACCGCGAACAGGACGTGCGCAATGGCTTGCAGGCGCGCATCGATGCCGAAGACAAGCGTCTCTCACGCTTGACCGAACGCATCATCAACGCCATGCGCGGTTTCAAGGAGGCCTTCAAGGCAGAGACCGCCGAGATCGACATCAGCCTGGCCGCGCTGCCCGAGTTCGAGCGACTGATGAAGGATTTGCAGCACGACGACCTGCCGCGCTTCGAAGCGCGTTTCAAGGAACTGCTCAACGTCAATACCATCAACGAGATCGCCAACTTCAATGCCCAGCTCGCGCGCGAGCGGGAAACGATCAAGGAGCGGGTCGATGTCATCAACCAATCCTTGCAGGTGATCGACTACAACCCCGGACGCTACATCCGGCTGCTGGCGCAACCCAGCCCCGATGCGGAGATCCGCGACTTCCTGCAGGATCTGCGTGCCTGCACCGAAGGCGCGCTGAGCGGCTCGGAAGACGAACAGTATTCCGAGACCAAGTTCCTGCAGGTCAAAGCCATCATCGACCGCTTCCGGGGGCGTGAGGGACTGGCCGAGATCGACCGGCGCTGGATGCAGAAGGTGACCGACGTGCGCAACGGCTTCCTGTTTTCCGCCAGCGAGCGCTGGCGCGAGGACGATGCCGAGCACGAACACTACTCCGACTCCGGCGGCAAATCCGGCGGGCAGAAGGAGAAGCTGGCCTATACCGTGCTGGCCGCCAGCCTGGCCTACCAGTTCGGCCTGGAATGGGGGGCGGTGCGCTCTCGCTCGTTCCGTTTTGTCGTGATCGACGAAGCCTTCGGGCGCGGCTCGGATGAATCGGCCCAGTATGGGCTGGAACTGTTCCGCCAGCTCAACCTGCAACTGCTGATCATCACGCCGCTGCAGAAGATCCACATCATCGAGCCATACGTGTCCAGCGTCGGCTTCGTGCACAACGAAGGCGGCCGTGAGTCGCGGCTGCGCAGCCTGAGCATCGAGGAATACCGGGCACAGAAGGCTGCCGCCAGGGGCGGCGCTGTATGACATGGAGCCAGCCCGCCGACCTTCGCGCGCAGATCGAACGGCTGTGGCAGCGCGGCGAGTTGCTGCGTGCCGTGGTCGGCGACGGCACGCTGGGCTGGCCGTTGCGTCTGTCGCTGAAATCGCCGTCCGCCGCCGATCTCAGCAACCGTTTCGATGCCGTGCGCGGCTGGGTGCGCGACATCAGCGCCATGCCACTCGTGCGCATCGAATGGCGCGAGTGGACGCACCGGGTGCAGGGACGGCAGCGCCTGCCGGATACGCTCTGGATCGATACGCTGGAAGACGCGCTGGCGATGATCGGTAAGACCGGCGATGCCCACCGATTCCAGGCGCTCTGGCAGCAAACTGCCGAAGCGCAACCCGCACTGCTGCCGTGGCTGCACAGAGCACCGTTGCAGACCTTGGCACTGGCCGAACACTGGCCGCGCCTGCTGGCCGTGGTGGCCTGGGTGCAAACCCATCCGCGCCCCGGCGTCTATCTTCGGCAGGTCGATGCTCCGGGCGTGGACAGCAAGTTCATTGAAGCGCATCGCGGTACGCTGGCTCAGTGGCTGGACCTGGCCTTGCCGACTGAAGCCATTGAGCCTGCTGCAACCGGGATGACCGGGTTTGCCCGTCGCTACGGCTTTCTGGAAAAGCCCGTTCGCATCCGCCTGCGCTTGCTCGATCCGCAACTGCCCCAACTTCCCGGCTGCACCGGCCTGACCGACATCACCCTGGATGAGGACAGCTTCGCCGCGCTCGCACTGCCTGCGCAGCGTGTCTTCATCACCGAAAACGAGGTGAACTTCCTGGCCTTTCCGCCGGTGTCCGGTGCCATCGTCGTGTTCGGTGCTGGCTATGGCTGGGGAGCGCTCGCCCGGGCCGACTGGCTGCATCGCGCCTCTCTGCACTATTGGGGAGACATCGATACCCATGGCTTTGCCATTCTGGACAGCCTGCGCAAGTATTTCCCGCTGGCCGCTTCGTTTCTCATGGACCGCTCCACCCTGATGGCCCACGCACTTCAATGGGGTGAGGAGCCCCTCGACAAACGCCATACGTTGCCCTTGTCCCGACTGGTCGATGATGAACCCGCTCTCTACGACGACTTGCGCGGTGATCGAATCCGGCCACAACTGCGGCTGGAACAGGAACGCATCGGCTATCGCTGGCTGTGCGCGGCGTTGGTCGCAACAGTCCGGGACGATTTCCGGCCGTAGCGGCATTTCCTGCCGGCGTTGTCAGGGCGTGGTCGATTCGACGAACGCCGGCTCGAAGTCCAGCAGGTCGGTGCCGCGCATGCCCAAGCCCCGGGCCACCGCGCGCCAGCCCGCCACGGCCTGGGCCACCTCGTTCCAGATCGCTCCCGCTTGCGCTGGATCCAGCCTGAAATACGGCGCCGCGGCCATCAGCATGTCCCGACTATCGATGACGCCCGCATCCTCGGTCAGCCAGGTCTTGCTCTCCCGACGGTCGCCCGGCATCGGGTTCAGGTCGAAGGCCGGCGACAGGCGCCAGCCGCGCTGGCGCGCGTCGTACAGGAAGCCGGTGTTGCGCAGGTGGTCGTCGGTGTTGCAGATCAGGAAATTGAAGACCAGCCGGCGCCACAGCTCATGGATGTCGGCAATCGGATCGGCGCCGGTCTGGAGCAGCACATCCACCAGTTCGGTGTAGGCATGCGTCGCGTCTCGGCCATCGGACTGGAGCATCGTCGCGGCCGACACGTAGGGGATGCGAGCGCCGTCGTCGGTGCGGTCGAAACGCCGGATGACGGCGACCGCCGTGCCGCCGATCACTTCCACGCGCACCGGCGCCACGCGGATGCCGGCCTCGTCCGCCAGTTGCATGGCCAGCACTTCGCCCCGGATCACGTCGCGCCGATCCGCCTGGCTGGGAAATTTGCCGACCGCCAGGCGTCCATCGGTATCGCGCACCGTGGACTTGGGCCTGGCACCACCCAGCGAGGTGCCTTGCCCCAGCAGGTAGCGCAGGTCCTGCACGCTTTCCGTTCCGTCTTCCAGGGCGCGGGCCGCGTGGAGCACCTTGTCCAGTTCCACCAGGGGCGGTACACGCCGATTCGCTCCTCCGGCGCGCAGGTAGGCGCCAGATTGCGGATCGAACAGGCGCAGCGCGCCGATGCGCGCCTCGTCATCCACCCACATCACGAAGTCCACCGGGTCCAGGGCGGGCGTGTCGCGGTCTTCCTGCCGCAGCTTCGCATGGGCGCGCCGGATCACGCGCTCGCCCCAGGCGTCGGGCGCGGTGTCCTCCAGCGCGAGGAAGAACACCTGCCGGGGGTGCTGCACGCCGGCCACCGGCCGGAGATCGGGCGACAGCGTGAAGAAACGGGCATCCCGCAGCCAGCCTTCGTCGTAGCTGAACGCGCTGCGCCGGCCGCTGCCCAGATGTAGGCGCCCCACGACCAGGCCGCTCGCCCCCAGGTGGACTTCGAGGTCCGGACGTCGTGTGGGCCGAGGCGCTGCCATCAGAATCCCTTCAGGTCATCGGCCGGCGCGGGCACATCGCCTTTGTCGACGACGGGGGCTGCCTGCCGCTTCCTGCCGGCAGAGGTGCGTACCCGCTGCGGCAGTTGCTCCCGCACCAGTTCCATGCCGAGCGCGTCGTTCTCCAGGGTCATCGCCTGGGTCAGTTCATCGAGCCGGCCCAGCACGTGCAGCGCGCGCAGGAAGGTGTGCAGCGCGGTGCCGGGATAGCCATCTTCCATGCGCCTGACGGTGCTCAGGGACGTGCCGATGCGTTGAGCAAGGTCTTCCTGGCTCAGGCGGCGCATGCGCCGCGCCGCCGAGATGTCCTGCCCTAGGCGGCGCAATGCGCGCGCGACAGGCTGCGGCATCGCCACCTGCGCGCCAGAACGCTTTTGCTCGGAAGAAGACATCTTTTACGGCCTCAAATATGAGCTTATTTACCAAATAATCGTTCATATTTGAACGCAAAAATGGAGGGCGGTCAATCCAGCCCATGCCTGCCCCTTGCAGTTCCGGTGACCGCGCTGTTCCATTGCGAGCGGTCCTGTTCGGGGGAGGTAACAACGGGCTGCCAGCACCATTTGAAATCCGACGGGTGATCTCGCCTCTTCACCGCTCGATTGCGTTGCAGGAGCCACCAAACGGCTCTTTCGCACGCGTGCGAGAAACGGGGGGCATGCTTTGTCGATCTGGAGGCAGACCGCTGGAGTCTTGCCCGAAACCTCGTCGCACCCCGTCTAAGCGGCATCACTACACCTGATTCCGCCCGAACCGCGTCTGCTGACAGACCGTCGCTGTCTTGCATGCCGGTGACGACCAGGCTCTAACGCGAGAAGACCGAATCCGTCTTTCGCCTTGATGGCGTCTGTAGCAAAACCTCGTTATCGAGCCATCCTGCCATGAGCAGTCAACCCCTTGAAGCATACCGCCACGCAGAGGCTCGGTGCTGGTGGACAAGTGCCATATCGACAGGCGGCTGCTCTGGTGAACATCCGTCATCCCGGCCTTTCCCACAAGCCAAGCCGCCACCGTCTCGCGCCGTGAAGGTGCGTGCCGGCAGCGATTCCAATCAACGAGGGAAACAGATGTCCTGAATCCGGTTACCAGGGAGCAGCCATGCGAAAGCCACCTTCATCCGGCCCCCAAGCCAAGGTCTTTTACCGTCCGATCGAGGCGGCCATCCAGTGGACGGGGCTGTCACGCTTCGAGCGCCGCATCCTCGATCTCGCCAGGGGGATGAACCGGCTGCCGATGTCGGTGATCTGGTCGGCGATACGGAACTGGATCGACCAGGGGCTGGTGTAGCCATGACCACGGCCGGCGCACCACGGCGCGAAGGCCCGGTTGCGCTGTCGGCGGTGTTCGACGAGGCGCTGCGGCACCTTGATCCGAAGGAACCGGCGCAGGGCACGGCGCCAAGCCAGGACGGGTTTCTCTACAGCGGCAACCGCCATGAGAGCGTGCCGCGCCGACTGTTCCTCGACCGGCGCCTGACCCCGCTGGAGCGCAACGCCTGGCAGGTGTTCCGCCTGCAGCTCAACGACGACGGCGTGACCGCCTTTCCCACCTACGACCAATTGCGCCCCTACCTGGCCTCGATGCCCTGCGGGGCGCAGGCATCGCACGAGACCGTGGCGCGCGCCCTGACGCTGCTGCGGCTGACGCGCTGGCTGAGCCTGGTGCGACGACGGCGCGACCCGAAGACCGGCCGCATCCAAGGCAACCTCTATGTGCTGCACGACGAACCGCTGTCGCCCTTCGAGGCGATGCAGCTCGATGCCGACTACCTCGGCCTGGTCAGCCAGGCGCTGACCCATGCCGCCAAGGCGGTGCAGATCGTGGGCATGAACACGCTCAAGGAGATTGCCGAAGACCCGCTGCTCAGCGGCCGCACGCTGCCGACCCGCCTGCAGGTGCTGGCGCAGCGCATGGCGCTGCATGGCCGGACGACGCCAGGTTATCCACAGGAGGGTGCGGACCACGAATCCGAAGAAGGCCAGGAAGCCCATCTTCGGAATGCTGCGCGCCCGTCTTCGGAATCCGAAGCAGGGCCGAAACCCGCGCCGGACGGCTCTCTTCGGATTCCGAAGGAGGACCGTACAGTACGTAGTGATCGTATAAATGAAGTACGTACAGTACCGCGCGCGAGGGCCTTGCAGAACCTGCGGCTACCCGAGCGTTTCCTGCGCCTGAAGGACGAGCAGCAGGCCGGTGCGCTGGTGGCACTGCAGCAGGTGGACGAGGCCCAGTGGCAGGCCGTACTCGACGAGTGGGCGGCACGCTGCCGAAACGGCGCGGTGCGCAACCCGGCCGGCTATCTCTTCGGCATCATCCAGAAGGCGATCCGCGGGGAGTTCAAGGCGTGGGCGGGCGACGGTGCCACAGTAGCGCCAGCAGTTCGTCCACCGCCATCCGCACCGGCACCGGCATCCCCCGAGGTGGTGCGTGCCCACCTGGCACGGCTGCGGGCGGCGCTGCGCGACCCCTGACCGAGCGGGCTATCCCCAGGGGATGGCTGGGACAGGGAGCCTTCCGGGAGGCTCATTGGCATAAAATGCCAACACTGCTATTCTGACGCTGTTTCATCGTGGAGGCCAAGACCATGCCCACCCGCAATGTGGTGCTCAGTGAGCATCAACACGCTTTTGTCGAGGCCCTGGTTCAGTCCGGGCGTTACCAGAACGCGAGCGAAGTGCTGCGCGAAGGCCTGCGCCTGATCGAGCGGCGCGAGCAACTCGAAGAAACCAAGCTCAAGGCGCTGCAGAAAGCCGCCAAGACGGGCTGGGCCGATGTGGCCGCCGGCCGCTATACGGATGTGGACGATGACAAGCTCGAAGACTTCATCGGGCAGCTGGGGCAACAAGCCGCCGGTCGGGTGCAGACAGCTCGCTGATGGCGCGATATCGACTATCCGCTGCGGCACAGACGGACCTCATCGACATCCTGGCCTGGACGCACGAACACTTCGGCGACGTAGCACGCAAGCGCTACGAGGCGTTGATCGTGGCCGCGTTGCGCGATGTTTCCGCCCAACCTGACCGGCCCGGTAGTATCGAACGACCGGAGCTTGGCGACGGCGTGCGCTCCTGGCATCTGCACTTGAGCCGGGAGCGTGGCCGCACCGATAGCGGCATCGTACGTCGGCCGCGGCATTTCCTGATCTACCGCACGGAGACCGACGTGACCGTCGTCGGTCGTGTGCTTCACGACGCGATGGAGCTGGCACGACACCTCGACCCCGAGGCGTCCTGGGAATAACCGGCACCTCCTGCGGCACACCTATCCCCAGGGGATAGCCGGCACACACAGCCTTCCGTGCGGAACAAACCGGGCGCGCATGGGCTGCGGTTTGTTGACTGACGGCCTTCCTGCCGATGCCGATGCTGGCGACTCGCCCCTTCACCGCGAGTCGCTCCCATGGCCAACGAACGCACAGAACCCCTGCAACTGAATCTCGGATCGCTGCGCAGCGCGATGTCGCTGACGCTGCACACTCATCACGCTTCGCGCATCTGGCACGGCCGCGCACCGGCGGAGGGACGCGCCGGCATCATCGGCCTCAACGGCTTCATCAGCGCGATGAACAAGATGAAGCGCGGTTCCGAGCAGGATGATCCGTACTCCGATTTCTGGATGCTGCGTATCGAAGACAAGCTGGAGCAGACCAAGAGTACGCTGCAGGCGCTGCGCGAGCAGGTGGACCAGGCGCTGGCCGATGTACCCCCGGCGCTGTCGCTGGGCGAGAACATGAACGTGCAGCCAGTGAAGCTGCCGCTGTTCGTGAACGCCCAACTCGGCTTCATGGCGGTGTACCTGCTGGCCGACTACGACGACCTGGCACGCAAACTCATCCTGGCGCACCACACGGCGCTGATCGACCGCAGCACCTTGGAGCGCTGGCTCAATGATGGCGCGCACGCGTTGCGCAGCCTTTTCTCGCTGGCCCAGCAGTACCGCTACTCGGGCACGACGCGCGACGACTTCGCGGCGAAGAACGCCGCGGCGAGAGCGGCATTGGAGAAGTTCGGCGAACTGCCGCAGGACGTGCTGGAAGGCACGCGCCGCTCGCGCTTCGCGCCACCGATCGCGCGGCGGACAACCAAGCCCGGAATGCCGCCTGTTGCGCCTGCCATCGAGCCCGATGCGCCGGTTCCCACGGACGGCGCAGCCGATGGTGCGGCGGGCGACAAGGGGGCTGGCGCATGACCGCATCGCCCCCCATCAGCCACTCCACGCGCTTCGTGGCGCTGGAACAGGCGGACTTCCAGCGGCTGGAACACGCAGGCTACCTAAAAGGCCTTTTACAGCCTTTTAAGGGTAAGGGGAGTCTGGAGACCTGGGCCAGCCAGTGCGCAGCGCTGCGCGACGACGTGATTGGCCTGGCGCAGCGGCGCGTGCTGCCCCAGGCGCGCGCCTACCCCTTCAGCCTGCTCGACGTGCAACTGGCCCAGCAGGCCACTGGCGCAGGGACGACCTTCCTGCGCTGGCGCAATCTGGACCGTTCCTCCATGGGCGTGTCGTTGTGGGAGGCCCTGCTGGCCAACCCCGCGACGCCGGCGTCGCTGATCGACGAACTGTACGCGATGGAACTGCAGCGCATCGTGCTGAACATGCAGATCAGCCTGACCCACAGCATCGCTCGCCAAGCCCTGGAATGCGCCAGCAAGGCCGCCCAGGCGGAAGCGGCTTACCTGCGGCGTGTCCACGGGCATACCGCGGCCGTTCCACCCACCACCAAGGAGTCACCATGAGCACGCACTTCGTCGGCGAGGGCAACATCGGTTCTGCGCCGGACTATCGCGAATTTCCGAACGGCAACGACGAGCCGCGCCGGCTGCTTCGCCTGAACGTCTACTTCGACAACCCGATCCCGAAGAAGGACGGCGAGTACGAAGATCGCGGCGGCTACTGGGCACCGGTCGAGCTGTGGCATCGCGACGCCGAGCACTGGAAGACGCTGTACCAGAAAGGCATGCGGGTGCTGGTCGAGGGCCGCACCGTGCGCGACGAATGGGAGGACGCCGACGAGAACGAGCGCGTCACGTTCAAGGTCGAGGCGCGTGGGCATCCTGCCGTACCGCATCGAGTCGGTGGCGCTCAGCGCCAGGCCCGCCGCCGGACAGTAATTCGCCCATCGCCGTTCCCCCGAGGGCGGCTGTAGCAACCGTCATGCGCCCGCGATGCACCAGCGAGCCATCCCCAGGGGGGGCTCCAAGGTCGTCCACGGAGTTCCAGCCGCCCCTCCCGAAACGACGTCCTTGCTGCGCCAGATCCTGCGGTCTATGCGCACCGCTGCGGCAACGGACTGCCTGCCGATCACAAAGCGGCGCCTGCTTCAATCGGCTTCCTTGCTGCCGGCATCTCCTGGCCCTGCCAAGCTGACGCCCATCCGATGAACCGCATATTTCCGAGGAGGCTTCATGCGCGTATTCCTGTGCGAGAAGCCGTCCCAGGGCAAGGACATTGCCCGTGTGCTGGGCGCTGGCCAACGCGGCAACGGCTGCTACAGCGGTGCCGCGGTCGTCGTGACCTGGTGCATCGGTCATCTGGTCGAGGCGGTTCCGCCCGAAGGGTACGGCGAACAATACAAGCGCTGGGCCATCGAGCAACTGCCCATTCTTCCCGAGCGCTGGCGTGTCGAGCCCAAGGCGGCGACCGCGGCGCAATTCAAGGTCGTGCGGCAACTCGTCGCCAAGGCAAGCGAACTGGTGATCGCGACTGACGCCAACCGCGAGGGCGAGATGATCGCCCGCGAGATCATCGACCTGTGCGGCTACCACGGGCCGATTCAGCGCCTGTGGCTGTCGGCGCTCAACGATGCGTCGATCCGCAAGGCGCTGGGCGCGCTCAAACCGTCCGCCGAGACGCTGCCACTGTATTTCTCCGCACTCGCCCGATCGCGCGCCGACTGGCTGATCGGCATGAACCTGAGCCGGCTGTTCACCCTGCTCGGGCGCCAGGGAGGCAACTGACGATCCATGTGCCCCCCCGATCTGCGCTCGGGCAGCACCCGCGCCTGGTGGGATGTGCCGCCCGAGAGTGTCTATGCCTTCGCCTTCTACGTCTGGCAGCAGGTCCAGCGCTGGCCGACGGATGGCGAACAGGATTACCCGCGCAACCTCCACGCGCTGTCGGCCTATTTCACACCGGCCTGCCAGGCCTTCCTGCGCCAGGACTACGAGCACCGGCGCAGCAGCGGCGAACTGCGCCAGCGGGTGCGCGGCATCTACGAGATTCCGGGGCGCGGCTTCGGCGACAACCCCACGATGCGGGTAAAGACGGTTTCCAGTCGCGACTGGATCGTCACGCTCGATGTCAGCGCGGACGAGTACTACGGCGCCGAGCAGGTCAAGCGGGCCCTGGTGCGCTATCCACTGAAAGTAGTGCGGCTGGACGTCGATCCCCCGCGCAACCCCTTCGGCCTTGCGCTGGACTGCTATGACGGCGCGCCGCAGCGGATCGAGGCACCGTCGCAGGCAGTGCCTCCGTCCGGCACGCCCGGCGGCGGCCTTTCGCAGGGAGGCAACCCTTGAAACACCACGTCTTCACCATCGTGGCGAGCCTGGCCCTTGGCTTCGGCCTGGTACCGGACAGCCATGCCATCGAGATCCTGCGCTGGCAGCGGCTGCCGCTGGCCGTCCCGCTGGTCGTCGGCCAGGAGCGCGTGGTCTTCATCGACCGCAACGTGCGTGTCGGCCTGCCCCCGAGCCTGGGCGAGCGGCTGCGCGTGCAGAGCGCGGGTGGAGCCATCTACCTGCGCGCCAGCGAGACCATCGCGCCGACGCGGCTGCAACTACAGGACGTGGAATCCGGTGCCATCGTGCTGGTCGACATCGCCGCCACGGACGCCCGGGAAGGCGAGCAGCCGCTGGAGCCTGTACGCATCGTCCTGCAGGACGCCGCCGCGGAGGCCAGCAAAGACACCGCCGCCGGTCCGAGCCAAGCAGCGCAACCCGCCAAGCATCGGCAGACGCCGGTAGCCGTTGTCCTGACGCGCTACGCTGCGCAGAACCTTTACGCACCGCTGCGCACCGTCGAGCCCGTGGCCGGCATCGGGCGCGTGCCGCTGCGGCGCCCGCTCGCGCTGGACACACTGCTGCCAACGCTGCCGCTCAAGGCGCGGGCGCTGGCAGCCTGGCGACTCGAAGACCAGTGGGTCACCGCGGTGCGCCTGACCAACACCTCGCCTCACCGTATCGATCTCGATCCAAGGGCGCTGCAAGGCGACTTCGTGGCCGCGACCTTCCAGCATCCCGACCTGGGGCCAGCGGGCGCTTCGACCGACACCACGATGGTCTATCTGGTCACGCGCGACCGCGGCCTGGCCGAGTCCCTGATGCCGGTGCTCAGCCCCATCGATGCCGGCACGAACTTGCCGCCGGCCGCCGCTGCGGGGAGGACGTCCGATGAGGAGTAATCCCCTGTTGAAGTGGCTGCTGATTCCGATGGCATTGTTGCTGGTGTTCGTCGGTGCCAGGCTGTTCTCGGGCAGCGACGCCGCACCTGGCAAGCCGGATGTCCCCGGGCAGCTCACTCCGGAGGAAATGAAGGCGCTCGGCATCGCGGGCGACACCCCGCGCGACACCGTCGCCACCCTGGTCGCGCAGGTCAAGCAACTCCGTACCGAATTGCAGACCGCGCTGAGCGACAACCGCCAGCACAAGGCCGAGAACGAGCGCCTGCGTACCCGCGAGGGTGCGATCGACCAGCGCATCCAAAACGCTCTCGACAGCGAACGCCGTCGCCTGGAACAGGAGCGCACCCAGGCCGCCAGCGACCGGCAGCAGACGCAAGGGCTGATGCAGGAACTGCAGCGCCGCCTGGACGAGCTGTCCGGCAAGGGCGATGTCGCCGACCTGCCGATCGGCCTTGGACTGGACGGGCACGACGGCGGGCCGCTCAAGGATGGCGGCATGCGCTGGATCGAACCGGATGACGCCCGGCCCGATCCGAAGGGCGGTTCGAGCAGCCCGCGCTTGCCCGCCTTTCCCTCCAGCTTCGGCCCGGCCTCGCCGGAGCTGTCGGCCGCGGCGGAAGCCGTCAGCGACAGGACGGCGCAGGCCGTTGCCGACACCACCCGGGCGGTCTATACGGTGCCCGCCAATGCCACACTCATGGGCTCGGTCGCCATGACCGCGCTGATCGGGCGCATTCCCATCGACGGCACCGTCAACGACCCGTTTCCCTTCAAGGTGCTGATCGGGGCCGACAACCTGGCGGCCAACGGCATCGAGATTCCCGACGTGGCCGGTGCGGTGGTCAGCGGCACGGCCTCGGGCGACTGGACGCTCTCGTGCGTGCGTGGGCAGGTCCGCTCCATCACCTTCGTGTTCAGCGACGGCACCATCCGCACGGTGCCGGAGGAAGACGGCAAGCGCAGTCGAAGCCAGGACAGCACCAGTCTGCTGGACGGCCTGAGCTGGATCAGCGATCCCTACGGCATCCCGTGCGTCTCGGGCGAGCGCCGCAGCAACGCCCAGCAGTACCTGGGATCGCAGGCGTTGATCACCGCTGCCGGCGCGGGCGCCGCTTCGCTCATCAAGTCTGACAACGGCAGCCACGCCGGCTTCATCCTCTACATGGCCATCCTGACGCAAGGGCCGGCGCGGCTTTGGGCCTTGGTCACTGTGGTGGCCCCGGAGCTTTGTCCGCCCTGCGCAAGGCCATGACAACTGATGGAACGGCAGCAGTTCGGGGAGCCGCGGCTAAAGCAATCGGCCAACTCCTTTCTCGCGCTCAAGCGGCAGATCTGATCGGTTAAAATCACAGGGCCTGCTGCTGCGGGCCTTCGCTATACAGCCTATTCGCCGGTTCATCCCCGCATCCACGGGGAACACTCCCATATCCCGTGCGCACCGGAAGAACTGACCTTCCGCTCCAGCCTTCCCCTTCCGTACCCGTCCTGACGAATGACCAGCGTATCGCTCTCCAGCGGTTGAAGGCCGCCTTTTACCTCGTGGGCAGGCTAAACGACTACCGCAAACGAGATTGTTTATCAGTAACGGAAAGTTTCGATCCTAAATCACCCGGCGCGCGCAGTCGTCCCCCCGCCACGCCTGCGGGCTAAAGGGGGCACTTTTTCTTCACCCCTGCGCAGCCCTCCAGGCGGCCCAGGCTGGGCGCTGGCTGCACGTTTCGGCGGTGGGGAATACCTGCGAATCCCTGCACCGGAGCCCCTTTTCCTGGGCGCGGCAGAGGGCTGTCCCAGACCGTGTTTTCGGTTGAGGCCTCGGGAAAAGGTAATTTTGGTAATTCGGGGTTCGAACACCCCTGGAAGCCACGTCGTTACTGGCTTTAGGCGATTACCTTGAAAGGTAATTTGAGGTAATTGGAAAGGTAATTTTTCTGTAAGTGATTGATTTACAAGGGTTTGATAAAACCGAAAACTTACCTTGGGGAAAGGTAATTCGATTACCCTAAAATTACCCTATTATTACCTTTAAGAAATCGTTGCAATCCATTGAAAAAAAGGGAAAAACGGTATTTCAAAAATGAAATTACCAAAATTACCCAATTTCGATGGGTCAACATAAAACGAAGATCATGCCTTCGGCCGCTGGGTTGTAAGCCTGGTCCACTCTGCCGCGCTCACACACCGGCGCACGCTGGCACAGACTCACAGAAACGGCCCCCAGCTGTTCGCAAAGGTCTCGCTGGGCCGCTGAGAAGCCCGTGGAATCTGGAGCGGGCGAAGGGAATCGAACCCTCGTCATGAGCTTGGGAAGCTCAGGTAATGCCATTATACGACGCCCGCTTGGGGGTGCCTTTTTACCAGAAGGCGCGGGCGGAGTGAAGCCTTGGTGCTGCACTTCGGGGCATTCGCCGATTCGGCTGTGCCGGGGGATGCCAAATGCCAGCATCGGCGGTATCTTCCGCTCCCATCGATTTCCCGCTGGGTTCAAGGCGAGGCAGGTTCATGGGCAATACCCTGGTGCGCGCGGCCGTGCTCGGTCTTTCGGTGCTGTGTTCGACGGCGGCGTTCGCGCGGGTCGAGGTTGCGCCGGTGCAGAACAAGTCGCTGGGGCTCACCCTGGCGGTGCGCGTCACCGAGGACATCGCGCCGGGGGACTACGAGCGCCTGCTGCAGGGGCTGAAGCGCAACCCCGGCAAGTTCGCCCGCAGGATCGCCCTGCTCGATTCCATCGGCGGCAGCCTGGGCGAGGCCATCAAGATGGGCCGGCTGCTGCGCGAGGCCGGGTTCGACACCTGGGTGCCGCGCAACAGCGTGTGCCAGGGCACCTGCGTCTACCTGCTGGCCGCCGGGCATGCGCGCCGGGTGCGCGGCTATGTCGGCCTGCACCGTCCCTACTTCCCCGGCGGCGATTCCTGGCTGGCCGACGGCGCCAGCCGCTACAGCCCGGCCGCCTATCTGCGCGAGATGGATGTGCCCGTCGCCCTGCTGGACGACATGGCGGCCATCGAGCCGGGGCGCATGCGCGTGCTTTCCGCGCAGGACCTCGCGCGTTACCGGCTCGATTGAGCCACCTGGCACGACGGTACGCCTTGTAACAGCCCGCGCCGGGATTCCGTCGCCGCGCCCGCCTGCCCTCCTCCCGCCCCTTGGCGCCAGGCTAGAGCCGCCGGGGGCCGGCCGCCGGTAAATGGCCGGGGGCCATTATCGGGAATGGTTCTTGCTGTCGATCCGTGCGGAAGACCCAACTTACGCACGGATAGAAGAAAATCGGAGCAACCTGCATGTTCAAGACCTTCGGCAAGACCCTGCTCGCCGTGACTCTGGCGGGCGCTGTGGCTGGTATGGCGCAGGCGGACAACAAAGTGCTGCACGTTTACAACTGGTCCGACTACATCGCCCCTGACACGGTCGACAAGTTCACCAAGGCCACCGGCATCAAGGTCGTCTACGACGTCTACGACAGCAACGAAGTGCTGGAAGCCAAGCTGCTGGCCGGCAAGTCCGGCTACGACGTGGTGGTGCCGTCGAACAACTTCCTCGCCAAGCAGATCAAGGCCGGCGTCTACATGCCGCTGGACAGGTCCAAGCTGCCGAACTGGAAGAACCTCAACCCGGACCTGATGAAGACCCTCGAGATCAGCGACCCGGGCAACAAGTTCGCCATCCCCTACATGTGGGGCACCATCGGCCTGGGCTACAACCCGGACAAGGTCAAGGCCGTGCTCGGCGACAACGCCCCGGTGGATTCCTGGGACCTGGTGTTCAAGCCCGAGAACATCCAGAAGCTCAAGCAGTGCGGCGTGAGCTTCCTCGACTCGCCCACCGAGATGCTGCCGGCGGCCCTCCACTACCTGGGCTACAAGCCCGACAGCAATGATCCGAAGGAGATCAAGGCGGCCACCGCGCTGTACCAGAAGATCCGCCCGTACATCACCTACTTCCATTCCTCCAAGTACATCTCGGACCTGGCCAACGGCAACATCTGCGTCGCCGTCGGCTACTCGGGCGACGTCTACCAGGCCAAGGCCCGCGCCGCGGAAGCGAAGAACAACGTCCACGTGCTCTACAACATTCCGAAGGAAGGCGCCGGTGCCTTCTTCGACACCGTGGCCATTCCGAAGGACGCCGAGAACCCCGAAGGCGCGCTGCAGTGGGTCAACTTCCTGCTCGAGCCGCAGGTGATCGCCGAGATCAGCAACGTCACCTCCTTCCCCAACGGCAACGCTGCCGCCACCGCGCTGGTGAACGAGGAAATCCGCAACGACCCGGGCATCTATCCGAAGGAAGAGGTGATGAAGAAGCTGTACGCCTTCCCGGACCTGCCGGCCAACACCCAGCGCCTGATGACCCGCAGCTGGACCACCATCAAGACCGGCAAGTAAGCCGCACCCGGGAGATAACGCACCAGGATGGTGCAATGGCAAGAAAAACGCCCCCTTTTCGCCCAGCGAGAGGGGGCGTCTCGCTTTCCGCTTCCCGCCCGGCGGCGCTGCCTTCCGTCGTCCGCGGGCTCGAATTCCAAGCGCACTCCAGGCATGATGGCACTGAGACATCACTGCATTTTCCCGCGCAACGGAAGCCATCGGTCGGGCCGGGCAAGCGCACCGCCATGGACCGAGGCGCCAGCGCGCCGGGCCGGCGCGTGCCTGCGCCCGCCCCCGCCGCACCGTCCCGGGGCGCACCCAGGAGCCCAGGCATGACCGCCTACCCCGACACCAACCCGCCACCGCTGCCCGAGCGCCCCGCCGAGGACTACCTGGCCGAGCGCGTCGCCACGCTGTTCTCCACCAGCCCATCCACCGCGGTGGGCAACGTGTTCTCCGGCACCATGGTGTTCGGCGTCTACCATGCCAGCGCGCCCCTGCTCGGGCGCTGCCTGTGGCTCGCTGTGCTGGTGCTGCTGATGAGCGTGCGCCTGGGCCTGGTGTACGCCTGGCGGCGCAACCCGCAGCGCCTGGCGCCGCAGACCTGGGCGCGCCTGACCATGCTGCAGTGCGGCGCCGTGGGGCTGGCCTGGGGCATCGGCGCCATCTGGCTGATGAGCTACGGCACGCCCTACGAGGACGTGATCTACGGCTGCATCGCCCTGGCCTCGGTAATGGTGGCCATGAGCAACGTGTCCTACTGGCCGGCGCACCTGGCCTTCCACGTGCCCATGTTCTTCTTCCTGGGCATCGCCTATTTCCGCGACCCCGAACCCCAGGCGACCTTCCTGGCGGTCTCCGCCTGGGTGGTCTGCCCGTTCATCGCGGAAATGGGCCGGCGCCTGCAGATCCGCTTCAACGAGGCGCTCAAGCTGGCCTGGGAACACCAGGTGCTGGCGCACAAGTACGCGCTGGCCAACCAGGAGTTGGCGGTGCTCAGCCGCACCGACGACCTCACCCGCATCGCCAACAAGCGCCACCTGGACGAGACGCTCAAGCGCGAATGGCACCGCTGTGCACGGCACGCCGAGCCGCTTAGCGTGCTGATGCTGGATATCGACCACTTCAAGCTCTACAACGATGGCTACGGCCACCTCGCCGGCGACGTCGGCATCCGCCGCGTGGCCGAGGCCATCCGCGACAACGTGCGCGAGCACTGCGACTTCGTCGCGCGCTTCGGCGGCGAGGAGTTCACCGTGGTCATGCCCGGCGCCGACCTGGCCAGCGCCTGCGCCATCGGCGAGCGCATCCGCGCCGCCGTCGAGGCCCTGCAACTGCCCCACGCCTGGGCCGCCTGCGGCCACCTGACGGTGAGCATCGGCGTGGCCTCCACCGCCCAGGGCCCGGTGGCCAGCCAGGAAGCCCTGGTGGGCAACGCCGACGTGGCCCTGTACGCCGCCAAGCACGGCGGGCGCAACCGGGTGGAAGCCTTCAGCGGCGACCCGGCCAAGGCGCCGCTGCCGCCCGGCAAGGTCGAACTGCCCGGCTGACGGGCCGGGCGCCAGCGCCCCCGCAGGAAAGCTTCAGACGCGGCACCCGCTCAAGGGCACGGCCGGCGCGTGCCCGGCGATCTTCCGTGAAAATGTTCAGTATAATTTTCACGAAAAGGCCTGGTCCGTAAAAAATAATGGACCGATATTTATCGAATTAAATAAAAAACCCTTTAAATACAGCTACTTGAAAACGAAATCGCCATGAATTTCGGCCATTATTTTTAACGATCGAAAGCGAAATTGTTTGACATATTTTACGGCTCTGGCAGGCTGGTGGGCAGGCTTCGACCGTTTGCGGGCGCTTCCAGCCCCGCTACGGCAGTGCTCGGAGCCCCAGGTAGCGCCCTCCCGGCCGCGCCTGCACATAAACGACAGGCCGAGCCTGTCCCAAGGTGACATATGTCCAACAGCAACATTGGCAATAACAATCAGAAACTCCGCAAGCCCGTCGTCCTGATGTCCATGGGCGCCCAGGAACGCAAGGGCCACGACTATCAGGTGATGACCCACAAGTACATCACCCCGATCAGCGACATCGCCGGTTGCGTGCCGGTCCTGGTGCCGACCTGCTGCGGCATCGACGATCTCGAGCAGTACCTCGACATGGCCGACGGCGTCTACCTCACCGGCGCCGGCAGCAACATCGACCCGGCCCTCTACGGCCAGGAAAACGAAACCCCCGGCAAGGCCCAGGACAAGCAGCGCGACCTCTTCGACCTGCCCCTGATCAAGGCCGCCATCGCCCGTGGCCTGCCGATCTTCGGCATCTGCCGCGGCATGCAGGAAATCAACGTGGCGCTGGGCGGCGACATTTACCAGAAGGTCTACGCCGAGCCCGGCTTCAACGACCACCGGGAAAACCCCGAAGACCCGGTCGAGGTGCAGTACGCCCCGGCGCACAGCGTGCGCGTGGCGCAGAACACCTGGCTGCACAAACTGCTGCAGACCGACTCGATCCAGGTCAACTCGCTGCACGGCCAGGGCCTGAAGAACCTCGGCAAGGGCCTGGAGCCCATCGCCCACGCCGAAGACGGCCTGGTCGAGGCGGTCCACGCGCCGAGCCTGTCGCCCTTCCTCTTCGCGGTGCAGTGGCACCCGGAATGGCAGGCGCTGAAGAACCCCGATTCGGTGAAGATCTTCCAGGCCTTCGGCGACGCGTGCCGCCAGCAGGTCAAGAAGAAACAGGCCCGCTACGGCAACGCTGCCTGAGCGGGCGCCGAAAGGCGCTGATGAAAAAGCCGCTCCTCCTCATGGGGGAGCGGCTTTTTCGTTTGTGCGGCGTTCGGGCCACTGCAGAGGCTGGCAGTTGCCTGCGCGTCCGCGATAGCCGGTGATATCGGCGTGATTCGCGGATAAGCGAGCATGGCTTTTCGTAGGATGGTGTTGAGCGAAGCGATACCCATCACCACCACCGCATGGGTTTCGCCAAGGCTCAACCCATCCGTTGAGGCGCGCTTCGGCGCAGCCGCCAAGACAGTTGCGCCTACGTTGCAGGCGAGCGCGGCTTTTCGTAGGAGCAAGGGGGACGCCTGGTCCTTGCTCGCGAATGGAAGCTGCCGGTGGCGCAGGTGCCAGGCTCAAGAGCACCCTCTCCCCAACCCTCTCCCGCAAGCAGGAGAGGGGGCTGTCCTGAGCGGCCTGGAGGTCAGGCACCATCCTTCCCCTTCGCCACTCTCGCGAACGCTGGGATAGACAGGCGTTTCAGGCTGACTCTGGATTCACCACTCACGCCAAACGGCCCCCTCTCCCTCCGGGAGAGGGCTGGGGTGAGGGAACGGAGTCAACCGAATACACCGCAGTCGCAAGGAAGCACCCTTCGCGAGCAAGCTCGCTCCTACCTTCACCATTCCCGCGAACGCAGGGACAGACAGGCATTTCAGGCTGACTCTGGATTTACCACTCACGCCAAACGGCCCCCTCTCCCTCCGGGAGAGGGCTGGGGTGAGGGAACGGAGTCAACCGAATACACCGCAACCGCCAGGAGGTTCGCGAGCAAGCTCGCTCCTACACTCCCATCATCACTGCGACGTCCCCGCCGCGGGGAACACCCGCTGAATCCGATCGGCCAGCGCCAACGCCCGCTCGCTCTTGGTGAACAGCAGCAGGTAGTCATGATCGGACTTGGCCGCCGGGGCGATGCGGTATTCCAGCGGGCCCTGCACCACCTGCTGGCCCACCGGCACGCGGAAGGTGGCCACGCATTCGAGCACGCCGCTGTCCGGGTCCTTCTCGAGGATGGCCGCGTCGCGCAGCTCCACGTCCTTGAGCAGGTCGCCGCGGCCGGACAGCGGGCCGTCGGTGAACACCTTCACCAACTGGTCGCGCATGTCCTTGCTGGCGCACACCTCCGCCTCCTTGCCGCCGCAGGCGCCGAGCAGCACCGCGACACCGATCATTGGCAACAGCTTGTAGTTCATCATTCACCCATGGCGTGACTTGGTGGGAGTTTGAGTCGGCGCCCGTGGAAAAATTCCCACGCCCCAGCGCTTTCCGTAATCCGTCCCACGCAATGCGAAGCGCGCAGCCAACCGCCGCGGCAGCCCCCAGTCGCGCTGCATGCCCGCCGCGGCCAGGAGGATGGCTGCCACGCCCAGCCACTGCGCCAGGTCCAGGCGGTGGCCGAACACCACCCAGTCCACCAGGATCGCCGCCACCGGGTAGATGAACGACAGCGCGCCGGTCAGCGCCGTCGGCAACTTCTGGATGGCGCCGTAGAGCAGCACGTACATCAGCCCGGTATGGACGATGCCAAGGGTGGCCATGCAGGCCCAGGCCGACGGCTGCTGCGGCAGCGCCGAGAGATTGGCCAGGGGCGCCAGCAGCAGCACGCCGCTGCAAACCTGCACCAGCGCGATCAGGTGCGGCGGCACCGCCTGCAGGCGCTTGACGATCAGCGCCGCGAAGGCATACAGCAGCGCCGCGCCCAGGGCCAGGGCGATGCCGCCCAGGTAGTCGCTGCCCGGCCCGCCGCTGCCGTGGGCGCTGACGATGGCCAGCATGCCGGCGAAGGACAGCGCCAGCCAGCCGAGCTTGCGCGCACTGAGCTTCTCGCCGAGGAACACCGCGGCCAGCAACACCAGCATGAAGGGCTGGGTGTTGTACACCGCGGTGCCGATGGCGATGGACGCCCGCGAATAGGAGGCGAACAGCAGCACCCAGTTGCCGACGATGGCCACCCCGCTGAGCAGCGCCAGGCCGAAGGCGGAAAGGCTCAGCACGCCCGGGCGCAGCATCCCGAGCAGGGCGCAGGCGACCAGCAAGGTGGCGGCGCCGAACACGCAGCGCCAGAACACCACGTCCAGCACCGGCTGGCCGGACACCAGCACCAGCCAACCGATGGTGCCGCAGATCAGCATGGCCGCGGTCATCTCCAGGGTGCCGCGTTGAAGGGACTTGTCCATGGGGCTTCCTCCTGCAAGGTGTGCCTACAGCATGACAAGGCGCCACCCCGCCCCTCCATCGCAAACGGAAGGCATCCGCCAAATATCGCCTTTACTATCAAGGCATCCACCCGCAATCGCCTAACGAGCCGAAAATGACCGACGAAATCGACCAGTTGCTGATCGCCGCCCTGATGGAAGACTCGCGCCTGTCGCTCAAGGCCCTGGCCCAGGTCAGCGGCCTCTCCGCGCCCAGCGTCGGCGAACGCCTGCGCAAGCTGGAGGAACGCGGGGTGATCCGCGGCTACACCCTGGAGGTGGACCCGAAGGCCTTCGGCTACCTGCTGCAGGCCATCGTCCGCGTGCGCCCGCTGCCCGGCCGGCTGCACGAGGTGGAACGGCAGATCCAGGCCATCCCCGAGTTCACCGAGTGCGACAAGATCACCGGCGACGACTGCTTCGTCGCCCGCCTGTGCGTGCGCGACATGGAGCAACTGGACACTCTGCTCGACCGCCTCAACGCCTACGCCGAGACCAGCACCGCCATCGTCAAGAAGACCCCGGTCAAGCGCCGCCTGCCGCCCATGGCCTGAGGCGGGCGCCGGCAGCAATAGGCAAGAATGCGGCAGCATCGAGCGCCGTCCTTCCTGGGCGCGGCGCCCATACTGGTGGCGTCCGCCGCTGCGCGAGGCAGCGGCGCCTTCCCTGCCCCTTCCCGAGGATTGCTCGCCATGCGCTACAGAAAGTTCGGCAACACCGGTCTGTTCGTCTCGGAACTCTGCCTGGGCACCATGACCTTCGGCGGCGAAGGCCAGCTGTGGAGCCAGATCGGCAAGCTACAGCAGGCCGAGGCCGAGCAGCTGGTCGGCGCGGCCCTGGCGGCCGGCATCAACTTCATCGACACCGCCGACGTGTATTCCGAGGGCCGCTCCGAGGTCATCACCGGCCAGGCCCTGAAGAACCTCGGCGTGCCCCGCGAGGACGTGGTGATCGCCACCAAGGTGTTCGGCGAGACCGGCACCCGCGGCGCCAACTCCCGCGGCCTGTCGCGCTACCACATCGCCGGCGGCGTGCAGGCCAGCCTGGAGCGCCTGCAACTGGACCACATCGACCTCTACCAGGTGCACGGCTTCGACCCGGCCACGCCGATCGAGGAAACCCTGCGCGCCCTCGACGACCTGGTGCGCCAGGGCCTGGTGCGCTACGTCGGCGTCTCCAACTGGGCGGCCTGGCAGATCATGAAGGCCCTGGGCACCGCCGAGCGCCTCGGCCTGGCCCGCTTCGAGTCTCTGCAGGCGTACTACAGCATCGCCGGCCGCGACCTGGAGCGCGAACTGGTGCCGCTGCTGCGCAGCGAGAAGATCGGCCTGATGGTCTGGAGCCCCCTGGCCGGCGGCCTGCTCAGCGGCAAGTACGGCCGCGAGGTCGAGGCCGAGGCCGGCAGCCGGCGCACCCAGTTCGACTTCCCGCCGGTGAACCGCGAACGCGCCTACGACTGCATCGACGCCATGCGCGGCATCGCCGAGGCCAAGGGCGCGTCGGTGGCGCAGGTGGCCCTGGCCTGGCTGCTGCACCAGGAAGCGGTGACCAGCGTAATCATCGGCGCCAAGCGCCTGGAGCAGCTCGAGGACAACATCGCCGCCACCCAGGTCGAGCTGAGCGCCGAAGAACTGGCCACCCTCGCCCAGGTCAGCGCGCTGCCGGCCGAGTACCCCGGCTGGATGCTCGAGCGCCAGGGCGAATACCGCCGCGGCCAGTTGGGCGGGCGCTGAGCAGGCGCTCTGCGCGCGATTCGCGGGCAGGGCCCCGGCCACCCCGGCGCCCTGCCCCGGCCTACCGCTCATGCGGAAATCCTGAGCATTCGCCGCCGTCGTCAGTCGCATCCATCAGGCAGGCCCCGCGCCTGCCTTTTCGCTTGCGCCCTTCCCACAGCAGAGGACTGACGACATGAGCGTGAACATCGACAACCTGACCATCGGCCTGCCCGTCCCCCGCTCGGCCACCAACCCGGTGGCCCTGGAGATCCCCGGCAGCCAGGCGCTGCAGCAGTACCCGGAGCTGGTCACGCGCCAGCCCGACGGCAGCGTGCAGTTCACCGCGCCGACCCTCGGCGCATCCAGCAAGAGCACCCAGCGCACCCGCTGCGAATGGAAGGAGGCGAAGTACTGGCTGCTGGAAAGCGCGCGCGAGCACAGCAACCGCCAGGAGATGACGCTGACGCGGGTGAACTCGGCGCAGAAGGTGGTGATCTCGCAGATGCACGTGCTCAACGACGACAGCCCGGTGGTCAAGGTGTTCTGGAACAAGGGCAAGATCACCCTGGGCTTTCGTCAGCACTTCGACCAGCCCGACCCGGTGAACAGCACGGTGCTGGACAAGGTGCCGCTGGGCGCGCGCTTCAGCATCCTCATCCACGCCACCGCCTCGGCCGTGATCACGGTGCAGGCCAGCTGCGACGGGCGCACCTCCGACCTCGCGCCCATGACCCTCGACCCGGACTGGGCCGGCCACGCCTTCGACTTCCACGGCGGGGTGTACAACCAGGTCGACTACACCAGCGCCACCCTGGCCACGGACGGTTCGGTGTGCATCATCCATGACCTGCAGCTGAGCCACGTCTAGCGTGCGGCTTTGCTTCCGCGCCCGGACGCGGCAAGCTCGGGGGCCCAGCCAAGGAAACCGCCATGACCGCCCCCGAGCCCCAGCCACGCCTCACCGGCGAGCACGCCGAACTCCTGCCCCTGGCCCGCGAACAGGCCGGCGAACTCCTCGCCGCGGCGGCCGACGGCGAGCTGTGGAAGCTCAAGGTCACGGTGGTGCCGGGGCCGGGCAGCATCGACGCCTACCTGGACAAGGCCCTGGCCGGGCGCGACGCCGGCACGGTGCTGCCCTTCGCCATCCGCGACCGGCACAGCGGGCGCATCGTCGGCAGCACGCGTTTCTGGAAGATCGACCGCGCCAACCGCAAGCTGGAGATCGGCCACACCTGGCTGGCCGCCTCGGCGCAGCGCACGGCGATCAACACCGAGGCCAAGTTCCTGCTGCTGGAATACGCCTTCGAAGTCATGCACTGCGTGCGCGTGCAGTTCACCACCGACGTGCTCAACGAGAAGTCCCGCGCCGCCCTCCTGCGCCTGGGCGCGGTGCAGGAGGGCATCGTCCGCCACGAACGGATCATGCCCGACGGGCGCAAGCGCGACTCGGTGCGCTTCAGCATCATCGACGACGAATGGCCGGCGGTGAAGGCCGCGTTACTGGCGCGCCTGGGCCGCGCCTGAGCGTCACGCGACGTGCGCTATCTCAACCCTTCCCCGCCCGCGCCAGGCAGCGCTGGTAGCGCTCGTCCACGCGCTGGGCGAACCAGGCGGTGGTGAGGTTGCGGGTGATCTTCGGGCTGTGCAGGGTGATGCCCGGCAGTACCGCCCGGGCCAGCGGCTTGCCTTCGTTCTTCTCGGCCAGGGCGAAGACCTTGGCGTAGAGCTTCGTCTCGCCGAATTCGGCGTGCTCGCCCTGTTCCAGGTCGCGGCGGATCTGGCTGTCGCTCAGGCCCAGGCGTGGGCCCAGGGTGCGCACCGCAAGCTCCGTGGCGCCCGCGGCGCTGGAGTCGTAGCGGATCAGGTCGCCGTCCAGCGCCAGCGGGATGCCGGTGGCCAGGCTCACGGCGCGCTGGAAGGCGGCGTTGCGGCTGGCGTACCAGCCGGCGTTGAAGTCGGCGAAGCGGTACAGCGGCCGCTGGTAGTCCGTCGGGTAGCCCAGCAGGTGGGCGATGCCGAAGTACATGCCGCCGCGGCGGCTGAACACTTCCTGGCGCACGCTGCCCTTCAGCGGGTACGGGTAACCCTCGGCGTGCTGCTCGGCGAAGGCCACGCTGACCTGCATCGGCCCGCCGGTGCGCACCGGGTTGAAGCGGCCGAACAGTTGCTGGCCGAGCGGCACCATGCCGATGAAGTCGTCGAAGATGGCGCTCAGCTCGCGCTCGCTGCGCACCGTGGCCAGGCGCTGGCTGTAGCTCTTGCCGGTGGGCGACTTCAGCGCCAGGGCGGCTTCGAGCAGGAAGTTGGGGACGTGCAGGCGCGCGGCGCGCTTCTGCATCTCGCCGCGGGCGATGCGGCCCAGGCCCGGCACCTGCGGGTCGGCCTGGAAGTTGGACTCCTGCTCGGTGATCGCCAGCACCGAGCAGAGGTTCTCGGTGCTCGGGCGGATGCGCTGGGCGGCGAAGGCCGCCTGGATGTCCGTGGCCCAGCCGCTGCGGTCGCTCACCTTGGCCGGCAGCAACTGCGCCAGGGTGGCGCGCACCTGCGCCGGCGTCGGCTCCGGCGCCTGGCGGGCGGACTGCGAGCTGCAGCCGGCCAGGGCCAGCAGGCCGAGGGCGATGCCCAGGGCGCGCCAGGGCATTTTGGCGGGACGGGCGAGCACAATGGCGATGGCGGACATGGACGCTTCCTGACGACGAGACGCCGCGACCATCGCAGAAATGCCCTTTCCAGGCCAGCCCAAGGCGCCGACTTGCAGGCCCCTGGCCAGCCTCTAAGCTCGAACTCATGGCCCCGGGATTGGAGGTGAACGATGGACATCAAGGAACTCCGCAAGCAGGGCAAGGACGCCCGCGATAAGTGCCCGCGCAGCAGCCACTCCGAACCCGGGAAAATCGACCGCGACCCGCTGCCGCTGATCGAGGCCTCCAGCGCCGGCCGCGTGCAGTCGCTGGTGGCGCTGCGCTACGGGCGCATGCTGGTGTCGCCCTTCACCTTCTTCCGCGGCAGCGCCCTGCTCCAGGCCCACGACCTCTCGGGCACCCCGGACATGGGCATGGAATTGCCGATCTGCGGAGACTGCCACCTGATGAATTTCGGCGGCTTCGCCTCCCCCGAGCGCAACCTGCTGTTCAACGTCAACGACTTCGACGAGGTCCACCCCGGCCCCTGGGAATGGGACCTCAAGCGCCTGGTGGCGAGCTTCCTCATCGCCGCCCGCGACCTGCGCCACGGCGAGAGCGTGGAAGAGAACGCCTGCCACGAGCTGGTCGCCTCCTACCAGCAGAACATGGCCGAGTGCGCCGAGATGGGCGCCCTGGAGCTGTGGTACGGGCGCATCGACTACGAGGTGGCGCTGGAGCAGGAGAAGGAAAAGGACCTGCGCGAGCACGTGCAGCGCGCCATCGAGAAGGCCAACCGGCGCACCCACGCCGAGCTGCTGCCGAAGATCGCCGAGCGCGACGCCAAGGGCCGCCTGCAGATCCGCGACGACCTGCCGGAAATCTTCCACCTGCACGCCTCGACCTCGCTGCTGGACAAGGACGACGACTGGATGGACCTGGAGCACTGGCAGGACCTGCACGACACCTTCATGCGCGACTATCGCGCCACCCTGCAGGCCGACCGCCGCGACCTGCTGGACCGCTTCGAGGTGCAGGACCTGGTGTTCAAGGTGGTGGGCGTGGGCAGCGTCGGCACCCGCTGCCTGGTGGCGCTGCTCACCGATCCCCAGGAGCAGCCGCTGTTCCTGCAGTTCAAGGAAGCCCGCCCCTCGGTGCTGTCCGGCTACGTGCGCAGCAAGCTGCGCACCCGCCACCAGGGCCAGCGGGTGGTGGACGGCCAGCGCCTGATGCAGTCGGCCAGCGACCTCTTCCTCGGCTGGACCACCGGCCCCGGCGGCCGCCACTTCTACGTGCGCCAGCTGCGCGACATGAAGGTCTCGGCGGAACTGGAGACCTTCGACGAAAACGCCTTCCTCGCCTACGCCCGCGTGTGCGGCCGGGCCCTGGCCTGCGCCCACGCCAAGTCCGGCGGCCAGGCGGCGCGGATCGCCGGCTACATCGGCAAGAGCGATGCGCTGAACGATGCGCTGGTGCATTACGCCAAGGCTTACGCGCTGCAGAACGAGCGGGACTTCGAGCGCTTCCAGCGCGCTTGCCGCAAGGGGCAGCTGGAGGCGCGTTCGGAGGCGGATTTCGTCGCGGATCGGATGCCGTAGGGCGTATAACCGTTCGCGGTTATACGCCGATACACCGAAGCCACAGCCAACGCCAAGGTCAGCCTCGGAGCCGCCGGGAACCAAGGCCAAACGGCGGATAACGTGGAACGTTATCCGCCCTACGCCTGGTGAATGGAGTTCTACCGGGCAGGTTTGGTGTGCATTTTCAAGAGCGCCCTCTCCCTAACCCTCTCCCTGAAGGGAGAGGGGACCGTTGGGCAGAAACGGGAACGCTGGAGTTAGCCGGCAGTTGCGGAGTTGGAGGTGCGTTCGAAGGCGGATTTCGTGGCGGATCGGATGCCGTGAGGGGATTGGTGGTTGTAGGAGCGAGCTTGCTCGCGAATGGAGTTCTACCGGGAGGTCCGGAGCGCATCCTCAAGAACGCCCTCTCCCTAACCCTCTCCCTGAAGGGAGAGGGGACCGTTGGGCAGATACTGATACTTCGGCGTTAGCCGGCTAGCACAGTGATTACCGGCTGAAACCATTCCTCCTCTCGGCACGGACAAGCCCCCTCTCCCTTCAGGGAGAGGGCTGGGGAGAGGGGGCCGGAATCCCTCTGATACTCCATCGCCGAAGGTAGACACCATTCGCGAGCAAGCTCGCTCCTACGAAAAGCGCCATAGCGTAGGGCCGTTCGCGGTTATACGCCGTTAGATCGGGCTCACCCCTCCAGCGACTCCGTCCCCAGCTCGTTCCACACTTCCTCCGCCAGGTGGAAGGTGGCGTTGGCCGCCGGGATGCCGCAGTAGATCGCGCTTTGCAGCAGCACTTCCTTGATCTCCTCGCGGCTCACGCCGTTGTTGCGGGCGGCGCGCAGGTGCAGTTTCAGTTCGCCTTCGCGGTTCATGCCGATGAGCATGGCGATGGTCACCAGGCTGCGGGTGTGGCGCGGCAGGCCGGGGCGGGTCCAGATGTCGCCCCAGGCGTGGCGGGTGATCATTTCCTGGAATTCTTCGTTGAAGGTGGTGCGGTTCTGCAGGCTGCGGTCGACGTGGGCGTCGCCCAGCACCGCGCGGCGGACCTGCATGCCGGCTTCGTAGCGTTGTTTCTCGTCCATCGGGTTCTCTCTCGCTTGTCTGTCGCGCCTCAGCCGAGGCGCGCGTGTTCTTCCAGGGCGCGTTCCACCCAGCGGCGGCACTGGCCCAGGTAGTGGGCCGGGTCCAGCAGTCGGTCCAGCTCGGCTTCGCTCAATTGCGCGCAGACCTCGGCGTTGCCGCCCAGCACCTGGCGCAGGTGCGCGCCTTCGGCCACGGCCTGGCGGCAGCACTGCTCCACCAGGTGGTGCGCGGCGTCGCGGCCGATGCGCCGGGCCAGGGCGATGCTCACCGCCTCGGCCAGTACCAGGCCGCGGGTCAGATCGAGGTTGCGGGCCATGCGCTGGGCGTCCACTTCCAGGCCCGGCACTACCAGCAGCGCCTGCTGCAGCGCGCCGGAGACCAGGCAGCAAAGCTCCGGCAGGCTTTCCCATTCGGCATGCCACAGGCCGAGGCTGCGCTCGTGTTCCTGGGGCATCGCGCTCAGCATGGTCGCCACCAGGCCCGGCGCGCGGGTGGCGGCGCCGATCAGCACGGCGGCACCCACCGGGTTGCGCTTGTGCGGCATGGTCGAGGAGCCGCCCTTGCCCGGCGCGGAAGGTTCGAAGACCTCGCCGGCCTCGGTCTGCATCAGCAGGCTGAGGTCGCGGCCGAGCTTGCCCAGGCTGCCGGCCACCAGGCCGAGCCAGGCGGCGAATTCGACGAGGCGGTCGCGCTGGGTGTGCCAGGGCTGTTCCGGCAGTTGCAGGCGCAGTTCCTCGGCCAGCGCCTCGGCCACGGCGAAGCCGTCGTCGCCCAGCGCCGCCAGGCTGCCGGAGGCGCCGCCGAACTGCAGGCTGAGCAGGCGCGGCTTGAGTTCGGCCAGGCGCTCGCGGTGGCGGGTGACCGCGCCGAGCCAGCCGGCGATCTTCATACCCAGGGTCACCGGGGTGGCGTGTTGCAGCCAGGTGCGCCCGGCCATGGGCACGTCGGCGTGCTGGCGCGCCTGTTCGGCCAGGGCCGCGCCCAGCCGCGCCAGGTCGTCTTCCAGCAGGCCGACGGCGGCGCGCAGTTGCAGCACCAGGCCGCTGTCCATGGCGTCCTGGCTGGTGGCGCCGAAGTGCACATAGCGCTCGGCTTCCGCGTCCGTCGCTGCGATCTGGCGGCCCAGCGCCTTGGCCATGGGGATGGCCGAGTTGCCGGCGCTGCAGATGGCCGTGGCCAGGGCGTCGAAGTCGTACAGCTCGGCGCGGCAGGCGGCCTCGATGGGCGCCACCGCGCTGGCCGGGATCACCCCGCAGCGCGCCTCGGCGCGGGCCAGGGCGGCCTCGAAGTCGAGCATGCCCTGCAGGCGCGCGCGGTCGCAGAACAGCTCGCGCATCGCCGGCTGGGTGAAGTAGGCGTCGAAAAGTCGGTTGCTCACGCAAGGGCTCCAGTTTTCTTCGTCATCAGGCACAGCCTACGCCATGCCGTGAACGCCGACGGGCGGACCGCTCGCGCGGCCCGCCCGTTCAGGCGCCGGAACGCATCAGAAATCGAAGAACACCGTCTCGCCTTCGCCCTGGATGCGGATGTCGAAACGATAGGCCAGTTGGCCGTTCACTTCGCAGCGGCGGGCCACCAGGGTCTCGCGGCGCGGCGCCTGTTCGATCAGGTTGAGCACCGGGTCCTTGGCGTTGGCTTCGGCTTCGTCCTCGAAGTACAGGCGCGTCTGCAGGTGGATGTTGATGCCACGGGCGAACAGCGACACGTTGATGTGCGGCGCCTGCGGGCGGCCGTCGGCGGCCTTGGTCACGCCCGGCTTGATGGTCTTGAGCGTCCACTCGCCGGCATCGAAGGTGGTGGCGGTGCGGCCGAAGCCGTTGAACGCCTTCTCGGCGTCGTAGCGGCTGTCGTAGTTGCCTTCGTGGTCGGCCTGCCAGAACTCCAGGAAGGAGTCGCGCACCAGGTGGCCGTTGCCGTCGTAGACGTGGCCCAGCAGCAGGATGTGCTCGCCGGCGGCGCCGGGCTTGGCCATCTGGTTCCAGATTTCCAGGTCGCGGGTCGGGTTGCCGGCCGCTTCCAGGGCCAGGCCGATGTGCACGTACGGGCCGGCGGTCTGCGAGGGGGTTTCGGGGAGCAGTTGAACGGGCATGGCGAACCTCCTCAGCGATTCTCGAAGTGGGTCTGGCGCTGGCCGCGCAGGACGATGTCGAAGCGGTAGGCCAGGCAATCCATGGGGTTGGCCATGCCCATGTCCAGGCGCGCGATCAGGCTCTGCACGGCCTCGGGGTTGGCGATCGACTTGACGATGGGGCACATCGGGATCAGCGGGTCGCCCTCGAAGTACAGCTGGGTGATCAGCCGGGTGGCGATGGACGGGCCGCTGATGGAGAAGTGGATGTGCGCCGGGCGCCAGTCGTTGGGGCCGTTGCGCCACGGGTAGGGGCCGGGCTTGATGGTGCGGAAGATGTAGCGGCCGTCGCTGTCGGTGATGGCGCGGCCGACGCCGCCGAAGTTAGGGTCCAGCGGCGCCAGGTAGCGGTCGTTCTTGTGCCGGTAGCGGCCGCCGGCGTTGGCCTGCCACATTTCCACCAGGGTGTTGGGCACCGGCTTGCCGTACTGGTCGACGACGCGGCCGTGAACGACGATGCGCTCGCCGATGGGCAGCGCGCCGGTGTTGAAGTTGAGCAGCAGGTCGTTGTCGTGCTCGCCGAACTTCAGGTGCGAGAAGTCCGGGCCGGTGGTCTCGGAGATCGACTGCGGGATGCTCACCAGCGCCTGGCGCGGGGAGCGGGCGACGGAGGTCTTGTAGTCGGGGGTGAGGGCTTTGGGGTGCCAGTTGCGGTCACGGATGACGAACCGGCTGTTGTCCACTTCGGACATGGCGGTCTCCTGTTGTTGGAGTTATAGGAGCCTGTAGAGCATCAGGCATGTGCTCCGCAGTTTCCGCCAGCTCGGCGCGCAGGAAAATTGAAAAGCTGCCCGCCACCCTTAACCAAATGGTTATGGATAAACCCCTTCGCGGTATTCCTGCCCCACCTCGCGCAGCACCTCCTGGCACCAGTGCGCACCGAGGGACAGCGGCAGCGAGGCGTTGCTGCAGATGCCCACCGAGCCGCCGGCCTCCTGCAACTGCGGCGCCAGCTCGGCCAGCTCGCCCTTGCCCAGGGCCGCGCGCACCGCGTCCAGCGGCGCCATCCAGACCGCGTCGCTGTCGTCGACGTAGCGCCGGCTCAGGCTCAGCGAGAGGGTTTCCAGGCGCCGCGACGACTGGCGCAGGCCGTGCTCGACGAACAGGCTGTCGACGCGCTTGCGGATGGTGGTGCCGGCGGTCGGCAGTACCAGCGGGTATTCCTCCAGCTCCGCCGCGTCCAGCGGCCGGCCCAGCAGCGGGTGGCCGGCGCGCACCACCAGGGTCAGCGGCTCGTTGTACAGGTGCTCGAAGGTCAGGCCCTGGATCTGCGGGCTGTCGGTCATGCGCCCGACCACCAGGTCCAGCTCGCCGACGCGCAGTTGCGAGAGCAGGTGCGCGCTGGGCCCGGTGACCACGCTGACCACCAGCGCCCCGTGGCGCGCGTGCAGGCGCCGCACCACTTCCGGGAGGAAGGCGCCCTCCACGGTGGAAAGCACGCCCAGGCGCGCGCTGCTGGCCGCGTATTCGCCGCCGCGCAGGCTCTCCACGCCGTCGCGCAGGGCCTGCACGCAGGGCCCGGCATAGCGCAGGAAGGCGATGCCGGCCTCGGTCAGCACGGCGCCGCCCTTGCCGCGCTCGAACAGGCTGGCGTCTAGCACCTCTTCCAGCTCCTTGAGGGTCTTCGACACCGCCGGCTGGCTCACCGCCAGGCGGTCGGCGGCGCGCGCCAGGCTACCCAGGCGGGCCACTTCGAGGAAGCACAGCAGGTGGCGGAACTTGATGCGTGAGTCGATGTTCATCGGTTACCCCGGAAGGCCCTGGGCGACTGCCCGGTGCCGCGCTTGAAGAATCGCGAGAAGTACGCCGGCTCCGAGAAGCCCAGCTGGTCGGAGACCTCCTGCACGGTCATGTCCGTGTACACCAGGTTGCGCTTGGCCTCCAGCAGCAGGCGCTGGCTGATCAGCTGCAGCGCCGAGACGCCGGCCAGGCGCCGGCACAGGGCGTTGAGGTGCGCCGCGCTGATGCCCAGGCGCTCGGCGTAGCGCTCGATCGGCAGGTGCTCGCGCAAGTGTTTCTCCACCAGCCGGCGGAACGCCTGCAGGTGCTCGCGGCCACGGTCCGGCGCGGCGCTGGCGGCGTGGCTGGCCTGCAGGTGGCGGCGGCCCAGCCACACCAGCAGGGCGCTGACCAACGAGCGCAGCATCAGCTCGCGGCCCGGCTCCTGGCGCGCGTATTCGCGCTCGATGGAGTCGAACAGGGTGCTCAGGTAGCGCTCGTCCTCGCCCACCGCGTAGCACTGCGGCTGCTCCAGCACGGCGCGGTCGAACTGGCGCAGCAGTTCCTCGGCGAAGGGCTGGGCCAGGCTGAGGACGTAGCCGTCGATCTGCGCGGTGAAGCGGAAACCGTGCACGCACAGGGGCGGCGAGACCTGCACTGTGGCCTCGCGCACGCGGGTGACGCTGCCCTCCACTTCCAGCTCGGCTTCGCCGGCGCGCACGTAGAGCAGCTGCACCAGGTCGGCGTGGCGGTGCGGGCGGATCTCCCAGTCGTAGAGGCTGCTGCGCGACGGGATGGTCTCGCAGTGCAGGGGGTCGGGTGTCGGCCAGGCGTGGGTCTCGCCGTAGAGCTGGAACACCGGGACCGGATTCGAAGCGGGCGTCTTGTGCATTTATAGGCCGCCGGGGCTATCCACGAAAAATCCAGGTTATCTGTTGGATATTGCCTTCTGCGCGGCGATTCATCCACCAAAAATGCAGGTGCCAATAACAACTATGCGGCCAGGGGGCGTGCCTAAGACCAGGCCCCGGCCCGCGACGACGAGGAAAACAACAATGAAAACCCAGGTTGCCATCATCGGCGCCGGCCCTTCCGGCCTGCTGCTCGGCCAACTGCTGCAACGCGCCGGCATCGACAACGTCATCCTCGAACGCCAGAGCCCGGACTACGTGCTCGGCCGCATCCGCGCCGGGGTGCTGGAACAGGGCACCGTGGACCTGCTGCGCGAGGCCAGCGCCAATGCCCGCATGGACGCCGAGGGCCTGCCCCACGACGGCTTCGAGCTGGTGCTGGACGGCCGCCGCGAGCGCATCGACCTCAAGGGCCTGACCGGCGGCAAGAACGTGATGGTCTACGGCCAGACCGAAGTCACCCGCGACCTTATGGAAGCGCGCCAGGCCAGCGGCGCCTTGAGCATCTACGAAGCCGGCGACGTGCAGCTGCACGAGGTGCAGGGCGAGAAACCCTACGTCACCTTCAGCAAGGACGGCGAGACGGCGCGCCTGGACTGCGACTACATCGCCGGCTGCGACGGCTTCCACGGCGTATCGCGGCAGACCATCCCGGCGGACAAGCTGAAGAGCTACGAACGCGTCTACCCCTTCGGCTGGCTCGGCCTGCTCAGCGACACCCCGCCGGTCAACCACGAACTCATCTACGCCAGCAGCGAGCGCGGCTTCAGCCTCAGCAGCATGCGCTCGGCCACCCGCAGCCGCTACTACCTGCAGGTGGGCCTGGACGAGAAGGTCGAGGACTGGTCCGACGAGCGCTTCTGGGACGAACTCAAGCGCCGCCTGCCGGCCGACGCCGCCGCGCGCCTGGTCACCGGCCCGTCGCTGGAGAAGAGTATCGCCCCGCTGCGCAGCTTCGTGGTGGAGCCGCTGCAGTACGGCAAGCTGTTCCTGGTCGGCGACGCCGGGCACATAGTCCCGCCCACCGGCGCCAAGGGCCTGAACCTGGCGGCCAGCGACGTCGACGCCCTGTACCGCATCCTCGTCAAGGTCTACGGCGAAGGCCGCGTCGAGCTGCTGCAGCGCTACTCGGAGGTCGCCCTGCGGCGCATCTGGAAGGCCGAGCGCTTCAGCTGGTGGATGACCAGCATGCTGCACAAATTCCCCGACAACGACGCCTTCACCCAGAAGATGCTCGATACTGAACTGGCCTACTTCCTCGACTCCCAGGCCGGGCGCACCTGCATCGCCGAGAACTACGTCGGCCTGCCCTTCGAACGCATCGACTGAAGGCAGCACGGCGAGCCCCCGAAGGAGGCGGGGGCTTGCCCTCGGCGGAAAAATTACGCAGAGTGTAAGGCAATTACGAAAACAACAGTGCCCGCCACGACGCGCACGCTGCCTGCGAGTGAGAGTCCATGGACCTCTACACCTACTACCGCTCCACCTCCAGCTACCGCGTGCGCATCGCCCTGGCCCTCAAGGGCCTGCAGCCCCGGCACGTCCCGGTCAACCTGCTGCAGGGCGAGCACCGCCAAGGCGCTTACCTGGCGCTGAACCCGCAAGGCCGCGTGCCGGCCCTGCGCACCGACGAAGGCGAGCTGCTGATCCAGTCGCCGGCGATCATCGAATACCTGGAAGAACGCTACCCCGAGCCCGCCCTGCTGCCGGCCGACGCCCTGCAGCGCGCCCACCAGCGCGGCGTGGCGGCGCTCATCGGTTGCGACATCCACCCGCTGCACAACGTCGCCGTGCTCAACCGCCTGCGCGCCCTGGGCATAGACGAAGACGGCGTGAACCAGTGGATCGCCCACTGGATCGGCGAAGGGCTGAAGGCCGTGGAAGCGCTGATCGGCGACCAAGGCTTCTGCTGCGGCCCGCAGCCGGGCCTGGCCGACGTCTACCTGCTGCCGCAGCTGTACGCCGCCCGCCGCTTCGAGGTGGACCTGAGCCCATTCCCGCGCATACTCAGGGTAGAGCGCCTGGCCCTGGAGCACCCAGCCTTCCGCCAGGCCCACCCGGACGTCCAGGCCGACAAGCCGGCCTGAGGAGCGCGCCATGCACAGCCTCGGATTCAAAGTCACCATCGGCGACTTCCTCGCCCGCAGCGTACGCGGCGTGCCCTGCTCGCCGCCGCGCCAGCCGCGTAGCTGACTCCCCACGACTTTCCGAATCCCGGACGCATACCAGAAGCGCGTCCACCGCGAGGAACACGAACATGGCAGACCTCTTCGACAACCCCATGGGCCTCATGGGCTTCGAATTCATCGAATTCGCCTCCCCCACCCCCGGCGTGATGGAACCCATCTTCGCCAGTCTGGGCTTCACCAAGGTGGCCAGCCACCGCTCCAAGGACGTGCACCTGTACCGCCAGGGCGAGATCAACCTGATCCTCAACAACGAGCCCAAGAGCCTGGCGGCCTACTTCGCCGCCGAGCACGGCCCCTCGGTGTGCGGCATGGCCTTCCGCGTGAAGAACGCCCACCAGGCCTACGCCCGCGCCCTGGAGCTGGGCGCGCAGCCGGTGGAAATCCCCACCGGGCCGATGGAGCTGCGCCTGCCGGCGATCAAGGGCATCGGCGGCGCGCCGCTGTACCTGATCGACCGCTTCGGCGAGGGCTCGTCGATCTACGACATCGACTTCGAGTTCATCGAAGGCGTGGACCGCCACCCCAAAGGCGCCGGCCTGAAGATCATCGACCACCTCACCCACAACGTGTACCGCGGGCGCATGGCCTACTGGGCGGACTTCTACGAGAAGCTGTTCAACTTCCGCGAGATCCGCTACTTCGACATCAAGGGCGAGTACACCGGCCTGACCTCCAAGGCCATGACCGCGCCGGACGGCATGATCCGCATCCCGCTCAACGAGGAATCCTCCAAGGGCGCCGGGCAGATCGAGGAATTCCTCATGCAGTTCAACGGCGAGGGCATCCAGCACGTGGCCTTCCTCACCGACGACCTGGTGAAGACCTGGGATGCCCTCAAGGGCCTGGACATGCGCTTCATGACCGCGCCGCCGGCGACCTACTACGAGATGCTCGAAGAGCGCCTGCCCAACCACGGCGAGCCGGTGGAGGAACTGCGCAACCGCGGCATCCTCCTCGACGGCACCTCCGAGGGCGGCAGCCGCCGGCTGCTGCTGCAGATCTTCTCGGAAACCCTGATGGGCCCAGTGTTCTTCGAGTTCATCCAGCGCAAGGGCGACGACGGCTTCGGCGAAGGCAACTTCAAGGCGCTGTTCGAGTCGATCGAGCGCGACCAGATTCGCCGTGGGGTGTTGGAGACGAAGTGAGCCAGACCCACCGCTCCGAAGCGCTCTCGTAGGATGGGTTGAGCTTGCGATACCCATCGGGCCACGGTGATGGGTATCGCTTCGCTCAACCCATCCTACGGAGCTTTGTTTGGCCCCGTAGGGCGCATAACGCCTACGGCGTTATCCGCCATCGTCCCCGGCAACGGTGTTCCGGCCAACGGCGGATAACCGCGAACGGTTATCCGCCCTACTCCGGCTTGCGCCCCGCCATCCGCGCGGTAATCGCGGCCGCCGCTTCCTTCAGCAACTCCGCCGCCCGCCCCTGGGTCTCCGCACGAAAGGCACTCGCCGCCCCCACCACCGTCACCACCCCCGCCAGTTGCTCACCCACCGCGAACACCGGCGCCGACAGGGCATTCACCCCCGGCATCAACAGCCCATGCACATGGTGCAAGCCGGAAGCCCGGATCTCCGCCGTCTGCTTGTGCAGTTCCGCCTCGTCCAACGCACCAGGCATGCCCTTCTCCTCCTCGCGCAGCGGCGCGGTCTCGCCGTCGGGCAGGTAGGCGTTGAACACCAGGCCGGTGGACGAGCCCAATAGAGGCAGCACCGAGCCCACCCGGGTGACCAGGGTCACCGCGCGCAGCGGCTGCTCCACCTGCACCACGGTCGGCCCCTTGTTGCCCCACACGGCGAGGAAGCAGGTTTCGTTCAGCTCGTCGCGCAGCGCGCTCAGGTGCGCCGTGGCGGCGCGCACCACGTCCAGCCGGCCGATGGCGGCCAGGCCGACGAACAGCGCCTCCGGGCCCAGGGCGTAGTGGTTGGTGGCCGCGTCCTGCTCGGCGAAGCCGCTGGCGATCAGCGCCTGCAGGTAGCGGTGGACCTTGGCCGCGGGCATGCCCACGTGCTCGGCCAGGCGCGACAGCGAGGTGGCCGGGGCCAGGTCGGCCAGGCCCTTGAGGATGTCGGTGCCGACTTCGGCGGCCTGCACTTTCTGGCGTTTCGGCGCGTCGCCGGTGTCCCTGGGAATGGCCATGCAATGACTCGTTCGTCGATGGAGGCGCTGTTATAGCTTGACCCCTTCCGGCGTTCAAATTACGTTATTCGTAATTCGATTACAAAAACAACGAGGTCGCCATGTCGTCCGCCGAATCGCTCACCTACCTGTCGGGTTTCAACAACCAGTTCAGCAGCGAGGCCCTGCCCGGCGCCCTGCCCCAGGGGCAGAATTCGCCGCAGCAGGTGCCCTTCGGGCTCTACGCCGAGCAGCTTTCCGGCACCGCCTTCACCGTGCCGCGCAGCGAGGCCCGGCGCACCTGGCTGTACCGCATCAAGCCCTCGGCCAGCCACCCGCGCTTCGAGCGCCTGGCGCGGCAGATTCCCGGCCGCGAACTGGGCCAGGTGAACCCCAACCGCCTGCGCTGGAACCCCCAGGACATCCCCGGCGAGCCCACCGACTTCCTCGACGGCCTGCTGACCCTCGCCGCCACCGCCGACGCCGAGCAGGCCAGCGGCGTCAGCGTGCACCTGTACCGCGCCAACCGCTCCATGGACCGGGTGTTCTACGACGCCGACGGCGAGCTGCTGATCGTCCCGCAACAGGGCCGCCTGCGCCTGGCCACCGAGCTGGGCCGGCTGGACATCGAGCCGCTGGAGATCGCGGTGATCCCGCGCGGCATGAAGTTCCGCGTCGAACTGCTCGACGCCAGCGCCAGCGGCTACATCTGCGAGAACCACGGCGCCGCCCTGCGCATCCCCGACCTGGGCCCGATCGGCAGCAACGGCCTGGCCAACCCGCGCGACTTCCTCGCCCCGGTGGCCCACTACGAAGACGTCGACGCGCCGGTGCAACTGGTGCAGAAGTTCCTCGGCGAACTCTGGGCGGCCGAGCTGGACCACTCGCCGCTGGACGTGGTCGCCTGGCACGGCAACAACGTGCCCTACAAGTACGACCTGCGCCTGTTCAACACCCTCGGCACGGTCAGCTACGACCACCCGGACCCGTCGATCTTCACCGTGCTCACCTCGCCCAGCGACACCCACGGCATGGCCAACGTCGACTTCGTGATCTTCCCGCCGCGCTGGATGGTGGCCGAGAACACCTTCCGCCCGCCGTGGTTCCACCGCAACCTGATGAACGAATTCATGGGCCTGCTCCAGGGCGCCTACGACGCCAAGGCCGACGGCTTCGCCCCCGGCGGCGCCTCGCTGCACAACTGCATGAGCGCCCACGGCCCGGACAACGCCAGCACCGTGCAGGCCATCGCCGCCGAGCTGAAACCGCACAAGATCGAAAACACCATGGCCTTCATGTTCGAGACCGGCCGCGTGCTGCGCCCGAGCCGCTACGCTCTCGAATGCCCGCAACTGCAGCGCGACTACGACGCCTGCTGGAGCGGCATGGCCAAGACCTTCCAGAGGAACTGAACCCCATGAACCAGGCAGACACCCGCCGCAGCTGGCTCGACTCCGCCAACGGCCACCCCGACTTCCCCCTGCAGAACCTGCCGCTGGGCGTGTTCAGCAGCCCCGGCCGCGAACCGCGCGGCGGCGTGGCCATCGGCGAGCACATCCTCGACCTGAAGGCGGCGCTGGCCGCCGACCTGTTCGAAGGCGAGGCCCGCCACGCCGCCGAAGCCGCCAGCGGCGCCAGCCTCAACGCCTTCTTCGCCCTGGGCGCCGGCCCGCGCCGCGTGCTGCGCGAGCAGTTGCAGGCGCTGCTGGCCGAAGGCAGCCCGCAGCAGGCGCGGATGCAGGAACTGGGCGCCAGCCTGCTGCCGGCCCAGGCCAGTTGCCAGCTGCACCTGCCGGCCCAGGTCGGCGACTACACCGACTTCTACGTCGGCATCCACCACGCCAACAACGTCGGCCGCCTGTTCCGCCCGGACAACCCGCTGCTGCCCAACTACAAGCACGTGCCCATCGGCTACCACGGCCGCGCCTCCACCGTGGTCGCCTCCGGCGCCGCGGTGCGCCGGCCCAACGGCCAGACCCTGGCGCCGGGCGCCGAGGCCCCGGGCTTCGGCCCGAGCAAGCGGCTGGACTACGAACTGGAGCTGGGCATCTGGATCGGCCCGGGCAACGAGATGGGCGAGGCCATCGGCATCGGCCAGGCCGAGCAGCACGTGGCCGGCTACTGCCTGCTCAACGACTGGTCGGCGCGCGACGTACAGGCCTGGGAGTACCAGCCGCTGGGCCCGTTCCTGGCGAAGAACTTCGCCACCAGCGTGTCGCCCTGGGTGGTCACCGCCGAGGCCCTGGCGCCGTTCCGCAAGGCCCAGCCGGCGCGCCCGGAAGGCGACCCGCAACCGCTGCCCTACCTGCTGGACGAGCACGACCAGGCCCAGGGCGCGTTCGACATCCAGCTGGAAGTGCTGCTGCAGACCGCCGCCATGCGCGAGCAGGGCATCGAGCCGCTGCGCCTGGCGCTGAGCAACACGCAGAACATGTACTGGACGGTGGCGCAGATGGTCGCCCACCACAGCGTCGGCGGCTGCAAGCTGCAGGCCGGCGACCTGTTCGGCTCCGGCACCCTCTCCGGGCCCGCGCCGGAAGCCTTCGGCAGCCTGCTGGAGAGCACCTTCGGCGGCAAGCAGCCGCTGCAGCTGCCCGGCGGCGAGCAGCGCACCTTCCTGCAGGACGGCGATGAAGTGATCTTCCGCGCCTGGTGCGAACGCGAAGGCTACCCGCGCATCGGCTTCGGCGAGTGCCGCGGAGTCATCCTGCCGGCGCGTTGAAACACCTGTTCGCGGTTATCCGCCGATACACCGGGGCCACAGTCAACGCCCAGGTCAACCCCGGAGCCGCCGGGAACCAAGGCCAAACGGCGGATAACGCCGTAGGCGTTATGCGCCCTACGCCAGGCCCGACCTTGACGTAGGGCGAATAACCGTTCGCGGTTATCCGCCGCCTGACCTTGGCCCCGCATCGCGCGGAGCCAACCTTGGCGTCCCTCTACCCCGCCGGTGACAACGTCCCCAACAGCGACACGACGGCCACCGCAGCCACCCCGCACACCCACTCCAGCACCACGCTGCGCCGCAGCGCCAGCAGGCGCTTCTCGCGGAAGGCCAGCGCCACGCGGTTGAGCAGCGCCAGGGCGAACATCCCCGCCACCAGCAGCAGCTTGATCGTCAGCACCAGCCCGAAGGTGGAAGTGCGCGGGTCCGGCCATTGCCCGACCAGCGCCCAGACGTTCACCAGCCCGCTGGCCGCAACCCCGGCCACCAACAGGTAGCCGACGCCACTGAAACGCCGCAGCGCCTCGCCATGGGTGGAATCCGGCGCGCGGTACAGCAGCGCCGCCAGCAACAGCAGGCCGCCGAGCCAGGCGCCGGCGCAGAGCAGGTGCAGGGCCTGGTTGAGCATCAGTCCGACACCAGCCCAGCCGTCGAGCATGGCGCCATGGCCCACCGGCGCCAGGCTGGCCAGCACGGCGCCGGCCAGCAGCACGCGCAGCGGGTTGTCCGCCGACAGCGGCAGGCACAGCGCAACCAGCAGCGCGACGTTCGCCAGCAGGTGCCAGGCCCAGACCTGGCCGAAGAAGGTCTGCCCCAGCACCAGCCGCAGCGTCGGGCCGTCCAGCGCGGCGGACCAGTCGCCGGCCATGCTCGCCGCCACCAGGCCGAGCCAGGCCAGGCCGCTGAGCAGCGCCAGCGCGGCGGCGATGCGTTGCCCGGCCAGCACGCGGCCGTCCAGCGCAGCGAGCACGGCGGGCTCCTGGCGGCGCAGCACCGCACGGAACAGCGCCACGCCGAACAGCGTCAGGGTCAGGGCGAGATGCAGGAAACGGCAGAAGACCAGGGCGTCATCCATGGCGGATGCGGCTCATGGTTCAGGGCGCGACCTTGAAGGCGTAGCTGCCGTTGCTCTTGTGGGTGTCCACCGAAACGGCGTGCCATTCCACCTTGTACTCGCCGGCGGGCAGCGGCTGGTCGAAGGTCACCACCAGCACCTTGGCGTCGCCCTCGGTGGTGGCGATGCCGGCCACCTTCACGGCCTTGCCGTCGGCGGCGGTGACGGTGACCTTGGTGAACTTCGCCTCGACGCCCTCGGAGAAGGTCAAGCGCAGCTCCCTGGGGGCGGCGGCGGTGCTGTCGGCGGCGGGGGTTTCGCTCTTCAGGTGGGCGTGGGCGAAGACGGCGGGGGCGTTGAGAAGGGCGAGCAGGCCAAGGGTGGCGAACAGGGGGGAACGGCGCATGGCGGAACCTCGAATGGATTGCGGCGCCCGGCAGCTTAGCAAACCCGGCAGCTTAGCAAAGAGGTTGGGGGTGTAGGGGGTTGGTGCTTGCTGGTGAGTTCGGTGCTGTGGTTTTGCTCCCCCCCTCTCCCTAACCCTCTCCCTGAAGGGAGAGGGGACCGTTCGGCATGCTTGGGTACTCCTGAGTCAGCCGGCAAACGCCATTCTCTCCGCCGGCACGGACAAGCCCCCTCTCCCTTCAGGGAGAGGGCTGGGGAGAGGGCGCTCTAGAACCCAACCACCCACTCCCCTGGAAGCACCATTCGCGGGCAAGACAACATCACCCCTGCAACCGACTCACATCCCCCGGATCGATAGAAGCCCCAGCTCCCAACTCCTCCCGCTGCTGCGCCAGACGCACCCCCTCCTGCGCAGTCAGCGCAAAAAGCTTCTCCGGATCAGCCTGCCGCAGTTGCAAGGCCAGCTTCTCCATCCCCTCGGCCACCACGATGTCGTGCTGCCGCGCAGCCAGGCCGGCGAGGATGGTCTGGGCCGCCACCGCCGGGTCGATGCCGTTGTCGATGTTGGTGTCCGAGCGGCCGCGCTGGGTGCCGTTGCCTTCCAGGGAGTTCAGCGCGATGGCGGTGCGCACCGAGCCCGGCAGGATCACGCTGACGCCGATGCCGTAGGCCGCCTCCACTTCCGCACGCAGCGCCTCGAAGTAGCCGACCACCGCGTGCTTGGCGCCGCAGTAGCCGGTGCGCAGCGGCGCGCCGACCTTGCCGGCCACCGAGCTGACCACCGCCAGTTGCCCGCCGCGCTGCTCCACCAGGCGCGGCAGCAGGGCCTGGGTCAGGGCCACGGGGGCCAGGTAGTCCACTTCCATCAGTTGGCGATAGACCGCAAGGCCGGTATCCAGGGCCAGGCTGCGCTGGCTGACGCCGGCGTTGTTCACCAGCAGGTCGATGCGCCCGCGCCAGGCCCAGGCCTGCTCCACCAGGGCCGGCAGGCGCTCGTAGTCGGTGCTTTCGAAGGGCAGCACCAGGGCCCGCTGCGGGGCGCGTCCGGCCAGCGCCTGCAGGGCCTCGACGCGGCGGCCGGAGAGGATCACCTCGGCGCCCTGCTCCAGCAATGCCAGCGCCAGCGCCTCGCCGATGCCGGAAGAGGCGCCGGTTATCCACACTACCTTGGCTGCGAAACTCATCTTGTTGTTCTCCTTGGCCTACGGGCGCACGCCGCCCGCGTTGCCAGGCAGGCTAGGCCAGCGCGCGGCGCAGGACTGCCGGAAACCCGACAATTGGCCCTGGCTTGCAGCGGCCGGGCAAGGCGGTCAAAGTGCCTCGACCCACTGCCCGAACCCGTCCCATGCCCGATACCGAAGACCTCCTGCAGCAATTGGGCGCCAACCCCTGGTTCGCCCGCCTGGCGCCCACGGTGCGCCGCACCCTGGCCGCCGAGGGCCGGCGCCAGCCGTTGCGCGCCGGCGAGTTCGTGTTCCGCCAGGGCGACCGCGGCGAGCACTTCCTCACCCTGCTGCACGGCAAGCTGAAGGCCTCGACCCTGCGCGAGGACGGCAAGGAAGCGATCCTCGCGGTGCTGGAGCCGGGCCACTGGTTCGGCGAGGCCTCGATGCTCGACGGCCTGCCGCGCACCCACGACGTGCTCGCCAGCCGCGACAGCGAGGTGCTGGGCGTGGACCAGGCGACCTTCGACCGGCTGATGCTCGACAACGGCTTCGCCCGCGCCGTCTGCGTGCTCCAGGCGCAGCACACGCGCCTGGTCTACCGCCTGCTGGAAGACGCCATGCTGCGCTCCACCCGCGCCCGCATCGCCAGCCGCCTGGAACAGCTGGCGCGCGGCGACGGCAGCATCGACGGCGAGCAGCGCCAGCTGGTGCGCATCAGCCAGGACGAGCTGGCGATGATGCTCGGCATCAGCCGCCAGACGCTGTCCCTGGAACTGCGCGAGCTGGTGGCCGGCGGCGCGCTGGAGCTGGGCTACCGGCAACTGCGCATCGTCTCGCTGGAGCGGCTGCGGGAGATGGCGGCGCAAACGTAAAGGATGGGCTGGGCGTAGGGCGTATAACCGTTCGCGGTTATCCGCCGTTTGGCCCAGGTCACAGCCACGCCAAGGTCAGCCTTGGAGCCGCCTGGATCACGGTCAAACGGCGGATAACGCCGTAGGCGTTATCCGCCCTACGTCGTGATCGGGCTTGGCGCGGTTACGTTTCCAACTCCCGCAGGCGCTGTTCGAGGAAGCGTCGTTCCGGTTCCAGGCGCGTCAGCGCCAGCGCGCGCTGGTACGACTCGCGGGCTTCGGCGGGGCGGTCCAGGCGCCGGCAGAAGTCGGCGCGGGCGGCGTGGGCCAGGTGGTAGTCGGCCAGTTCGCCGCGGGCGAGGATGGCATCCACCGCTGCCAGCCCGGCCTCGGGGCCGTCGCGCATGGCCAGGGCCACGGCGCGGTTGAGTTCCACCACCGGCGAGGGCTGCAGTTGCAGCAGCGCGTCGTACAGCGCCACCATCCTCGGCCAGTCGGTGCTGGCCAGGTCCGCCGCCTCGGCGTGCACCGCGGCCAGGGCCGCCTGCAAGGTGTAGGAACCGAAGCGGTGGCTGGCCAGGGCCAGGCCGACCAGGCGCTGGCCCTCGGCGATCAGCCCGGCGTCCCAGCGCGAGCGGTCCTGGTGCTCCAGCAGCACCAGCTCGCCGTGCTCGTCGCTGCGCGCGGCGCGCCGCGATTCCTGCAGCAGCATCAGCGCCAGCAAGCCCAGCACTTCCGGCTCCGGCAGCAGCTCCAGCAGTTGCCGGCCCAGGCGGATGGCCTCGGCGGAAAGCTCGGCGCGGGTCAGGGATTCGCCGCTGGAGGCCGCGTAGCCCTCGTTGAACACCAGGTACACCACGCGCAACACGCTGGCCAGGCGCTGAGGCAACTCGGTCGGCTCCGGCACCTGGTAGGGAATGCGCGCATCGCGAATCTTCTGCTTGGCGCGGACGATGCGCTGGGCGATGGTCGCGGGCTGCGCCAGAAAGGCCCGGGCGATTTCCTCGGTGCGCAGGTCGCAGACTTCGCGCAGGGTCAGCGCCACCTGGGCGTCGGCGGCCAGCGCCGGGTGGCAGCAGGTGAACACCAGGCGCAGGCGGTCGTCCTCCAGGCCTTCATGCTCGGCCTCTTCTTCGCCCTGGGCGTCGATCTCCAGTTGGCGGACGATCTGCTCCAGCGAGGCGTCGAAGCGCACCCGCCGGCGCAGGTGGTCGATGGCCTTGAAGCGCCCGGCGGAGACCAGCCAGGCCCGCGGGTTGTGCGGCAGGCCATCGCGCCCCCACTGCTCCACGGCGGCGGCGAAGGCGTCGTGCAACGCCTCCTCGGCGCGGTCGAAGTCGCCCAGCAGGCGGATCAGCGTGGCCAGCACGCGCCGCGATTCGCGGCGGTAGATTTCATCCACCGTATCGCGCAGCGACGGCGGCGCGTAGTCATGCATGCGGCCGGCTCATGGCTGGGCGTCGAACAGCAGTTGCCCGGTGTGCATGTCGAAGGGAATGGAGAAATGCTCGTGGACGATCTTCCATTCCCCGTCCACCCGCCGCAGGCCGAAGCTCGCCCGCGCCCAGGAGGCCTTCTCCTCGCCCTTCTCGTCCTTGCCGCCGCAGTACGACAGGTAGTGGCCGAAGGCGACGTCGCCGCCCTGCTCCACCGCCAGGTGGTGGCGCTCGAAACGCGTCTGCTGGCAGGCCTGCAGGCAGGCGCGCCAGTGCTGCGCGTAGGCCTCGCGGCCGACGAACTGCAGCTGGGCCACGGCGTCGAAGGCCAGCACGTCGTCGCTGTAGTGGCGGACGATGGCCGCCACGTCGCCGGCCTGTGCCGCTTCCAGCCAGCCGTCCAGCAGGCGCTGGATGGCCGGGTCGATGGGACTTCCCATGGCGATTCCTCCTCTTCAGGATGCGCAGCAGCCGTGCGGCGGTTGCTCGTCGTCGTAGCGGTCATGGTAGCGCAGCCAGTTCATGCCCTTGCCGTCGAGGTCGGCCATGCCGCCCCAGCCCTCGCCGCGGCCCAGGGGCGTGAGGTCGAGCAGGTGGTAGGTGAACAGCGGCGCCTCCAGCCCGCGGCCGTAGACGGAGTAGCTGTGGTAGACGCTGTCGCCGTCGCGCAGGAAGACGCTCAGGCCCGGCTGCTCGCCCTGGATGTGGTAGTCCTGGCCCAGGCGCCGCAGTTCGTCCAGGTCGCGGTAGTTGTATTCGATCGGCGCCACCTTCTCGTCGAGGGTGACGTGGAAGTCGTAGTTGAAGTCGCTGCCGAAGGACGAGTACCAGGGCAGCCGCCAGCCCATGCGCGCGCGGAACGGCGCGATCTCCGCCAGCGGCGCGCGGGACACCAGGGCCAGGGTGGTGCCGCGGGCGTGCAGGTGCTCCAGGCGGCCGAGGTTGTCGACCAGGAAGGAGCAGCCCTCGCAACCCTCGCCACGGTCACGGTGGAACATGAAGTGGTAGACGATCAGCTGCGGCCGGCCCTCGAACAGGTCGAGCAGGCGCAGCGGGCCGTTGGGGCCTTCGAAGCGGTAGTCCTTGTCGATGCGCACCAGCGGCAGCTTGCGCCGCTCGGCGTTGAGGGCGTCGCGGGCGTGGGTGGCCTCGCGCTCCAGCTGCCACAGGCGCTTGCGCGCGGCCAGCCAGTCTTCGCGGGGCACCACGGGCGGCAGGGTGAAGTTGTCGATGCTCATGCTTGGCTCTCCTCTTCGAGCGGCTCGCCGCCGCGGCGGATGGCGGGGCTCAGCCCCGGGCGGCGAAGTGCTGCTCCCAGTCGCGGATCGGCCGCACCTCGATGCAGCCCAGGCGCCCCGGCGGGATCTTCGCGGCGATCTGGATGGCCTCGTTGAGGTCGCGCGCCTCGATCAGGTAGAAGCCGCCGAGCTGCTCGCGGGTCTCGGCGAAGGGCCCGTCGGTGACCGACAGCTGGCCGTCGCGGTGGCGCAGGGTGGTGGCGTTCTCCACCGACTGCAGGGCCTCCACCGCCAGCAGCTGACCGCGCTCGCGCAGCTGCTGCTCGTAGCCCAGGCACTCTTCCACCACGGCGCGGTAGTCATGGGCGGGCAGCTGCGCGGCGGCTTTCTCGTCCAGGTAGATCAGGCATAGGTATTTCATCCTCGGCTCCTCCGGCAGTGGGACGCAGATACCTATAGTCGCGCCGGACATACAGGGATCGACAGCAGGTCGGTTTTATCCCCCGCCAACGGACGAACGGTCGCTCATTCGTAGGTCATGGTGAAGGTCGCGGTGACCGCAACCTGCCCGCCCGTCACCGTGCTGGCGGTCTTGTAGTACTTGGCCGCCAGCGGGATGCTCACCGCCTGGCCGGCGCCCGTGGTGGTGGTCTGCAGCGCGCGGGTGGCCAGGGGCTGCACCAGGGTGCTGCTTACGTCGCCATAGAACAGCTGGACGCCGACGCCGCCGGCCATGCCGGCGCCGCTGGCGTTGTCGAGGACCTGGTTGCCGCTGCTGGCGCCGTCGATGCGGTACCAGACCTGCACCCCGCTGTCGCAGCGCAGGTTGATGTGGAAGGCGCGGGCCTTGCCGTTGTCGGCCAGCACGCCGAGGCCGGCGGGGAAGTCGCTCTTGAGCACGGTCGGCAGCGGCACGGTGATGCCCTGGCTGTCGGGGTTGATCTCGCAGGCCCGCGAGGTGACCGCGGTGGCGCCGGTGAAGGTCAGCTGCGCCACCTGCAGGTTCTGGTACGACACCGTGGAGGTGCCGCTGACCTGCAGCTGGCCGCCGTTGAGGATCGGCCCGGTCTTCACCAGGCGCACCCACCAGGAGTTCTTCAGCGGGTACTGGGTGGCGCTTACCGGCCAGGCCAGGCTGGCGATGGGCGTCACGTTGTTGTAGTTCGGGTTGCAGTTGGCGTTGTTGCACCAGTAGACCGAGATGCCGATGCCGTCGATGTTGGTCTTGAACACCGAGGGGAAGCCGTTGCTGTTGGTGAAGCCCGGCACGGCGGCGCCGATGCCGGCGGCCAGCACGCCGGAGACGACGCCGGTGCTGTTGCAGCTGATGTTGTTGCCGCTGGCGGAGACCCAGCCGCTGCTCCACAGCTCGGTGTTCGGCGTGGCATCGACGGGCACGCTGATGGTCGCCGGCAGGCTGATGTTCAGCTGCGAGGTCATGTAGCCGGAGTCGAAGCTGCAGCTCGCCCAGGCCGTGGTCGACAGGCCGCCGAGCAACAGCAGCAGGCAGAACAGGAAAATCTTCTTCATGGATACCTCGTCGAACGCGGCCGCCTAGCGGGCCGCCAGTTCACCGCCGGCGGACGGGCGCACGCACACCGCCTCGGCCTGCTGGAAGGGTTTGCCGTCGCCGGCCGCGGCCGGCACCTGGTAGCGCGCCCGGCATTGCCGCTGCGGGCCTTCGCCCCAGCGCACCTGCAGCTCGCCGCTGGTGTCGCGCAGGCGCAGGAACACCCGGCTGCCCTGGCCCACCAGGGTCAGGCTATTGCCCTGGGCGTCGAGCACCTCGGCGCCTACCGGCAGGCTGTTGCCCTGCTCGTCCAGCAGGCGCAGCAGCAGCGGCTGGCCGCTGACGGTGGGGTACTTGAGCATCACCACCGCACCGTAGCGAGGCGCCACGTTCTGCGCGGTGGTCTGCAGCTCGACGTCGTCGGGCAGGCCCTTGGGGTCGAGCGCCACCTGGTTCTCGCGGTAGGGCATCAGGCTGGAGACCACACCGTAGCCGTTGCCGCCGACCGCGCCGCCGCTGCTGTTGACCAGCGCCGCGCCGGCCGCGCCCCTGGCCTCGATCACCGCGCGGGTCTCGCCCTGGGCCTGGCTGAAGTTGATCCCGCCCGGGTGCGCCACCACGCTGCCGGTCAGGCCCAGGCCGTACTGGTGGTAGCCCTCGCCTTCGCTGTAGCTGGCCGACAGGTTGGTCTGCGGCGCGCGGTACTGCACGTTGGCGCCGCCGGTGTTGCTGCTCTGCCCGTCGATGCGGCTGCGCGAGCCGTACACGCCGTAGCTGAACTGGTTGTAGTCGCCCAGCGAGCCGGCCACGCTCAGTTGGCTGTTGATATCGCCGTTGCTGTTGCGCGTGGTGGTGCTGTTCAGATACGGCGCGTGGCTGGAGCGCCCCAGCGGCAGCGACAGGTTGAGCATGTACTGGGTGTCGGTCTCGCCGGACAGCGCGCGGGTGCGGTTGGCCGACAGGCTCAGGCTGCCCCAGCTGAAGCTGTTGGAGTAGCCGGCCTGGTAACTCATGTCGCTGCCCTTGCCGGTGTTCCAGTAGTTCTGCGCCGAACCGCTCAGGTACAGGCTGCCCAGGCGCTCGCCCAGGGGCTGGCTGAGGTTGACCTGGAAGCGGTTGCGCTGGCGCCAGGCGATGTAGTTGGCGTCTTCCGGCGAGCGCGCGTAGGCGAAGTCGGCGAAGTTCAGGTAGCCGTCGCTGGAGAAGCGGTAGGCCGCCACCGCGAAGTTGGTGCGGGTGGACTCCAGCAGCTTGCTGTAGCTCAGGCGGAAGCTCTGGCCGCTGGCGCTGCCGCCCTGGTCGCCGGCCTTCAGGCCGCTGGCGTGGGACTGGGTGACGTCGAAGGCGAAGGCGCCCACCGGCGTGCTCAGGGCCAGACCGCCCTGCAGCGCCAGGTAGTTCTCCGCGACTATGCTGCCGGTGTAGCCGGTCCACAGGTTGGAGATGCCGCGCTGGTAGGTGCCCTGGACGAAGTTCGGGGTGTCGTCCAGGCGGTCGTCGCGGTACTTGCCGGCGGTGACGCTGTAGCGCGACACGCCCGGGCGCAGCAGCTGCGCGACGCTGGCGAAGGGCACGGTGAACTGGCGCACGCGGCCGTCGGCCTCGGTCACCGTCACTTCCAGGTCGCCGGCGTAGCCGGAGTTGTACAGGTCGTCGATGACGAAGGGCCCGGGCGCCACGCTGGTTTCGTAGAGGACGTTGCCGCCCTGGCGCACCGTGACCTTGGCGTTGGTCTCGGCGGTGCCGCGGATGGCCGGGGCGAAGCCGCGCTGCGAGTCGGGCAGCATGCGGTCGTCCGAGGCCAGCTGGACGCCGCTGTAGGGCACGCTGTCGAACAGGTCGGCGGGGGTGAAGTATTCGCCCAGGGTCAGCTGCGATTTCAGCGCGGTGACGTCGCGCTGGGCGTAGCTGCTGATCGCGTCGTAGTGCCGCGTGCTCTTCTGCCGGTCGCCCTGGCTCTGGCTGTAGCTGCCGTTGTGGCGCAGGCGCCAGTCGCCCAGGTTGAGCCCGGCGTTGAGGCCGGCGTAGTACTGGTCCTGGGTGCCGCCGGCCTCGGTGCGGTAGGCGTTGGCGTTGTAGTCGACGAAGGCCGCGGTGACGCCGCGGTCCCAGTCGCGCGGATCGACGTAGCCGCGCGACACCCGGCCCAGGTAGGCCTGGGGAATGCTCAGGTCCAGGCGCAGGTCGCCCTGGACGAAGTCCGCGCGGGCGCCGGGCACCAGGCGCACCACGTCCACGCAGTCGGCGTCCTCAAGGGCGCGCGCGGCGGCCTTGGCGTCCGGCAGCCGGGCGCTGTCCAGGCCCAGGGCCGGCAACTGGCTGCGCTTGAAGCAGTAGCTGGGCGGGGCGTCGCCCTCGCCGCCGCGCACCCGCAGTTCCTGGCGGCCGGTCCAGGTCTGGTTGACGTAGACGTCCACCCGGTAGCTGCCCGGGGTGACCGGGTTGCCGTGCTCGTAGCGCGTGACGTCCAGCGGGCGGCCGTCGGGGCCGCGCAGGAAGGCCGGGTTGAAGGCGGCATAGAGCGCGTCCTCGGCGGCCCGCGGCGCGTCTGCCGGGAAGGCGGCCCAGGCCGCGGCGATGGCCAGGGCCAGCGGCCCCGGGCACGGCCAGGCGCGCCGGCGCGCGGCCGGAATACGGCGGGAATGACGAGACATCGATGTACCTTGTCGGATCGGCCCTCGCGCGCCAGGCGCGGCCGGGGTCAATGCAGGCTGGCGGTTCGTTCCGGGGCGGCGCCGTAGTCGCTCATCCAGCGGTAGCGCACCTGCCCGGCGCCCGTACCGCCGGCGAAGCCGTCGAGGGCGAAGGTCTGGCTGGCGAAGGGCGCGATCATCCCGCCCGCCGCCTTGTAGTCGCGGCCGCCCTGGACCAGGGTCAGGCCGCTGTAGGACAGGTGGTAGGGGCTGGAATTGTCACCGCGCAGGGCATAGCCCGCGCCCTGGCGCACCAGCTGCCAGCGCACCTGGCCCACCGCGCTGCCCACGTCGCCGGGCAGCCCGGCCGGCCGGTAGAACAGCTTCAGCCGCGAGCGCACGGCGATCTGCATGTAATTGGCCTCGGCGCCCTGGGGCATGGGCGGCACTTCCAGGGCGTTGAACCAGAACAGCGACTCGCGGTCCTGCGGCAGCTTCTCGCCGGTGAACATCAGGCGCACGCTCTGGCCCTTCTGCGGGTCCAGGCGGAAGATCGGCGGCGTGATGAGGAAGGGCGCGTTGGCGGTCTGCGGCGTGGAGCGTTCGTCGCCGCGGTCGGCCCAGACCTGCATCAGCACCGGCTGTTTGCCCTGGTTGGTCAGGCGCAGGGTGACCTCGCGTTCCTTCGCCGGGTAGATCACCCGCGTGCCGTCGATGACCACCCCGGCGCGGGCCAGGGGCGCGCCGAAGGCGAGCAGCAGGAGGCCGGCCAGCAGCCAGGCCGGCCGCAGCGAGGGGAAGACTTGTTTCATGGGTACCTCGATGCCCGGGGCGGAGCCTCGGGCAGGTCGATCACGGGTGGATCACTGGTAGATCAGCTGGAAGTTCGCCTGGGTCGCGACGTCACCCGCGCCAGCCCCGCCGGCCGCGGAGAAGTAGCGGGCGTAGTAGTTCAGGTTGATGTCGCCGCCGGACACGTCGGTGGACTCGCCGCGGGCCACCTGGGCGCTGTAGCTGTCGTTGTGGATGTTGATCGGCTGCTGGTTCTTGTCCAGCAGCTGCACCGCCACGGCGCTGGCGCCGCCGGTGTTGACCAGGTTGCCGTTCATGTCGACGTTGGCATCCGGGACGAAGGCGACGGACACGACGTCGGCGCCAGCGCCGGAGCTGCCGGTGCAGCCGGAGACCTTGACCGAGAACGGGGTGATGCCGGTGTTGCTGCCCGGGTTCTGCAGCAGCGACTTGTCGACGTTGGGCAGGGTCACCTGGACATTGCCCGAACCGGCGTCCACCGAGCAGGTGGTGTCCACCACCTTGCCGGTGATCTGGATCTGCCCGGTCTGGGCCGCCTGGGCGTTTAGCGACAGGCCGGCGCCGGCCACGATCAGGGCGGCGAGCAGGTTCTTGTGCATGATCGAACTCCAATTGAATGCGGTTGCGCTGGCTGCCTGCCGAGCGGCAATGGCCCGCCCGAGGAACCCGAGCCACTCGAAGGTTCCTCGCCACCGCCTTCCAGCGCAGTGGCGATGGAGGGCCGGCAGCCTCGACGCCGCATACTTTAGGGAGTGCGTAGAAAGGCTTTAATCAGACAAATCTCAAAGGAATTTCAAACTCTTCCTATGGATGGAACGAGAAGATTCCTACAGCCTCTCACTGGAAGAGCTCGGCCTTGATGCAGAAGGTCAGCAGCGCCTGGTCGCTGTCCACCTCCAGCTTGCGCATGGCGGCGATCTTCTGCGCGCTGACGGTCTTCACGCTGCGGTTGAGCACCCGGGCGATGTCGCGCACGCTCAGACCCGAGACGAAGTGGCGCAGCACTTCGTACTCCTTGGTCGAGAGGCTGGCGATGCGCCCCTCGATGTCGTCGCCGCCGGGCAGCACGCTGTTCGGGTCCTGCATGCAGGCGCCGCGGTAGATGCGCCCGCCGGCGATGGCGTCGAGCGCCGCGAGGATTTCCTCCGGGTCGCTGCTCTTGGGCACCACCCCGGCCACGCCCAGGTCGTAGAGGCTGGAGAAGATCAGGTTGTTGCTGAGCATGGTGTAGATCAGCACGCGGGTGCCCGGGAACTGCCGCAGCAGGTAGCCGACCAGCTTGAGGCCGTCGCCGTACTGCTCGTCGCCGGGCATGTTGTAGTCGGCGATGACGATGTCCGGCGCCAGCTCGCCGTACAGGCGCACCAGTTCGCTGGAGTTGGCGGCCATGCCGACGATGGAGAAGCGCGGGTCCCCCTGCACCACTTCGCGCACGCCCATCCGTACGATCGAATGATCATCGGCCACCACGATTCTGAGTTTTTCCATAACGGTCTCTTGGTCATGCCTGTTGCCCGCCGCAGCGACGGGCCGTCCTTCTCAGCTTAGCCCTCAGAGGCTGCGCAGAGCCTCGTCGATCCGCGCCAGCAGGCGCTCCACCCGCGGATCGTCGCAGTCCACGCGGCCTTCCCCGAGGCCCTCCTCCAGCAGCCGGCAGCTGCGCACCAGGGCCTGCCCGCGCACCACCGCCAGGGCCCCGGCCATGCGGTGCAGGGCCTGGCACAGCGCTGCCGCGTCGCCCGCCTGGCGGGCCTGGGCGGCGCTTTCCAGGTCCTGGCGCATGGTGTCGACGAACAGCCGCAGCATGTGCGCCGGCACCTGCAGCCCCGCCGCGGCCTGCGGCGCCTGCGCAATGCCAGCCGCCACGCCGGGCGCCGCCAGCGCGCGCAGGGTGTCGTGCAGCACCTGCAGGCTCAGCGGCTTGACCAGCCAGGCGTTCATCCCCACCGCCCGGCAGCGCTCGCCCTCCTCGCGCATGGCGTTGGCGGTCACGCCGATGATCGGCAGCGCCAGGCCGCGCTCGCGCAATTCGCGGGTCAGCTGGTAGCCGTTGCAGTGCGGCATGTTGACGTCGGTGAGCAGCACGTCGAAGGTCTCGCCCTCGAACTGCCGCAACGCCTCGCGGCCGTCGCCGGCCAGGCGCACCTGGCAGCCCAGCTCCTCCAGCTGCTCGCGCAGCAGCACCTGGTTGACCGGGTTGTCCTCGGCCACCAGCACCCGCAGGCCGAGCTTGCCGAAGCGCGGCGGCTCGGCCACCGCCGGCAGCTGCTCCTCGCCGTTCTGCGCCAGCGCCAGGGCCCGGGCGATGCCGCGCAGGCTGAGCGGGCTGACGCACCAGGCGCCGCGCTCGAACTGCGGCTGGCCGGCGGCCTCGGCCAGGACGCGCACCCGCGGCCCCGACCAGTCGCAGCGCTCCAGGGCATCGGGAAACAGCTCCAGCAGCACCGTCGTCGCCTCGCTGCCGGGCGGCGGCTCGCCGGGCAGCACCAGGCAGCCCCAGCGCTGCAGCCAGGCCTCCAGGCAGCCGGCCAGCTCGCGCACGGCGCCGCGCAGGTACACCGGCCCGGATTGCAGCTGCACCTCGGCCAGGGCGCTGCCGCCCTCGCCGCTTTCGGGCAGGTCGAGGAACAGCGAGAAGCTGCTGCCCAGGCCCGGCTCGCTGACCAGGCGCAGCTCGCCGCCCATCAGTTGCGTGAGCCGCGAGCAGATGGCCAGGCCCAGGCCGGTGCCGCCCAGGCTACCGTGGCCCTCGGTGACCTGGAAGAAGGGTTCGAACAGGCGCGGCTGCAGGTGCTCGGGAATGCCGATGCCGGTGTCGGTGACCTGCCATTGCAGGCGCACCCGCGGCCCATCGTGGCCGAGCACCTTCAGGCGCAGCACCACGCGGCCGACGTCGGTGAACTTCAGCGCGTTGCTCAGCAGGTTGTTCAGCACCTGGCGCAGGCGCGCCGCGTCGCCGTGCAGGCGCGCCGGCACCTCGGCGTCGATGCAGGCGTACCACTGCAGGTGCTTGGCGGCGGCGCCGACGGCGAAGCCGCGCATCACTTCCTCGGCCAGGTCCAGGGGGCTGAAGTCCTCCTCGGTGAGGAGCATCTGCCCGGCCTCGATCTTGGACACGTCGAGGATGTCGCTGATCAGTTGCAGCAAGGTCGTCGAGGAGCCCTGGATGGCCTGCAGGTAACCGCGCTGCTGCACGTCCAGGCTGGTGAGGGCGAGCAGTTCCAGGGTGCCCAGCACGCCGTACAGCGGCGTGCGGATCTCATGGCTCATGTTGGCCAGGAACAGCGTCTTGGCGGCGTTGGCCGAGTCCGCCGCGCGCTTGGCCTCGGCCAGCGCGCCCTGGGCCTGGTGGTAGGCGGTGATGTCGCGGAACACGCAGAGCAGCGCTTCCTCGCCGTGGTAGCGGGTGGCGGCGAAGGCCGCCTGCAGGTACAGGCCGTCGTTGCGGATGCACAGCTCGCCGTGCTGCCAGCCGCCGTCGAACAGCCGCCAGTCGCGGGCCAGGGCGAGGATGTCGGCCTCGCTGCCCAGCCACTGCGCGGCCAATTGGTTGTGGATGATCAGCTGCTGGCCGTGGCGGCCCAGCACGCACAGGGCCACCGGCGCGGTGTCGATCACCGTGCGGCTGAAGGCGTCGCTCTCCACCACCCGCAGGTGCGCCGCGCTGGCCGGCCCCACCACCCGCCGCGCGTACCAGCGCACGCTGTACAGGCCGATGCCCACGCCCGTCAGCACCAGCGCCGGCAGGCTCAGCAACAGCCACTCCAGGTTGCGGAAGAACAGCGTGTAGTCCACCCCGTAGACGGCCACCCAGCCGCCGTGGGGCTGGCTGCGCAGCTTGAACAGCATGCCGCGGCTGCCCAGGCTCAGGCCGTCGTCCAGCTCCGCCGGACGCGGTGGGCCCATCAGTTGGCGGCCGTCCGGCGCCAGCAGGGTCAGCTGGCCGAACAGCGGGCGCAGGAGGGTCTGCTCGTAGTCGTTGATGCGGTCCAGGTCGAGCAGGCTGGCGGCGATCACCTGGCGCTCGCGCTCGCCTTCCCACCACAGGCTGTCCGGCAGGTCGACGGTGACGTAGCCGAGCAGCGCGCGGCTGTCGCCGTGGTAGGTGTCGGCGCGGCCCCAGTGCACCTGGTAGTCGTGCGCGGGGGGCGGGCGCTCGCGCACGCCGGCGGCGACCCGCGCGGCCACTTCGAGGAAGGTGTCGCGGGCCAGCCCGCCGCGCCCCGGGGAGCTGGCCAGAGCCGGCACCGCGATGCTGGTGGTGCCGTCCAGGTCGAACAGCAGCGCCTGCGGCGCCGGGTAGCTGGAAGTGCTCCAGACGCTGGAGTAGAAGTTCGCCAGCATCACCCCGAGGGAGAACGGCCCGGTGGAGACGCCGTCCGCCGGCGCGTGGTCGCGGGCGGCCAGGGTGAAGGGCATGGCGAAGGAGAACTCGCGGCCCTCGTAGACCTCCATCGGCCCCTCGCGCCATTGCAGCGAGAGCTGCAGCGGCACCACGTCCTGGTCGCGCTTGCGCGTGGCCTCGTCGCTCTGCTGGGCGATGCGCAGCAGGAACGCCTCGTGCTCGCGGATGTCGCCCATCAGCCGGGAGAAGTGGAAGTCGATCTTGTCGTACTCCTCCTGCAGCACGCGCTTGATCGCCCAGAAGCTCACGCCCACCAGCCCGAGGCTGAGCGCCAGCAGCCCGAACAGCCAGAAGTTCAGGCGCTGCGAGCTGCGGGCCAGCTTGCCGATCGAGCCTTCGTTGTGTTCCAAGGTGCAATGGGCTCCGCGCATGAAACATGCAGAACATGATTCGCTGACTGTAGATGGCCCCGGGCGAGCCCGCGAGGCTGCGCCGCCGGCGCGGCGCCGGACGAGGCTCAGGGAGCCCCCGCCGGCCCGTCTTCGTGCAGCAGGCGGTCGAAGGCCTCGGCGCACACCGCCTCGGAGATCAGGAAGCCCTGTACCCGGTCGCAGGCCAGGCGCCGCAGCAGGCTCAGCTCGGCGGTGCTCTCCACGCCTTCGGCGACCACTTCCAGGCCCAGCCGGTGGCCCAGGGCCACGGTGCTCTCCAGGGCCGCGGCGAGGGATTCGTCCTCGACGCTGCCGTGCACCAGGGCGCGGTCGATCTTCAGTTCGGTGAAGGGCGTCGACACCAGGTTGTACAGCGAGCTGTAGCCCTGGCCGAAGTCGTCCTGGGCCAGGCCGAAGCCCTTCATGCGCAGGCGGCAGGCCCCGGCATGGTAGTTGCCGGGCCGGCGCGTGGTGCTGCTTTCGGTCAACTCGAAGCACAGCGAGGCCGGCTCGCCGCCCTGCAGCACGACGAAGTCGGCCAGGCGGTCGGGCAGGCCGGGGTCGTCCAGCAGGTGCGTCGGCAGGTTCACCGACACCGGTATGCGGTAGCCCTGCTGGCGCCAGCCGGCCTGGGCGCGCAGCGACTGCTCGATCATGGTCCACAGCAGCACCTGCTCCAGGCCGTGGCGGGCCAGGTCGTCGATGAAGGCGCCGGGCAGCAGCAGGCCGTGCTCCGGGTGCAGCCAGCGCACCAGGGCCTCGGCGGCGACGATGCGCCCGTCGCGCAGCGACTTCTTCGGCTGGAACCAGGCCTGCAGCTCGCCCCGCGCCAGGGCCAGCAGCAGTTGCGAGCGGCTGAAGCAGGTCGCCTGCCGGCCCGGTTCGCGCGCGGCGCCCTGGCGCTGGCCGAGGCGCTCCAGCAGCCGCGCGATGGCCGCCGGCGGCGCCGGCTTGGCGATCAGGTCGAGCACCGTCAGGCCCAGCGCCCGGGCCGCCTGGCAGGCGCCGCCGAGCACCCGCTGCGGCGCCGAGCTCATCAGTGCCAGCTGCGGGCGCCACTCCAGGGTGGACAGGTGCTGGATCAGCTGCACGCCGTCCATCCCCGGCATCAGCAGGTCGCTGAGCACCAGGTCGAAGCGCTGGCGCTCCAGGCGCTCGATGGCCTCGGCGCCGTCGGCGGCCGCCTCGAGGTAGCACACGCCCTGGGTGCGCAGTTGCTCCAGCAGGTACTCGCGCTGGAAGGCCTGGTCTTCGACGACCAGCACCCGGTAAGGCAGGGGGTTCATGAAATCTCCTTCGCTGCCGCCAGGCAGCGGTACAACGTCTCCAGGTCCACCGGCTTGAGCAGGCAGTCATCCATGCCGGCGGCGAGGCAGCGCTCGCGCTCCTCGCGCATGGCATTGGCGGTGGCCCCGATGATCGGCTGCTGCCAGCCGCGCTGGCGCAGTTCGCTGGCCAGTTGGTAGCCGTCCATGCGTGGCATGTTGAGGTCGGTGAGGACCACGTCGATGTCTTCGGCGCGCCCGCGCTGCAGGGCTTCCTGGCCGTTGCCGGCCAGCTCCACGCGGCAGCCCAGGGCGTTCAGCTGGTCACGCAGGATCAGTTGGTTGATCTGGTTGTCCTCCACCACCAGCACGCGCAGCCCCTGCAGGTCGCGTGCGGCGCCCGCCGGGCGTTCGCGCTGGGCGCCGCCGCTGAGGCAGCCCTGGGCCAGCCCGATGGCCCGGCCCAGGGCGCCCAGGCTGTGCAGGCCGACCAGCCAGTCGCAGCCCAGGCGCGCCGGCTGCAGGTGCCCCTCGGCGCTGAGCACCACGCGGCAGCCCGGCCAGCCCTCCAGCGGCGGCGCCGCCGGGCCGTGCAGGCGGACCTCCACCAGCACCGACTGGTCGTCGGCCTCGGCCAGCAGTTGCGGCGTGGCCATCCGCGCCCGCGCGCCCCAGCGGGCGATCCAGCCGCACAGCGCCTCGCCCAGCTCGCGCATGGGCGAGAGCACCAGCACCGGGCCGTCCTCCAGAATCGGTTGCGCCGCCGCGGCCTCGACCGGCTCCAGCGGCAGGCTCAGGGTGAAGCTGCTGCCCAGGCCGAGGTCGCTGACCACCCGCAGGCGGCCGTGCATCAGGCGGGTGAGGCGCTTGCAGATCGACAGGCCCAGGCCGGTGCCGCCCACCTGGCGGGCGCTGCCGCCAACCTGGTAGAAGGGCTCGAACAGCCGCACCTGCTCCTCGGCGGCGATGCCGCAGCCGCTGTCGATCACCTGCCAGTCCAGGATCGCCTTGCCGCCCTCCTCGCCGCGCTGGCGCACGCGCACCAGCACGCGGCCGCTGTCGGTGAACTTCAGCGCGTTGCTCAGCAGGTTGCCCAGGATCTGGCGGATGCGCGTGGCGTCGCCGGACAGGCGCAGGGGCAGTTGCGCGTCGATGCAGCTGAACAGTTGCAGGCCCTTGGCCCGCGCCGCGCCGGCGAAGGACTGGACCACTTCCTCGGTCAGCTCCAGGGGCGAGAATTCCTCCGGCTCCAGCACCAGTTGCCCGGCCTCGATCTTGGACACGTCGAGCACGTCGCTGATCAGCTGCAGCAGGGTCGACGAGGAACGCTGGATGGCCTGCAGGTAGCCGGTCTGCTGCAGGTCCAGGCGGGTGCGGCCGAGCAGTTCCAGGGTGCCCAGCACGCCGTACAGCGGCGTGCGGATCTCGTGGCTCATGGTGGCCAGGAACAGCGTCTTAGCCTGGTTGGCGGCGTCGGCCAGCTGCTTGGCGCGGGACAGCTCGGCCTCGGCCTGCTTGCGCGCGCTGATGTCGCTGAAGGCGCAGAACAACACGTCCTCGCCGTTGTAGCGCGTCGGCGTGTAGCTCAGGTACAGGTGGCGCCCGCCGCCCACCGCCAGTTCCTCGCAGGCCGCGCCGCCGTCACTGGCGAAGGCCTGGGCGATCCAGCGCGCGCCATCGCGGGGGATCACCTGGCCGCCGTCCAGCCATTGCTCGGCCTGGGGGTTCTCCAGCACCACCGCGGCATCGGCGCGGCGCAGCACGCACAGCGCCACGGGGGCGGCGCGGATGACCGCGCGGGAGAAGGCTTCGCTTTCCTTGAGCGCCTCCAGGCGCTGCTGCGCCGGGCGGATCAGGCGCTGGTCGATGCGCTGCCCCAGGCGCTGCAGCAGCAGGCCGGCGGCCAGCGCCAGGCCGCTGGCCAGCAGGATCGGCAACCAGAGGGCAACCAGCAGTTGGCCGACGCCCTGGTGGTAGACCAGCGCCCAGTTCGAGGCGCCCAGGTGCTTGAGCAGGGCCACCTGCTGGGGAATCGGCCCCAGGCCGACGAAGTCGAAGCAGTCGCCATTCCACAGGTTGCGGAACACTTCGCCGTCGGGGCTTTCGGCGGGACTGGAGAACACCACCCGGTGCCGGCGGTCCAGCAGCAGGTAGTCGCCGGCCTCGGGCCGCTGCAGCGCCGCGTCGAGGTCGTCGCCGCGGATTTCCAGACCCAGCCAGCCGTCATCCAGGCGCTTGAACAGAAACAGCCGCCCCAGCGGGTCGCCGGGGTCGGCCAGCCAGCGCGTGCCCGGCCCCGCCCCGGCCCTGCCCGCCAGGGCGGCGAGCACGCCGGCCGGCAGCGCGGCGTCGGGGTGGCCCGCCTCGTTGAGCCGGCTGACCTGCGGCGTAGCGCCGGACGCCACGTGGATCAGCCCCAGGCGCTTGTCGCGCAGCTCAGCCAGGTCGCCGGGGAACAGCAGCAGCGCCCGCGCGGCGCCGGGCAGCGGCAGCAGCAACGGCGCCGGCCCTTCGCCGGGCCAGGCGGGTAGCCGCGTGGCCGCGGTGACGGGCGTGGCCAGCGGCACATGGCCGCGGCCGAGGTAGTCGAGCAACGACTCGCGCTGGCTGAAATACAGCTGCGCCTCGTACATGGCCGCGTTCATGTCGCGGCGGCGGATCGACACCTCATGGTTGAACGCCATGCTCAGGGCGAACGCCAGGCTGCACAGCAGGCACAGCAGCAGCGCGCCGCTGAGCAGGCGCAGCAGTTTGCGGGCGGCGCTGGGAGTGGAAAAGGAGGCGTCCAGCGGACGAAGGAATTGTCCTAACTTCATCCCATCAGCTTGTAGGCAATGACCTCAAACTGACATCAGACAATTCTAATTGTGATGCCTATCGCAATTCTGCCCCTCAAGCTTCCAGCAACCCGCTGGCCCGCTGCACCCGCCGCTCGATCGCCGCCTCCAGCACCCACTGGCCGCGTCCGGCGCTGGCCAGGCTGAACCAGCTGCGCGCGCGGGTGATGCCGGTGTAGACCAGCTCGCGGGTGAGAATGGGGTTGAGCGCGTCGGGCAGCACCAGGGCAGCGTGGGTGAACTCCGAGCCCTGGGACTTGTGCACGGTCATGGCGAACACCGTTTCCACCGCCTGCAGGCGGCTGGGCAGCACCCACTTGATGCCGCCGCGGCCGTCGGCGAAGGCCACGCGCAGCGGCCATTTGCGCTCGCCGCCCTCCTCCCGGGGCAGCGCCAGGGTGATGCCGATGTCGCCGTTCATCAGGCCCAGGCCGTAGTCGTTGCGCGTGACCAGCAGCGGGCGGCCGAGGTACCAGGCGCCGCTGTGGGGCTGGATCAGCCCTTCGTCCTGCAGCAGGTCGGCGATGCGCAGGTTCAGCCCGTCCACGCCCCAGGGGCCGCGGCGCAGGGCGCAGAGCACCTGGAACTGGCAGTGGGCGGCGAGCACGCGGGCGGCCCAGGCGTCGAACTCGGCCTGGGCGGCGTCCGGCGCCGGGCGGGCGTCGCGCAGCACCTGCAGGTAGTGGCGGTAGCCCTGGGGCGGGGCCACATCCGGGCGGGCGGCGGCGTCGAGGAAGTAGCGGCCGCCGCCTTCCACCACCAGTTCGCGCAGGCCGCGGTCGTCGCGGGCGTCCAGGGCCAGGCGCGCCAGGTCGGCGTAGCCCCGTTCCCAGACCGCGCGCATGGCCGCCACGTCGCCGGCGTTGACCGCCTCGGCGAGCTGGCCGATGCCGCTGGCGGAACTGAAGCGGTGACTGTGGCGGAGCATGGCCACGGCCTGGTCGAGGGGCTGGCCGTGGGCGTCGAGCAGATCATCGTCGACCTGCTCGCCGCTGACCGCCTGCAGCCAGTCGCGGGTCGCCGCGCGGTAGTGGCCCTCGCGGGCGCGGCTGCACAGTTCGCCGAGCACCGCGCCGGCTTCCACCGAGGCCAGTTGGTCCTTGTCGCCGAGCAGGATCAGCCGCGCCTTGTCCGGCAGCGCGCCGAGCAGCGCGGCCATCATTTCCAGGTCGACCATGGAGGCTTCGTCCACCACCAGCAGGTCCAGCGCCAGCGGGTTGCCGGGGTGGTGGCGGAACTGCCGGCTGTCCGGGCGGCTGCCGAGCAGGCGGTGCAGGGTGGTGACTTCCTTGGGCACCTGCTGGCGTATCTGCTCGCCGTTGGCGAAGGCGCCGAGGTCCAGGCGGTCCACGGCGTTGGCGATGGATTCGTTGAGCCGCGCCGCCGCCTTGCCGGTGGGCGCCGCCAGGCGGATGCGCAGCGGCCGCCCGCCCTCGCCGCCCAGGGCCAGGCTCTGCAGCAGCGCCAGCAGGCGCACCACGGTGGTGGTCTTGCCGGTGCCGGGGCCGCCGGTGACGATGCCGAAGGCGTTGCCGGCGGCCAGGGCGCAGGCCAGTTTCTGCCAGTCCGCCGGGGCGCCGGGGCGTTTCGGGAAGAGCGCGTCCAGGGCCTGGCGCAACGCATCCACCGGCAACGCCGCGCGCAGGGCCTCGCCGCGGGCCAGGCGCTGGTCGATGCCGGCGCGCACCTCGCGTTCGTACTGCCAGTAGCGGCGCAGGTACAGGCGCGGGCCGGCCAGCACCAGCGGCGTGGCGCCGGGGCCCTCGCCCACCAGGCGCGGGTCGGCCAGGGCGGCCTGCCAGGCGGCCAGGTCGAGGCCGTCGAGCAGTTCGCCGGGCAACGTCAGCGGCGTGCCCTCCAGTTCGCCGTCCGGCGGCAGCGACAGGGCGAAGCGGCTGTCGGCGAGGGTCGCGGCCAGGTCCAGGCACACGTGGCCGCGGCCCAGCTGGTGGCTGGCCAGGGCGGCGGCGAGGATCAGCAGCGGCTCGGCGTCGGGCGCCTGCTCCACCAGGAAGGCCGCGAAGGCGCGGTCCAGCTCGCGCAGCCAGCCGCGTCCGGCCCATTGGCCGAGCAGTTCCAGCAGTTGCTCGCGGGTCATGCCGGCACCTCCTCCGCGTGCTGGCTGAACAGCGCCTCCAGCGCCTGCATCAGTGCCTTCGGCGGGCGTTCGTGGAACACGCCGTGCTCGCCGCCGCGCAGGAACAGGTAGAGCGCGCCGCCGACGTGGCGGTCGTAGTCGTAGTCCGCCAGGCGCGCCTTGAGCAGGCGGTGCAGGGCGAACAGGTAGAGCGCGTACTGCAGGTCGTAGCGGTGCTCCAGCACCGCCGCGCGCAGGGCCGGCGCGGTGTAGGCGGCGGCGTCGGGGCCGAGCCAGTTGGATTTGTAGTCGGCCACGTAGTAGCGCCCCTCGTGTTCGAAGACCAGGTCGATGAAGCCCTTGAGCATGCCGCCCAGCTGCGTCGGCTGCAGCGCCGGGCGCGCCTCGCCGGGCAGCACGTGGGCGCGCACGGCGGCGTCGAGGCGGATGCTGTCGGTGGGTTTCACGGCGAACCAGAACTCCATTTCCTTCTGGTAGCTGGCCAGCGCCGCCAGTTGCACCGGCGCCGCGCCGGGCACCGCCAGGCTGGCCTGGAGGAAGGCCGGCAGCCACTGCGCCAGGGGCTCGATCCAGGCTTCCCAGCCGCGCAGCTGGCAGCGCCGGGCGATCAGGTCGCGCAGCGCCTCGGGTTGCTCCGCCACGGCGGCGAAGCCCTCGTCGGCGGCCCATTCCAGCAGGCCGTGGAGGAAGCTGCCGGGGTTGGGCCCGCGCGGGAAGGCGTGCAGGCTGCCGGCGGCCGGCGCGGCCTGTGCCAGTTCGGCCGCGGCGCTGTCGGCGTCGCCTTCGCGCAGGGTGGCTTCCTCGGCGCTGATGGGTTCGCTGGCCGGTGCCGGGGCGTCGCCTTCGGCGTCCAGGGTGGCCAAGGCGGAATAGCTGGCGATCCACCATTTCTCCGCCACCCGCCGCTGCGGCTCGCGGGCCTGGCCGAGCTGGCCGGCGCGGGCCTCGTCGTAGGCCGTGGCGTCCACCGCCGGCACCGGTTCGATGCGGATGCCGGGGCAGCCGCCGCCCAGGGCCTGCAGGCAGCCGGCGAAGCCGTCCAGGGCGATGGCCGCGCCGCCACCGAGCAGGTAGCCGAAGGCGCCCTTGTGCAGCTCGGGGTTCTTCGCGTTACCCGCCACCAGCGGCGCCACGCCCAGCCATAGGGCGTGGCGGGCGCGGGTCAGGGCCACGTAGAGCAGGCGCATGTCCTCGCCCAGGCGTTCGTCGTTGGCCAGGCGGTAGGCGGCCTCGGCCAGGTCCTTGCCGCGCGCCAGCTCGATCACCTTGCCGTGCTCGCCCTGGAAGCTGGGCGGCGTCTGGCTCTTGCCGTCCAGCTCCTTCCAGCTGCAGATGAACGGCAGCAGCACCAGCGGGTATTCCAGGCCCTTGGACTTGTGGATGGTCACCACCTTGATCAGGTCGGCGTCGCTTTCCAGACGGAGGATTTCCTCGCTCGACGGGCTGGCCAGCTGCTCGGCCAGCACCCGCAGCAGGGCATGCTCGCCGTCCAGCTCGGCGGCCTCGCGTTGCAGCCATTCGGCCAGGTGCAGCAGGTTGGTCAGGCTGCGCTCGCCGTCGGCGCGCCGCAGCAGCCGCGCCGGCAGTTCGAAGTCGGCCAGCAGCCGGCGCAGCATGGGCAGCACGCCCTGCTGCTGCCACTGGCTGCGGTAGTCGCGGAAGCGCATGAGCATGCCTTCCCAGAACTGTTCGTCCTGGTTCAGCCGCTCCAGGGTCTGCCAGCCCAGGCCCAGGGTGCGGGTGGCCAGGGCGCTACGCAGCAGGGCGTCGTTGCCCGGCTCGGCGCAGGCGCGCAGCCAGTGCAGCAGGTCGCCGGCCTCGGGGCTGTCGAACACCGAGTCGCGGTCGGACAGGTAGACGCTGGCCAGGCGCCGCGCCGCCAGTTCCGCGCGCACCGCCTCGGCCTCGCTGCGCCCGCGCACCAGGATGGCGATGTCCGCCGGGCGCAGCGCGCGGCCCGTGCCATCGGCCTTGTACAGCCCGGCGCGGCCCTGCTGGGCCAGGCTCAGCCAGTGGCGGATGGCGCTGGCGGCGCCGGCGGCCATCTGCTCGCGGTAGAGCCGGCTGCCGACCACCTGGCCGTCGTTCTCCAACTGCCAGAGGGTCAGCGCCGCGGCTTCCTCGCCGTCGATCAGCAGGCGCTCGTCGCGGCCCTTGGCGGCCACCGCCTGGAACGGCACCGGGTTGTCGCCCTGCGCAGCGAAGCGGAAGGCGCTGCGCTCGTGGCCCTCGGCGAAGGCGAAGCAGTGGTTCACCGCCTCCACCACGGCGAGGGTCGAGCGGTAGTTGGTGCCCAGGGTGTAGTGGCGCCCGGCGGTGGCGGCGCGGGCGCGCAGGTAGGTGTGGATGTCGGCGCCGCGGAAGGCGTAGATCGCCTGCTTGGGGTCGCCGATCATGAACAGGCCGCAATCCCTAGGGTTGTCGGCGATGCGGTAGATGCGCTCGAAGATGCGGTACTGCAGCGGGTCGGTGTCCTGAAATTCGTCGATCAGCGCCACCGGGAACTGCAGGCGGATGCGCTCGGCCAGGTGCTCGCCGCCGGGGCCGGCCAGGGCGCGGTCCAGGCGCGCCAGCAGGTCGTCGAAGCCCAGTTCGGCGCGGCGCTGCTTCTCCGCCTCCAGGGCGCGGCTGACTTCGCCCAGGGCGTGCAGCAGCAGTTGCGGGGCGATGTCCGGCTGCTGCTCGGCGGCCTCCAGCCAAGCATCGATGGCCTGGAACGCGGCGTGCTCGGGCACCTGCGTCTTGGCCTTCACCTTGATCCGCGTCTGGCCGAAGCGGTGGAGGTTTTCCGGCGCTTCGCCGCCCAGGCTCCAGGCTTCCAGTGCCTGCAGCCAGCCTTCGAACACGGCGTCGTCGTCCTTGTTGCGGTAGCTGTTGCCGTTGAGCTGCGGGCGCAGGTCGATCAGCAGTTGGCGCAGGCCCTGGGCGTCGGCGGCCCAGGCGGCGCGGGCCTGCTGCTCCAGTTCGTCCAGGCGCGCGTAGAAGGCGCCGGTTTCCTCCAGCAGCTCGCGCAGCGAGCCGGGCGCGCTCAGCGGCTGGTCGGCATAGCGGAAGCCGGCTTCCTGCTGCGCCAGCAAGGGCTGCAGCAGGCGCGCCAGGGTCTCGGGGCCGCCCTTGTAGATGTCGCCGACCACCTTCGCCGCCGGCGCCGGCAGCGGATAGAAGTTGCGCCGCCAGTAGTCGCGCACCACTTCGGCGAGCAGTTCGCTCTGGTCGGTGATCAGGTCCTGGGTGAACAGGCTGCCGCTGTCGAAGGCGTGCTCGCGGAGCATGCGGTAGCACCAGCTGTGGATGGTCGACACGGCGGCCTCGTCCATCCAATCGGCGGCCAGGCGCAGCAGGCGCGCGCAGCCGGGCCAGCGCTGCTCCGGGTAGCTGGCGCGCAGCTCCACCAGCAGCGCGTCGTGCTGCAGCGCCGGCTCGGCGAAGCAGGCGGCGGCCTCGCCCAGGCGCGCGCGGATGCGTTCGCGCAGTTCCTGGGTGGCGGCGTCGGTGAAGGTCACCACGAGGATTTCCGGCGGGCTCAGCGGCCGGCCGAAGGCCAGTTCGCCGCCGTGGTCGAGCACCAGGCGCAGGTACAGCAGGGCGATGGTGAAGGTCTTGCCGGTGCCGGCGCTGGCCTCGATCAGGCGGCTGCCGTGCAGGGGGAATTCCAGGGCGCGCAGTTCGCGGCTCATTGGCCTTGCTCCTCGTCGTCGCGGCGTTGCAGCAGCTGGTACAGCGGGCCGTAGAGGTTTTCCGCCCAGGTGGCGAATTCGCCGCTGGCGCTGAGGCTGGCGAAGTCCGGGTAGACCCGCGCCAGGGCCGGCGAGGCAGCCGCCTCGCCGCTGCTGCCGAAGCCGCCGTCGTAGCGCTTGGCCGCCTCGCTGGCGGCGCGGGCTTCGTCACCGGCGGCGCCCAGCCAGGCGAAGGCCGCCTTGCAGGCCACCGGCAGCGGCCGGCGCAGGCCTTCGAGCCAGGCGGTGATCAGCGCGTCCAGGTGGCCGCGGGCGATGTCCACGGACAGCGGCGGCAGTTCCAGGGTGCCGGTCTGGCTGACCAGCAGACTGCGCACCGGCGCGCCGCACAGTTGCAGGCCCAGGTGGCGCACCCAGTGGCGCACCAGGCTGTGCCACTTGTAGCCGCGGCCTTCGTGCAGCTTGCCGCTGACCAGCTGCACGCTGGCCCAGTGGCCCTCGGCGTTGCGCCGCAGGCCGCCGAGCCAGTCGCCCAGTTCCACGCCGCTGGCCGCGTGGCTGTGGATAAGCTCGCGCTGGCCTTCCTCGGCCTCGCTCCAGTGCTCCAGTTCCTCGCGGTAGCGCGTCAGCAGTTCGCCCAGCGGCGCGCTCAACTCGCGGGCGCTGAAGGCGCCAAAGGCCGCCAGCGGCAGGCGCCCCTCGCCGCGCAGGCGCGCCAGCTGCCCCTCGATGCGGCCGGGCAGCTCGCCGTCGGCCCAGTGCTGCTCGATCCACGGGCGCAGGCGCTCGCACAGTTCGAATTGCAGCTGCCAGACCTGCAGGCCGTCGAGGGCGAAGGTTTCCTCGTCGTGGCCGGTCAGGTCTTCCTCGGCGAAGCGCACCTTCAGGCGCTGCTGGAAGAAGGCGTTGACCGGGCTGGCGAGGAAGTCGGCGAGCACGCGCAGGCCGATGGGCGCGTCCGGCAGCAGTTCGGGCAGCGGCGCCTCGGCCTGTGCCGCCGGCTCGTCGTCGCGGTGCACCTCGCGCCATTCGCGGGCGTAGGTGTAGAAGCCGTCGACGCCCTCGCCCCGGCCTTCGAAGTAGCGGCGGCTGAAGGGTTGCAGCGGGTGTTCGGTGGTCAGCGCGTGGAGCAGCGCCTTGCCGTCGCCGGGCTGGCCGGCCAGCGACCAGCCGGCCGCCAGGTGGTCGCGCAGCTGGCCGATCAGCACCGAGGGCGGGCGCTCGCTGTTGTCGCGGATGCTGCGGCCCACCCAGCTGACGTACAGCTGGTCGCGCGCCGAGAGCACGGCTTCGAGCAGCAGGTAGCGGTCGTCCTCGCGCCGCGAGCGGTCGCCGGGGCGGTAGTCGTTGCGCATCAGGTCGAAGTCCAGCGGCGGCTGCTGGCGCGGGTAGTCGCCGTCGTTCATGCCCAGCAGGCAGACCACGCGGAAGGGAATGGCGCGCATCGGCATCAGCGTGCAGAAGCTCACCGCGCCGGCCAGGAAGCGCTGGTTCAGGCCGCCGGCGTCGAGGCCGCCGAGCCAGGCCTCGCGCACCACCGACAGCGGCAGCGGTTCGCCGAAGGCGGCGCGCCCGCAGGTTTCCAGCCAGCGTTCGAGCAGTTGCAGCAGTTGCTGGCGCAGCAGTTCGTCGTGCTCGTCGCGGGTCAGGAAGAAGTCGTCGAGCAGCTGGCGCAGGCGCTCGCGCCAGACCTCCGGCGGCGCCGGCTCGGCCAGGCGCTCGCAGGCCTCGGCCAGGCGTTGCAGCAAGCCGGCCAGGGGGCCGAGCACGGCGGCGTCCAGGCCGCCGATCTCGGCATAGGGCTGGATGCCCTGGAAGGCCTCGCCCTCGCCCACCGCAAAGCCCAGCAGCATGCGCCGCAGGCCGAAGCGCCAGGTGTTGGCCTCTTCGGCGGCGGGCAGGCCGAGGTCTTCGCGCTGCTCGCCGTCCAGGCCCCAGCGCACCCCGGCGCCGTCGATCCAGCGTTGCAGCAGCGGCAGGTCGGCCTCGCCGATGCCGAAGCGCGCGCGCAGGGCGCCGACGTCCAGCAGGTCGAGGATTTCGCTCACCGCGAAGCGGCTGTCGGGCAGTTGCAGCAGGTGCTCCAGGGCCACCAGCAGCGGCTCGCGGCCGCGCTGGCCCTGGTCGGCCAGGGTGAAGGGGATGAAGCGCCGGTCGTCGCGCCCGAGCTGGCCGAACACCGCCTGGATGTGCGGCGCGTAGGCGTCGATGTCGGGGACCATGACGATGACGTCGCGCGGGCGCAGCGTGGGGTCGGCGTCGAAGCGCGCCAGCAGTTGGTCGTGCAGCACCTCCACCTCGCGCTGGGCGCTGTGGGCCAGGTGGAAGCGGATGGAGCGGTCCCGCGCCGGCTCCAGCGCCGGCCATTGCGTGCGGGTCTCGGCCAGCGGGCGCAGTTCGAGGATGTCGTCCTGCAACTGGCCGAGCAGGTGCGCCGGCGACTCCTCGCTGAACAGGTCGATGCGCCCGCCGCTGACCTCGCCGAAGCGGCTGCGGTAGCTCTCGGGGTTGTCGTACTGGTCGAGCAGGTTGATGTAGTCGCGGCCCTGCTTGCCCCAGGCGGCCAGCAGCGGCTGGGCATACTGGTGCTGGAGGTCGTCGTCCAGTTGCAGCGGCACGCCGGGGCGGCGCTGCTGGCGGCGGTATTCGTGGCGCAGCAGGTCCTTGTCGGCGACGATGTCGGCCCAGTGGTGGCGGCAGGGGTTGTGCACGCACAGCAGCACCTGGGCCACCTGCGCCAGCGCGGCCAAGGCCTCCACCGTCTGCGCCGGCATGGCGGAGATGCCGAACACCACCACCCGGCGCGGCAGCCCCTTGGGCGGCGCGCCTTCGCGCAGGCGTTCGAGGAAGCGCCGGTGCACGCCGGCGCGGCTGCCGGCCAGGCCGTCCTCGCCCACCTCCGCCAGCAGGGCGCGCCACAGCTCGGCCTGCCAGCGTTCGTCGTCGTTCAGCGGGCGAAGGTTGCCGCCGGCGGTGCGCAACTGGTCGCGGTGCTCGCTCCAGTCCTCCAGCCAGTCGGCGCGGTACACCTGGTACTGGTCGAACAGGTCGGCCAGGCGCTCGGCCAGTTGGTAGCGCTTGCGCAGGTCGGCATCGTCGGCGAGGAAGCGGCGCAGAGCCTGGAACTCCTCGCGCGCCAGGAGGGTCGGCAGCAGGCGCATCAGGCGCCAGGTGAGCGGCGCCTTGTCCAGCACCGAGACTTCCGGCACCTGGTCCTTGCCCAGCGCGCCGCGGTAGGCGCGCCAGAGGAACTGCGCGGGCAGCTGCACGTCCAGCGCCGCGGTGATGCCGCAGCCGCCGTCGGCGACGTCGCGGCCCAGGGCCAGTTTCAGCCACTGGGCGATGCCGTTGCTCTGCACCAGGATGGTTTCGCTTTCCAGCGGCGCCAGCGGGTAGCGCGCCATCCAGGCCACCAGCAGGTCGCGCAGCGCCTCGGGGTGGTTGCCGTGGATGACCATCAGGCCGGGGCTCAGGGCTTCGCTCATCGTTTCTCCAGGTTTACCGGGGGGCCCGGCAATTTGAGCAGAAGCCGGGGTGGGGTGGGAGGGTTTTTCCTGCGAGGGGGGATTTTATCGGGGTGGGGCGACGTTCTGTGTCGCGAAGCGCGTGCTTTGGCTGGGCCAGGTGTAGGGCGCATAACGCCTACGGCGTTATCCGCCGTTTGACCTCGATCCCAGGCGCGCTTCGGGTTGGGCCACGGAGCACCTGCTTCCGGGCACTCCGGGCTCGACCGCGAAGCCGGGCATGAGCTGGAGGAAACGGCGGATAACCGCGAACGGTTATTCGCCCTACGCCAAGGCTGGGGCAGGTGTAGGGCGCATAACGCCTACGGCGTTATCCGCCGTTTGACCTCGACCCCAGGCGCGCTTCGGGTTCGGTCACGGATCACCTGCTTCCGGGCACTCTGGGCTCGACCGCGAAGCCGGGCATGAGCTGGGTGAAACGGCGGATAACCGCGAACGGTTATTCGCCCTACGCTGGACGCGCATCACCCCCGCCCCAAATACCCATCCACCTCCTCCGCCAACCACTGTGCGAACACCGCCACCTTGGTCCGCGTCTCCTCCCGCTGCGGCCACACCAGCCAGTAGGGGTAGGCGTAGGGCGCACTGACCTCGCCCAGTTGCACCAGTTCGCCGCGGGCCAGGGCGCCGGCCACCAGGCTGCGGCGTTCGACGCTTATGCCCAGGCCCAGGCGCAGGGCCTCCACCACCAGGTTGGAGTCGTTGACGGTGAACAGGCCGTCGCCTTCGGGCAGCGCCACGCCCGCCGCCTGGCACCAGGGCAGCCAGGATTCGAAGCCGTGGATCAGCGGGCCGGCGAGGATCTGCTGCGGCGTGCGCGGCAGGCGCCCGCCGTTGAAGTGCGGGGCGCAGACCGCCAGCAGTTCGTCGTCGAACAGGCGTTGCTGGGCCAGGCCCTCCCAGTGCCCCTGACCGATGCGGATGGCCACGTCGGCCAGGCCCTGGCGCAGATCGATCACTTCCAGGCTGGCCAGCAGGCGCAGGCGGTATTCGGGATGGCGTTCGCGGAACGCCGGCAGGCGCGGCAGCAGCCATTGCTGGGCGAAGGACGGCAGCACCGCCACCACCAGTTCCCCCTCGCTGGGCCGCGCCCGCGCCAGGCGCGTGGCTTCGGCTATGTCGCGCAGGGCACGGCGTACCTGCAGGGCGTAGAGGCGGCCCTCCTCGCTCAGGCGCAGGCCGCGGCCCTCGCGCTGCAGCAGGGTGACGCCGAGCAGTTCCTCCAGCTGGCGTACCTGCTGGCTGACCGCCGAGTGGGTGACGTGCAGTTCGGCGGCGGCCTGGGTCACGCTGCCGAGCCGGGCCACGGCCTCGAAGCTGCGCAGCGCGGACAGGGGTGGATAGGCGCTCATGTAAGTTCTACTAACCCTTGCAGTTATAAATCATCGATTTTTCCCGGCCTTTCCAGCCGCTAGATTTAGCGACAGCAGCGCTGCCATGCGGCCTTCGCAGCCGGCCACCCCATGTAATCTCCAATAACAGGATGCCTCCATGCAACTGATCGGAATGCTCGACTCGCCCTACGTCCGCCGCGTGGCCATCAGCCTGCGCCTGCTGGACGTCGACTTCAGCCACCGCTCGCTCTCGGTGTTCCGCCACGTCGAGGAGTTCCGCGCCATCAACCCGGTGGTCAAGGCGCCCAGCCTGGTGCTGGACGACGGCCAGGTGCTGATGGATTCGAGCCTGATCATCGACCTGGCCGAACACCAGGCCGGGCGCAGCCTGATGCCCGCCGAGCCGGCCGAACGGGTGCGCGCCACGCGCCTGCTGGGCCTGGCCCTGGTGGCCTGCGAGAAGGCCGTGCAGCTGTACTACGAGCTGCAGCGCGACGAGGCCCGCCGCGACGCCGCCTGGTACGCCCGGGTGGACCAGCAGCTGCGCGCCGCCTGCGCCGGCCTGGAGCTGGAGCTGCTGACGCAGCCGCTGCCGCGCGACGGCCGCCTCGACCAGGCCGGCCTGAGCGCCGCCGTGGCCTGGACCTTCATCCAGCTGGTGCATGCCGAGCGCGTGGCCGCCGACGACTACCCGGCCCTGCGCGACTGGACCGCCCATGCCGAGACACTGGAGGCGTTCAAGGCCTTCCCGCCGGTGTGAGGCCCGCGCGGGCGAGCCCACACTTCACCGATATTGCACTCAAACAGCAATAACATTCATTGGATATGGATCGTCACGCTGTCTAGGATGGCCGTCGGCCTCGCCCCTGCGACAGAACGCCGCTCGACCAACCATAAGGAAGCGCCCGCCCGACCGGCCCAGCCCGGAATCGTGATGCGCGGTGCCTGCGTGACATGCATCCATTGACTGCCCCCCTTCCCGGCGCCTCCCGCGAGGTGCCGCGATGAAAGCCGCTGCCTTCGGTTCCTGGCTGCACCGCCTGGCGCCCTGCGCCGGCCCCTCGTCCAACCGCGACTGGCTGCGCGCCGTGCTCGGCTGCGGGTTCGCCCTGGGCCTGTGCATGCCCCTGTGCGCCTGGCTGTTCGGCGTCGACACCATGCTGCGCATCGGCCCGCCGCTGGCCGCCTCGGCCCTGCTGGCCATCGCCGTGCCGTCCAGCCCGCTGGCGCAGCCCTGGTCGCTGCTGGGCGGCAACCTGGTGGCGGCGCTGGTGGGCCTGCTGCTCGGCCACTGGCTCGGCCACAGTTGGCCGCAGGCGTCGCTGTCCATGGTGGTGGCGGTGCTGCTGATGCTCGGCCTGCGCTGCCTGCATCCGCCGAGCACGGCCATGGCCTTCAGCCTGGCCGTGGGCGGGCCGCTGGTGGACCAGCATCTGCTGCACCTGCTGCTGCCGGTGGGCGTGGCCTCGCTGGCGCTGATCGGCGTGGCCCTGGTCTACAACAACCTCACCCGCGCGCCCTACCCGCGCAAGCTCGCCGTCCCGGCCAGCAACCCGCACCTGACCGCCGACCCGCTGCCCGGCGAGCGCCTGGGCCTGCATGCCGACGACCTGGAAAGCGCCCTGGCCAGCGCCGGCGGCTTCGTCGACGTGACGCCCGAGGACCTCGAACGCCTGCTGCTGGCCGCCGAGAAGCACGCCAGCGAACGCCTGCTGGGCGGCATCCGCGCGCGCGACATCATGTCCCGCGACATCCGCTCGGTCAGCCCGGACGCGCGCATCGAGGAGGCCTGGGGCCTGCTCGACAAGCACCACCTCAAGGCCCTGCCGGTGCTCGACCGCGGCCACCTGGTGGGCATCCTCACCTTGAGCGACCTGTTCCGCGGCCAGCGCCGCCTGCGCTCGCCCTTCGGCCAGCGCGTCGGCAACCTGATGACGCACCGCGTGCAATCGCTGCGCGAGGACGCCCAACTGCCGGAGCTGATCCAGCTGCTCTCCGACCAGGGCCGGCACTGCCTGCCGGTGGTCGACGGCGCCGGCCGGCTGGTCGGCATGCTCAGCCAGACCGACCTGATCGCCGCCTTCCGCCACCTCTGGCTGCAGCCGCAGGTGCAGGCCGAGCGCGCCCTGCAGGTGGCGGTCTAGGCCTCGTAGTCCCAGCGCTGCGACCAGTCGATGTCCCCGGCCACCACCTCGCGGAGGATGGCCAGGGCGTTCTGCAGCGCCGGCGAATCCTTCTCGCGGGAATACACCAGGTAGGTCGGGTAGATGAATTCCGGCGCCAGCGGCACCCGCTCCAGTACCCCTGCCTGCAGGTAGCTGTGCACCACCCGCGTGCGGAAGTAGCCGCTGCCGCCGCATTGCAGCAGGTGCTGCAGGGCCAGCGGGCCGAGGCTGAAGCTGGTGGCGGCGTGGGCCCGGTCGGGCAGCGCGGCGTCGTGCTGGCGGCGGAATTCCTCGCCCCAGTCGATGTAGATGTAGGGCTCCGGCTGCTGCGTCGAGCGCACCAGGATCAGCTTCTCCTCCAGCAACTGCTCCACCTGCATGCCCGGCCAGTAGTCCGGGCGGTAGACCAGCGCGGCGTCGAGCACGCCCAGCTCCAGCTGCTTCTGCAGGCGCTCGCCGCTGCCGATCTCGGCGTGCAGGGCCAGGGCCGGCATGCGCTGGCGCAGGCGCACCGTCCAGGCGAGCATCAGCGGGTTGCTCAGGCTCAGCTCGCCGCCGATGTTGAGCACCTCGCGGTAACCCGCCGGCAGCGGCAGGTCGCGGCGCGCCGCGTCCCAGGTCTGCACCAGTTGGTTGGCGTAGCCAAGGAAGCGCTCGCCGTCATCGGTCAGCCGGGCGCCGGCGCGGCTGCGCTGGAACAGCCGGCAGCCCAGCTGCGTCTCGAGGTTGTGCACCCGCGCGGTAACCGTGGTCTGGGTCACGTGCAGGCGCTGCGCGGCGGCGACGAAGCTGCCGCCACGGGCGATTTCCAGGAAGGTGCGCGCCAGTTCGATGTCCATGGGAAGCGGTCACGGCGGGGGATGCCGCAGTCTAGTCGAAGTCCAGTTCCTCGTGGCGCTGGCGGGTGAAGCGCAGCAGCCAGAGGCAGATGAGGAAGCCGCAGGCGGCCAGCAGCGCGGCCACCAGGAAGATGCTGGCGTAGTCCGAGTGCGCGGCCACCGCGCCCATCAGCGGGCCGGCCAGGCCCAGGGCCAGGTCGAAGAACAGCGCGTAGGCGCCCAGCGCCGAACTGCGGCTGACGGCGGGGATGCGCAGCACCGCCTCGACGCCCAGCGCCGGGTACACCAGCGACAGCCCGGCGCCGGTCAGCGCCGTGCCGAGCAGGGCGAAGGCCGGGCTCGGCGCCTGCCACAACAGCAGCAGGCCGGCGCTTTCCACCAGCAGGCAGAGCACCGCCACGTTGAAGCCGCCGAAGCGGTTGATGGTCCAGGACAGCAGCAGCCGCGCGCCGACGAAGCTGATGCCGAACAGGCTCAGGCACCAGGCCGGGTCGGCCCAGCCGCGGCTGCCGTAGTAGAGGGTGATGAAGGTGGCCAGGCTGCCGAAGCCGATGGAACCCAGGGCCACGCACATGCCGTAGGGCAGTACCCGGCCGAGCACGGCGAAGAAGGCCATGCGCGTGCCGGCGATGATCGGCGCCGGCGCCTTGCCGCGGGCCAGCAGCAGGCCGAGCCCGGCCAGCGCCAGGATGCCGGCGCCCAGGCTCCACAGCCCCAGCTGCGCGGCCATGCCCACGCCCAGCGGCGCGCCCAGGGCGATGCCGCCGTAGCAGACGATGCCGTTCCAGGAGATCACCCGCGCGGTGTTCTGCGCGCCGACCCGGGCGATGCCCCAGCTCGCCGTGCCGATGCCCATCAGGCCCTGGGCGAAGCCGATCAGCAGGCGGCTGCCCAGCAGCAGCGCCAGGCTCGTCCAGGCCAGCGCCTGCAGACTGGTGGCCAGCAGCACCAGCGCCCCGCCGCCGGCCAGGCTGAACAGGCCGTAGATCACCGCGCGCTTGGCCCCCAGGGTGTCGGTCAGGCGCCCGGCCAGCGGCCGCGAGGCGAGGGTCGCCAGGTACTGTGCGCCGATCACCAGGCCGGCGGTGGTGGCGTCGAAGCCCAGGTCGTGGTGGACGAAGCCGGGCAGCACCGGCAGCAGAAAGCCGATGCACAGGAACAGCAGGAAGGTGAAACCGACGATCGAGACGATCTGCAGGGTGACAGCGTGCGGACGCTGCTCGGGAGAGCTCATGAACGGGCCTGGCGCGAGGGGATGTCAGGGACTGCGCCATCATTGCCCGATGCCGGGAAAATTGAAAGCCACCTATCGATTCCGCGGCCGACCGGCCCGCGCCGAACGCCTATAGTTGATGCACGACCGACCACAGGAGGCCCGCCATGGACACCACACCCCACACCTTCGCCGAACTGTTCAAGCAACTGGGCCTGCCCAGCGGCCGCCAGGAGATCGACGCCTTCCTCGCCGCGCACCGCCTGCCCGCGGACCAGGCCCTGGCCGACGCGCCCTTCTGGAACGAGGCCCAGGCGGCCTTCATCCGCGAGGCCCTGGAAGAGGACTCGGACTGGGCCGAGGAAGTCGACGAACTGGCCGCGCGGCTGTCCCACTGAGCGCCGGGCGGCCTTTGACGGCGACTCCCATCTGCGGCCTAATGCACGCCCCCGATCGCCACCGCCGACCATGTCCGAGAAGCCGTTTTCCGCCGCCCAGCACCGCGCCAGCACCCTGCACCTGCCGGCCGGGCCCTGGTCGACGGTGCTCGACTGCCTGTGCGCGCGCTTCCCGGCGATCCCCCGCGAGACCTGGCTGCAGCGCCTGGCCCGCGGCCGCGTGCTGGACGCCGAGGGCAAGCCGCTGGACGCCAGCACACCGCACCGCGAGGGCCTGCGCGTGCACTACTTCCGCGAGGTGGAGGCGGAAACGCCGATCCCCTTCGAAGAACGCATCCTGCACGTCGACGAACACCTGGTGGTGGCCGACAAGCCGCACTTCCTGCCGGTGACGCCCTCCGGCCAGTACGTCGAGCAGACCCTGCTGGCGCGCCTGGCCCGGCGCCTGGACAACCCGCTGCTGGTGCCGCTGCACCGCATCGACCGGCCCACCGCCGGGCTGGTGCTGTTCTCCGCCAACCCGGCCAGCCGCGCGGCCTACCAGGCGCTGTTCCGCGAGCGGCGCATGCACAAGCGCTACGAGGCCATCGCCCCGCCGCTGCCGCAGCTGGACTTCCCCCACGTGCGGCGCAGCCGCCTGGTGGACGGCGAGCCCTTCATCCTCATGCGCGAGGCCGAGGGCGCGATCAACAGCGAAACCCGCATCGAGGTGCTGGAGCGCCGCGAGCACTGGTGGCGCTACGCGCTCTACCCGGTGAGCGGCAAGCGCCACCAGTTGCGCGTGCACATGGCCGCCCTGGGTGCGGCGCTGCGCAACGATCCGCTTTATCCACAGCTACTGCCGGAAGAGCAGCGGCGCAGCGACGACTATTCCCGCCCACTGCAGTTGCTGGCCCGGCACCTGGCCTTCGACGACCCGCTGACGGGCCGGCCGCGGCAGTTCGACAGCCAGTTGCAGCTGGACTGGTAAGCCGGGTCTTTCATCGATTTCATCAATAGTCGAAAGCAGGAAGTTCCATTTCCGTTGATGGTGGCCGTTGCGTTTTCATAGCTCCGTCCCCCACTGACGGAACGCAAGGAGCCCGCCATGAGCTATACCGCGAAGTCCTTCTCGGCGCTGGTCAACGCCCTGCGCGCCAACGGCATCACCCGCCCGGAGCAGATGGCCCGGCAGCCCTTCCGCAACGCCCAGGGCTACTGGTCGGCGGAGGTGAAGGCATGAACGCACGTCATTACGTCCAGTCGCCGTTGAGCGAAGATGGGTCGGTGTTGTTCTATCTGCTGGCGGTGGCCTGGTTGTTGTGCTCGGGAGTTTGAGCGAGCGGGCCTTGTCCTCTCGCACCGTCCACCTCGCTATTCCCACGAACGCGGAACGCGGCTCCACCGCGGACAGAGTCCTATCCCTCCGACAAACGTAATGCCCCGTAGGATGGTGTTGAGCGAAGCGATACCCATCACCACGACCGCATGGGTTTCGCCAAGGCTCAACCCATCCTACGAAGAGCGCCAGTTGCTTCTACGGCCCCAGGGAAGCGCGATCGGGTTCACCGGCCACGCCGGACGCCCCGGCCACACCTGCGCCCCGCCCCCGCTATTTCTTCAGGCACCCACTCATGAACGTCTTGCGCTCATCGCCCTTCAGCGCCTTGGCCGCGGCGTCCTTGTTGCACTGGGCCATCTTCTCCTGCTGCGGCGTCAGCTTCTTGCCGGTATCGCCGCCGCCGGCTTTCAGGCAGCTGCTCATGAAGGTCTTGCGCTCATCACCTTTCAGCGACTTGGCGGTGGCGTCGGCGTTGCAGGTCTTCATCTTTTCCTGCTGGGCGGTGTTGGCGGCGAAACCCTGCACCGAGAACAACAGCGCGCACAGCAGCAGGGGAAGGCGGAGCTTGATCATGGAGCGGTCTCCTCGAATGTTGATCGCTTCCTGAGCGTAGCCTGCTGTTACATTTGTGCGAGCCCACCCGCGTGCCCCGGTCACGGCTGACAGCGCCCCGCCAGCGGTTATAATCGCGCCTGCTATGCTTTCCCCGCATATCCCCCCATCAGCCACACGCCATCAGGAACACAGGTGACGAAAGACGAACTGCGCGCCGAACTGGAGCGCCAGGAACAGCGTTACAAGGATGTCTATGGCGGCGAGGTCACCCTCTACGCCGCCCAGCCCGACCCCGACAAGAAGCCCTGGCGCAAGCGCCCGACCGTGCAGGACAAGGCCTTCGACCGGGAACTGGAGAAGATGCAGACCGACCTGCAGAAGGCCCAGCAACGCCAGGCCGAACAGGACGCGAACTGAGCCGCAACGGCCCCCCGAAAACGTTGCAGCGCATTGCCCGCAGCGCTGCAAGCCCCGTGCGACCGGGTGTCGCTGGATTCCGAGAATCGCTTCAGGTTTCAGACGACATCCTATCGCTTCTGGCATAATCGCCGCCCCGTCACCGACCGGTCACAGAAACTTCATGTTCGATCTCTTCAGCGGACTCGACCTCTGGGTAGGCATCAGCCTGGTGCTGGCGCTGGGCTTCGTCCTGGCCTTCGAGTTCATCAACGGCTTCCATGACACCGCCAACGCGGTGGCCACGGTGATCTACACCAAGGCCATGTCGCCCTACCGCGCGGTCATCCTCTCCGGCATCTTCAACTTCCTCGGCGTGCTGCTCGGTGGCGTCGGCGTGGCCTATGCCATCGTGCACCTGCTACCGGTGGAACTGCTGATCAACGTCAACAGCGGCCACGGCCTGGCCATGGTGTTCTCGCTGCTGGCCGCGGCCATCGCCTGGAACCTGGGCACCTGGTACTTCGGCATCCCCGCCTCCAGTTCGCACACCCTGATCGGCTCGATCCTCGGCGTGGGCCTGGCCAACGCCGTCATCACCGGCGTGCCGCTGGCCGACGGGGTGAACTGGCAGAAGGCGATCGACATCGCCATGTCGCTGATCTTCTCGCCGCTGGCCGGCTTCATCGTCGCGGCCCTGGTGCTGATCGGCCTGAAGTGGATGTACCCGCTGTCGAAGATGCACAAGACCCCGGAAACCCGCCGCGAAGTCGACGAGAAGAAGCACCCGCCGTTCTGGAACCGCCTGGTGCTGGTGCTCTCGGCCATGACCGTGAGCTTCGTCCACGGCTCCAACGACGGCCAGAAGGGCATCGGCCTGATCATGCTGGTGCTGATCGGCATCGTCCCCGCCAAGTTCGTCCTCGACCTCAACAGCACCACCTACCAGATCGAACGCACCCGCGACGCCGCCATCCACCTCAGCCAGTTCTACCAGCGCCACACCGACGTGCTCGGCGACATGCTCGCCCTGGGTAAGGGCGCCGACGGCGAGATGCCCGAGCTGTACCGCTGCGAAGCGAAACAGACCGAATCCACCCTCAAGGGCCTGCTGAGCGACATCAAGGGCATCTCCAGCTACAACGAGCTGTCCGCCGACAGCCGCGTGCAGGTGCGCCGCTACCTGCTGTGCCTGGACGACACCGCGAAGAAGGTCGGCAAGCTCGACAGCCTGCCGGCGCGCGAGAAGGCCGACCTGGAGAAGCTGCGCAAGGACCTGACCAGCACCACCGAATACGCGCCCTTCTGGGTGATCATCGCGGTGGCCCTGGCCCTGGGCGTGGGCACCATGGTCGGCTGGAAGCGCGTGGTGCTCACCGTCGGCGAGAAGATCGGCAAGCAGGGCATGACCTACGCCCAGGGCATCAGCGCCCAGCTCACCGCCACCGCGGCGATCGGCATGGCCAACCTCTACAGCCTGCCGGTGTCCACCACCCACGTGCTGTCCTCGGGCGTGGCCGGCACCATGGTCGCCAACCGCAGCGGCCTGCAGGGCGGCACCGTGCGCAACATCCTGATGGCCTGGATCCTCACCCTGCCCACCTCCATGGCCCTGGCCGCCGGCCTGTTCTGGCTGGCCTCGCGCTTCTACTGACGGCCCCGCCGACGCCTGCCCCGCGCAGGCGTCGCCTGGCCATCCGGGCCTGACCTGAGCAGGACACGAGCGAATGCTGGCGACATGGATGCTGCTCGGTTGGCTGGCCGCCTGTGCCTACCAGGACCTGCGCCGCCGCAAGGTGGATAACCTGCTGACCCTCGGCGGCCTGGCCGCGGCCGCCGCCTACCTGTACCTGCACGGCCACAGCCTGACCCAGCATTCCGTGGCGGCCGCCCTTGCCGCGGCGGCCCTGGGCCTCGCGCTGAGCCTGCCCGGCTACCGGCTCGGCAAGCTGGGCGCGGCGGACGTCAAGCTGCTGGCCGCGCTGGGCCTGGCCAGCGACCCCGACACCCTGCTCTACAGCCTGGGCCTGGCCTGCCTGGCGACGCTGCTGCTGATGCTGGGCAGCAGGCTTTCGATCGACTCGAACAGGCTTCCGCAGCCCGTCGTGGCGCGGCTGAAATCCTTCGATGCCAGCCGTTCCAAGTCATTTCCCTTCGTTTTCTCGATCTTTGCCGGCTATCTGCTGCAACTGGCATTCACCTGAACGATGCCCGCGAGATCCGTCATTCTTTTCTGACGTCATTTTCCCATCACAAAGCTAAAGTCCTACAGAAGACGGCCGATACAACCTGCCCACACCGTCGTTCCTGCAGGATGCTCTACCCATGCTTCGCTCGCTGTCCTTCGCCAAGAAGATCCTTCTGGCGGCCTCCCTCGTGGTGATCTTCGCCTTCGCCTGCTTCATTCTCTTCAACGACTTCCGCCAGAGCCGCGCCATCCAGGAGGACACCGACTCCTACCTGCGCGAGATCGGCAGCCTCACCGCCAGCAACATCCAGAGCTGGCTGGAAGGCCGCATCCACCTGGTGGAGATGGAAGCCGCGCAACTGGCCGATGGCGAGCCCACCGCCGAGCGCATCCAGCACGTGCTGGAGCAGCAGGTGCTGCAGCGGAACTTCGAATCGGTGTACCTGGGCGAGGCCGCCAGCGGCGTCTTCACCATGCGCCCCTACTCGCCCATGCCCGACGGCTACGACCCGCGCCAGCGCGGCTGGTACAAGGACGCCGCGGCCGCCGGCCGGCTGATCGTCACCGAGCCCTTCCTCGACGCCGGCACCAAGGAGCAGATCCTCGCCATGTCCATGCCGGTCATGCGCAACGGCCAACTGGTCGGCGTGGCCGCCGGCGACATGAAGCTGCAGACCATCACCGCCATCCTCAACTCGCTGAAGTTCGACGGCGACGGCTATGCCTTCCTGGTCAGCGACGCCGGCAAGATCCTCCTGCACCCGGACGACGCGAAGGTGTTCAAGAACCTCGCCGAGGTCTACCCGCACGGCGCGCCGCAGGTCCGCCCCGGCGTGCAGGAAGTGGAAGTCGACGGCCATACGCAACTGGTCTCCATGACCCGCGTCGAGGGCCTGCCGGGGGTGTCCTGGTACGTCGCCCTGGTGCTGGACAAGAGCGCCGCCTACGCCATGCTCAGCGACTTCCGCACCTCGGCGGTGATCGCCACCCTGGTCGCCATCGTCGCGATCATCTTCCTGCTGGGCATGCTGATCCGCGTGCTGATGCAGCCACTCACCGACATGGGCCGCGCCATGCAGGACATCGCCCAGGGCGAGGGCGACCTGACCAAGCGCCTGAAGGTCGACAGCCGCGACGAGTTCGGCCTGCTGGCCGAGGCCTTCAACCGCTTCGTCGCGCGCATCCACGAGTCCATCCGCGAAGTGGCCGGCACCGCGCGCCAGCTGCATGACGTGTCGCAGCTGGTGGTCAATGCCTCCAACTCGTCCATGGCCAACTCCGACGAGCAGGCCACCCGCACCAACAGCGTGGCAGCGGCGATCAACGAACTGGGCGCCGCCGCCCAGGAAATCGCCCGCAACGCCGCCGATGCCTCGCACCACGCCAGCGACGCCAGCCACCAGGCCGGCGACGGCCGCCAGGTGGTGGAGCAGACCATCGCCGCGATGAACCAGCTGTCGGAGAAGATCAGCTACGCCAGCACCCACATCGAGGCGCTGAACAGCCGCACGGTGAACATCGGGCAGATCCTCGAAGTGATCAAGGGCATCTCCGAGCAGACCAACCTGCTGGCGCTCAACGCCGCCATCGAAGCCGCCCGCGCCGGCGAGGCAGGCCGCGGCTTCGCCGTGGTGGCCGACGAGGTGCGCAACCTGGCGCACCGCGCCCAGGAGTCGGCGCAGCAGATTCAGGGCATGATCGAGGAACTGCAGGTGGGCGCCCGCGAGGCGGTCAACACCATGGGCGAAAGCCAGCGCTACAGCCTGGAAAGCGTGGAGATCGCCAACCGCGCCGGCCAGCGCCTGGCCAGCGTGACCGGACGGATCAGCGAGATCGACGCGATGAACCAGTCGGTGGCCACCGCTACCGAGGAGCAGACCGCGGTGGTCGATTCGCTGAACATGGACATCACCGAGATCAACACCCTCAACCAGGAAGGCGTGGAAAACCTCCAGGCCACCCTGCGCGCCTGCGCCGACCTGGAGGCCCAGGCCGGGCGGCTGCGGCAGTTGGTGGACAGTTTCCGCATCTGATCCGCCATCCATGAACAAGGCGCCTGCGGGCGCCTTTTTCATGTTCGCAAGATGCCATCTGTAGGAGCGGGCCCTGCCCGCGAATCGCGCGCAGGGCGCGCTCCTACAAGGGTGCGAGGCATGGGCACCCGTAGGGCGTATAACCGTTCGCGGTTATACGCCGATACACCTCATCCACAGGCCATCTCATGGCCGAGCCCGGAATGCGCGGAAACAGAGGTTCGGGCTCGACCATGCAAGGGCCTGGAACCAAGGCCAAGCGGCGTATAACGCGGAGCGTTATACGCCCTACACACTTCTCTGCCTTTCACCCTCCGACCGCTACCGTTCGTCCGCCTCGCTAAAGCTTCCTACAGAAAATGCCGACTTCTTGTCTGAAGGCCGCATCAGCCGGCGCTTCAGCCCCGGGCAAGGGCTTCCCGGCACAGGAGTGCCACCGGCCGCACGTCACCCGCGGACGGCCCCACCGCCGCCCCACCCGGCGCGCGGTCTGTAGTCCGGGGGCTCGGAACCATCGCCGAGGCCCCCAAATCACTGGCCCCATCCCTGGATGCAAAAACAAGATGATGAAGAACCTGAAGTTCAGCCACAAAATACTGCTGGCCGCTTCTCTGGTGGTTTTCGCCGCATTCGCGCTCTTCACCCTGTACAACGACTCCCTGCAGCGCAACGCCATCCGCGCGGACCTGGAGTCCTACCTGCAGGAAATGGGTGAAGTCACCGCCAGCAACATCCAGAACTGGCTCAGCGGGCGCATCCTGCTGGTGGAGCACACCGCCCAGAGCATCGGCCGCGACAGCGCGCCGGCCAGCCTCGGCGGCCTGCTGGAGCAGAAGGCGCTGACCTCGACCTTCAGCTTCACCTACCTCGGCCAGGCCGACGGCACCTTCACCATGCGCCCGGACGACAAGATGCCCGACGGCTACGACCCGCGCACCCGCCCCTGGTACAAGGACGCCCTGGCCGCCGGCGGCACCACCCTGACCGAACCCTACGTCGATGCCGCCACCGGCCAACTGATCATCACCATCGCCACGCCGGCCCAGGCCGCCGGCAAGACCGTGGGCGTGGTCGGCGGCGACCTCAACCTGCAGGCCATCGTGCAAATCATCAACTCGCTGGACTTCAGCGGCATGGGCTACGCCTTCCTGGTCAGCGGCGACGGCAAGGTGCTGGTCGCCCCGGACAAGCAGCAGGTGATGAAGAACCTCAGCGAAATCTACCCACAGAACACCCCGCGGATCGGCAGCGGCTTCAGCGAGAGCGAGCTCAACGGCTCTACCCGCATCCTCGCCTTCGCCCCGGTCAAGGGCCTGCCTTCAGTGAACTGGTACATCGGCCTGTCCATCGACAAGGACAAGGCCTACGCCATGCTCAGCGACTTCCGCACCTCGGCGGTGATAGCCGCGCTGGTCGCCATAGTCGCGATCCTTCTGCTGCTGGGCATGCTGATCCGCGTGCTGATGCAGCCGCTCACCGCCATGGGCCGCGCCATGCAGGACATCGCCCAGGGCGAAGGCGACCTGACCAAGCGCCTGGCGGTGCACAGCCGCGACGAGTTCGGCGCCCTGGCCGAAGCCTTCAACCGCTTCGTCGAGCGTATCCACGAGTCCATCCGCGAAGTGGCCGGCACCGCGCGCCAACTGCATGACGTGTCGCAACTGGTGGTCAACGCCTCCAACTCGTCCATGGCCAACTCCGACGAGCAGGCCAACCGCACCAACAGCGTGGCCGCGGCGATCAACGAGCTGGGCGCCGCCGCCCAGGAGATCGCCCGCAACGCCGCCGATGCCTCGCACCACGCCAGCGACGCCAGCCACCAGGCCGGCGACGGCCGTCAAGTAGTGGAGCAGACCATCGCCGCGATGAACCAGCTGTCGGAGAAGATCAGCTACGCCAGCACCCACATCGAGTCGCTGAATAGCCGCACGGTGAACATCGGGCAGATTCTCGAAGTGATCAAGGGCATCTCCGAGCAGACCAACCTGCTGGCGCTCAACGCCGCCATCGAAGCCGCCCGCGCCGGCGAGGCGGGCCGCGGCTTCGCCGTGGTGGCCGACGAGGTGCGCAACCTGGCGCACCGCGCCCAGGAGGCCGCGCAGCAGATCCAGGGCATGATCGAGGAACTGCAGGTGGGCGCCCGCGAGGCGGTCACCACCATGGGCGAAAGCCAGCGCTACAGCCTGGAGAGCGTGGAGATCGCCAACCGCGCCGGCCAGCGCCTGGCCAGCGTGACCGGGCGGATCAGCGAGATCGATGCGATGAACCAGTCGGTTGCCACCGCCACCGAAGAGCAGACCGCGGTGGTCGACTCGCTGAACATGGACATCACCGAGATCAACACCCTCAACCAGGAAGGCGTGGAGAACCTCAAGGCCACCCTGCGCGCCTGCGCCGACCTGGAGACCCAGGCCGGGCGGCTGCGGCAGTTGGTGGACAGCTTCCGTATCTGAACCGCCATCCATGAACAAGGCGCCTGCGGGCGCCTTTTTCATGTTCGCAAGAGGCCACCTGCAGGAGCGGGCCTTGCCCGCGAATCGCGCGCAGGGCGCGCTCCTACAGGGGTGCGGGGCATGGGCACCCGTAGGGCGAATAACCGTTCGCGGTTATACGCCGATACACCGATCTCATGCCCGGCCCATCGCGGACGGAGTCCGCTCCTACGGTTCCAGGAAGCACGGCTTTTCGTAGGATGGCGTTGAGCGAAGCGATACCCATCAGCGCAACCGCATGGGTTTCGCAAGCTCAACCCATCCTACGAAGAGCATCGCGGCGCCGGCTGTAAGCGATATGCCCACCTACCGCCGCTTGCCGCCCAGCAGCGAGCCCATCAGCCCGCGCACCAGCTCGCGGCCGATCTGGTTGGCGGCCTGGCGCACCACCGTCTTCATGGTCTGGCTGGCCAGGTTGCCGAGGATTTCCCCGGCCATGCTGCCCAGGCTGCTGCCGGCGTCGGCCTTGGTTTCGCTGGGCGCCATCTTCTCGTCGGTGCGCCCGGTCAGGCGCTCGTAGGCCGATTCGCGGTCGATCGGCTTGTCGTAGCGCCCGGCCAGGGGCGAAGTGCGGATGATCTGCGCGCGCTCGGCGTCGGTCAGCGGGCCGATGCGCGACTGCGGCGGGGCGATGGCCACGCGCTGGACCATGGCCGGGGTGCCCTTCTCTTCCAGGGTGCCCACCAGCGCTTCGCCGATGCCCAGTTCGGTGAGCACCTTCAGGGTGTCGAACGTCGGGTTCGGGCGGAAGCCGTCGGCCACCGCGCGCAGGGATTTCTGCTCCTTGGCGGTGAAGGCGCGCAGGCCGTGCTGGATGCGCAGGCCGAGCTGGGCCAGGACGTCGTCCGGCAGGTCGCTGGGCGACTGGGTGACGAAGTACACACCCACGCCCTTGGAGCGGATCAGCCGCACCACCTGCTCCAGGCGGTCGTGCAGGGCCTTGGGCGTGCCGTTGAACAGCAGGTGCGCTTCGTCGAAGAACAGCGCCAGCACCGGCTTGTCGGCATCGCCGCGCTCGGGCAGTTGCTCGAACAGCTCCGACAGCAGCCAGAGCAGGAAGGTGGCGTAGACCTTGGGCGCCTCGTGCACCAGCTTGCTGGCGTCGAGCAGGTGGATGCGCCCGCGGCCGTCGGAATCCGGGTGCAGGATGTCTTCCAGCTGCAGCGCCGGTTCGCCGAAGAAGGCCTCGGCGCCCTGCTGCTCGAGGGTCGCCAGGCGCCGCAGCAGCGCCTGGGACGAGGCGCCGGTGAACAGCGCGCGGTCGTCGCCGAGCACTTCCGGGTGGTCCTTGAGGTAATTGAGCAGCGCCTTGAGGTCCTTCAGGTCGAGCAGCAGCAGGCCCTGCTGGTCGGCCACCTTGAAGGCGGCGAAGAGCGCGGCCTGCTGGCTGTCGGTCAGCTCCAGCAGGTTGCCCAGCAGCAGCGGGCCCATCTCGCTGAGGGTGGTGCGCAGCGGGTGGCCGCTGTGGCCGGCGACGTCCCACAGGCTCACCGGGTAGGCCTGGGCCTGGTAGCCCAGCCAGGGCATCGAGGCGATGCGCTCGGCCACCTTGCCCTGCGGGTTGCCCGCCGCGCCCAGGCCGCAGAGGTCGCCCTTGATGTCGGCGGCGAACACCGCGATGCCGGCATCGCTGAAGCTCTCGGCCAGGTGCTGCAGGGTCACCGTCTTGCCGGTGCCGGTGGCGCCGGCGATCAGGCCGTGGCGGTTGGCCAGCTTCCACGGCTGGCTGACGGGCTGGCCATCGGGACCGGCGCCGATGATGAGTTGGTTGCTTGCTGACATCCTTGCTCCCCTGGTGAACGGAAGGTCACCCGGCAAGACTGGCGCTTCGCGCGCCCGAGCGCAACGGCGCCGCAGCGCTTTTCAGCCGCGGGCCTCGTCGACGCGGAAGACGTGCTTGAGGTAGCGGCCGAAATTCTCGTCGTTGCATTGCATCTTGCCCGGGGTATCGGAGATTTTCGCCACCGGCTGGCCATTGCAGGCGGTCATTTTCAGCACGATGTTCATCGGCTCGACGCCGGGGATGTCGCAGGTGAAATGGGTGCCGATGCCGAAGCTGACGTCGATGCGCCCGCGCAGCGAGCGGTAGATGTGCAGCGCCCGCGGCAGGTCGAGGCCGTCGGAGAACACCAGGGTCTTGCTGCGCGGGTCGATGCCGAGGCTCTCGTAGTGGGTGATGGCCTTCTCCGCCCAGACCAGCGGGTCGCCGGAGTCGTGGCGCAGGCCGTCGAAGAGCTTGGCGAAGTACAGGTCGAAGTCGCGCAGGAAGGCATCCATGGTGATCACGTCGGTCAGGGCGATGCCCAGTTGGCCGCGGTACTCGCGGACCCAGGCGTCCAGCGCGGCGGCCTGGCTGTCGATCAGCCGCGGGCCGAGCTGCTGGTGGGCCATCAGCCATTCGTGGGCCATGGTGCCCAGCGGCTTGAGGTCGAGCTTGCGCGCCAGGTGCACGTTGCTGGTGCCGACGAAGCGCCCGGGGAAGCTCGCCTTCAGCTCGCGCACCACGCATTCCTGCACAGCATAGGAGAAGCGCCGACGGGTGCCGAAGTCGGCCATCTTGAAGCCGGCCAGTTCCTCGGCGCTGGCCTCGCGGCGCAGCCAGTCGAGCTTGTCGCTCAGGCGCTCGCGCACCAGGTCGAGGGTCACCTGTGGATAACGCTGCAGGTTGCGCGCCTCGCTGATGCTGGCCAGCACAGGCACCTCGAAGAGGATCACGTGCAGCCAGGGGCCTTTCAGGCGCAGGAAGAACTCGTCGTTCTCGATGCCGGTCTGCACGTAGCGCATGTTGAAGCGGAACAGGCCGAGGAAGCGGATGAAGTCCGGCTTGAAGAAGGGAATGCGTTCGAGGAAGGCCAGTTGCTCGCTGCTGAAGCTCAACCCGGCCAGCGCCTCGATGCGCTCGCGGATGCGCGCCAGGTAGGGGCGCAGGTCCTCGCGGTTGCGGCAACGGAACTCCCACTCCACCTCGACGTTGGGGTAGTTGTGCAACACCGCCTGCATCATGCTCAACTTGTAGAAGTCGGTATCCAGCAGGTTCTGCACGCCGAAGGGGGTGAATGCGGACTCAGCCATGCTCGCCTCTCGCTTGTCGTCAGCTTGCAGTCTAACGGGATGTGTTCGGCAGGCGCAGAAAATCCGTAGCCCTCCGGCAAACACAAGACCCGTAGGATGGCGTTGAGCGGAGCGATACCCATCCGTTGAGGCGCGCCTTGGCGCAGCCGGCAAGACAGTTGCTCCTACGAGTTCAGGGAGACACGGGCGGACTTTGTCCGCGATTGGATTCACCGGCCACGCCGGGCCCCGGTGCATCATGAAAAATGCCGTTTCCCCCATAGGGAGAAACGGCATTCTTTTCTTCACCGCCGAGGCGGACCCTGCTCAACGTGGCGCGCTGACACCACCCTGCGACATGCCAAAGAGGAACAGCAGCAGATCGTGGTCCGGCCGCGCCGCCTGTTTGGCCTGCACGTTCGCCGGCACACGGCAGCTGGCCTGCTCGCCATGGGAGCCGATCACCTCGGGACCCGGCTCATGCCAGGCAGCCGCCGCCAGCGTTGCCACGCCCAGGGCGCCAACGAGGAGCAAACTTCGTGTGATTTCTAGTTTCATGCCTGCAACCCTTTGATGGCGCTGCCAAACGCCGCCTCGTAACCATAGACAAAGGCTTGCCATTGCGCTTCCGTCCACGACGAACGGCGCTTCACCTGGCGCAGGTCGTGGCGGGCCGCGCGGCGGGCGCTGAAGCGCTGGCGGGCTTTTTCCAGGTCGATCAGGGCGACGTCGATCTGCTCGCCCTCGACCTTGACGAAGACATGCTTGAGGTACAGGCAGCCATGCTGCCAGCGGCCCAGGTTGAGCCTGGCGAGGGTCTTGCCGTACTGCTGCAGGATGCGCTGGTGCACGGCCTCGCCCCAGCGCTCGTGGTCGCCGCGGGCGTAGCAGTCTTCCAGGCTCGAATAGCCGTCCAGCGACTCGGTGACCAGCAGCGCCTGCCATTCGCCGTCCACTTTGCGGCAGCCGGCGTAGACCAGGGTCGGCACCTTGACGCCCAGGCTCGCGGCGGCCTGCAGCGCATCGCGCTCGCGGATGGCGGTCGGGTAGCCGAAGGGGTGCAGCAGGTCGCGGTAGATATGCCCGACCTGCTGCTTGCGGTAGAGCAGGCGGCCATCGTCGGTCAGCACGCGCTGGACCCCGCTTTCGCCGCCCCGCCGCCGATTCGGCTCCTCTACCCATTTGCCGGGAATCTGCAACCAGCGATCGATGGCATCTTCACCGGAAATTCGCTGCAGAGCTGCCAAATCAGCGCCCATCATTACTCCTTACGCAGAATGTAGACCCGCCACATGTGCACCAGCGGGACGAAATCGATATGGTCCTGCACCGAGAAACCGGCCTGGCGGAACTCCTCCTCGATGCTGCGGGCAGGAATCACGAAGCGGTTCTGGTACGCGTGCTTCTTGCGCCCTTCCTCGGCGCGACGGCGTTTCCAGGCCTTGAAGTTGCCGTCGACCCACAGCGAGAGGATCACGCTGTCGCGGGTCACGCGGTGGAACTCGCGCAGCATGGTCATGCGGTCGCTCGGCTCACCGATGTGGTGCATCAGGCGCATGCTGAAGATGCTGTCGACGGCGTTGTCCGGCAGATCGATGGCGAACGCCGAAGTCTGCAAAGGCCGCACGCGTTTGACAACCTCCTCCGGCTGGCCGGCGCAGGCCACGGCGATCATGTCGGCGGAATTGTCCGCGCCGATGATCACCCGGTTGTCCTTCTCGGCCAGCATCGGCCAGAAGCGCCCGGCGCCGCACGGCAGGTCCAGCACCAGGTTCGGCTGGCCGGCCAGCTTGAGTGCCTGGCGGGCGATCTGGACATCGCGCCAATGGGAAAGTTTCCGGGACAGCCCACTGCGATGCTTGCGCAGGTAGCGCTCGGCATGCTGACGGTCGTACTTCTGGGAAAACTCAAGCTCGACGGGCTTGTCGCTCATGATGGGGTTCCTGCTCATTTTTTATACGAAACTAAGGGTGATTCTGTATCCATGCGGTCATGCGCATGTGAAAAATTCGTCAAGGCTCGCCCACCAGGCGAACCTCGAAACGGCATCCGTGCGGCTGCGCCGGCGTCAGGTCGACTTCCCAGCCTTCCGCCGCGCAGATCCGCTTCACCAGCGAAAGGCCCAGGCCAAGGCCCTCGCCGCGCTGTTGCGGGCCGCGGACGAAGGGCTGGAACATGCGTTCGCGCTGCTCCTCGGGGATGCCCTGGCCGCTGTCCTCGACGACGAAACCGCTGTCGGTCAATTGCAAGCGGATATGTCCGGCGTCCGTGTAGTGCATGGCGTTGCGCAACAGATTGCTCATCACCGAGCGCAGGAAGGCCGCGTTGTATTCCTCCGGCGGCACGCCCTGCACCTCGTAGATCAGCTGCAGCCCCTTGGCCTCGATGGGCCCGCGCCATTGCCCGGCCAGGTCGTCGGCGATGCGCTGCAGGCCGGCCCGCGGGGCGATGTCCAGTTCCTTGGTGCGCGAGCGCGCCAGCATCAGGAAGGTCTGCACCAGGTCGCGCATTTCCTCGCTGGCGCTGGCGATCCGCGCCAGTTGGGTGCGCGCCTTCGGGCTCAGGCCCGGTTCCTCGGCAAGCAGCTCGCTGCTGGTGGCGATCACCATCAGCGGCGTGCGCAGTTCGTGGCTGACGTCGCTGGTGAACAGCTTCTCGCGGGTCAGCACCTGGTGCAGTTGGCCGATCGCATAGTCGAAGGCCTCGGCCAGTTCGCCGACCTCGTCGTGGGCGTAGTCCGGCGCCAGCGGCGGCGCCAGGTCCAGCAACTGGTCGCGGTGGCGCACCTGGCGCGCCAGGCGCACCACCGGCTCCATCACCTTGCGCGAGAGCAGCCAGCCGAGCAGGCCGGCCAGCGCCAGACTGAGCACGTAGCCGGTCACCACGGCGGCGTACAGCACCTGCTCGCGCGCCTCGAAATCGCTCTGGTCCTGCAGCAGCACGTAGCGGCGGCCGTCGGTGTCGCGCACCAGCGCGTGGAACGACAGCTCGCCGTCGAACACTTCGTGGAAGCCCGACTCCAGGCGCCGCAGCGCCGGCGGCATGGCGTAGATGCCGACGCCGTCGCTGACGAAGAAGCGCATGCCGGGGTCCAGCCGCGGACCCCTGCCGCTGTGCAGGTCCTCGTTGATGATGCGGTCCAGTTCGCCGCCCAGGTCACGGGAGATCAGGCGTTCCTCGACCACGTGCACCACGCCGACGATGCTCAGGGAAAACAGGCCGCCGACCAGCGCGGTCATGAACACGAAGGCAAAGACGATCCGGCGGGAAAGGCTCTGCCTATACTCCATTCGTTTCCTCCGCCAGGCGGTAGCCGACACCGTGGACGGTGTGCAGCAACGGCAGGGCGAAAGGCTTGTCGATCACCTGGCGCAGTTGATGCACGTGGCTGCGCAGGCTGTCGCTGTCCGGGCAGTCGTCGCCCCAGACGGCTTCCTCGAGCACGTCGCGGCGCACCACGTGGGGGCTCTTCTGCATCAGCACGGCCAGCAGCTTGAGGCCGATGGGGTTGAGCTTGAGCGCCTTGCCGGCACGGTTCACTTCCAGGGTGTCGAGGTTGTAGCTCAGGTCCGCCACCTGCAGCTCGCGGCGGCCGCCGCCCTGGGTCCGGCGCAGCACCGCCTCGATGCGCGCGGCCAGCTCCGACAGGGCGAAGGGCTTGAGCAGGTAGTCGTCGGCGCCGGAGCGGAAGCCTTGCAGGCGGTCATCCAGTTGGTCGCGGGCGGTCAGCATGATCACCGGGGTGTCGCGCCGCGCGTCTTCGCGCAGGCGCCGGCACAGGGTGAAACCGTCCAGGCCGGGCAGCATCACGTCCAGGACGATCAGGTCGTAGTGCGCGGTGGCCGCCAGGTGCAGGCCAGACAGGCCGTCCTGCGCGCAATCCACCGTGTAACCCTTGAGCCCCAGGTAATCCGCCATGTTGGCCAGGATGTCCCGGTTGTCTTCCACCAACAGAATCCGCATGTTCCTCTCCGCTTTGCAGGGCACCCTAGACTAGCTCGCTTAATTGGAACTTAAGCGTCTTTGACGTTTTTTTCACAAAGCGCCAGGCCGCGCCAGCCGGGGCGTCAAGGGGATCGCAGGGGAGGTGTTGCGAAGGCCTGCAGAGGCGAACTTGCAGCGCCTCACTTGCCCATCAGCCAGTTGCCGCTGAACAGGCCGAGCAGGGTCATCGCCAGGGAGCCGCAGACATGCACGGCGACCGCGCCCATGGCCCAGGCCAGGCGGCCTTCCTGTAGCAGGGTGACGACCTCGGCGGAGAAGGTCGAGAAGGTGGTCAGGCCGCCGCAGAAGCCGGTGATGATCAGCAGCCGCCACTCCGGCGCTATGCCCTGGGCGCTGGCGAAGTAGGCGACGGCGACGCCGATGATGTAGCCGCCGATCAGGTTGGCGGCCAGGGTGCCGGGAGGAACGTTGGGCATCAGGCTGTTCAGCTTGAGGCCGAGGTACCAGCGCAGCAACGCGCCGATGGCGGCGCCGAGGGCGATGGCGAGAACGGGTTTCCACATGATCCTGTCCTTGAGGGGCTTTCGGACAGGCCGCAGGCGAACGCCTACGCGCCTGGTCCAGGTGAATGCGTAGGCATCATCAGCCACGGGGGCGGTTGAAGGAGGAATGCCATCTCCTGCGCGGCACATCTTGGCACAAAGGGCCGGAAACGAAAAAGCCCCGCCGAAGCGGGGCTATTTCTCAGCCTGGGGCCGGGAGGCTTACATCATGCCGCCCATGCCACCCATGCCGCCCATGTCCGGCATGGCCGGAGCGGCCTTGTCGTCCACCACTTCGGCAACCATGGCCTCGGTGGTGATCATCAGGCCGCCGATGGAGGCAGCGGCCTGCAGGGCCGAACGGGTGACCTTGGCCGGGTCCAGGATGCCCATCTCGATCATGTCGCCGTAGACACCGGTAGCGGCGTTGAAGCCGAAGTTGCCGGAGCCTTGCTTGACCTTGTCGACCACCACGCTCGGCTCGTCGCCGGCGTTGGCGACGATCTGGCGCAGCGGGGATTCGACGGCGCGGCGCAGCAGGGCGATGCCGACGTTCTGGTCTTCGTTGTCGCCCTTCAGGCCTTCGATGGCCTGCAGTGCGCGCACCAGGGCCACGCCACCGCCGGGGACCACGCCCTCTTCCACCGCAGCGCGGGTAGCGTGCAGGGCGTCTTCGACGCGGGCTTTCTTCTCTTTCATCTCGACTTCGGTGGCAGCGCCGACCTTGATCACGGCAACACCGCCGGCCAGCTTGGCCAGGCGCTCTTGCAGCTTCTCGCGGTCGTAGTCCGAGGAGGTCTCTTCGACCTGCTTGCGGATCTGGGCGACGCGGGCCTCGATGTCGGCCTGGGCGCCAGCGCCGTCGATGATGGTGGTGTTTTCCTTGTTGATGGTCACGCGCTTGGCGTTACCCAGGTGCTCCAGGGTGGCGCCTTCCAGGCTCAGACCGACTTCTTCGGAGATGACGGTACCGCCGGTCAGGACGGCGATGTCCTGCAGCATGGCCTTGCGGCGATCGCCGAAGCCCGGGGCCTTGACGGCGGCGACCTTGACGATGCCGCGCATGTTGTTGACCACCAGGGTGGCCAGGGCTTCGCCCTCGACGTCCTCGGCGACGATCAGCAGCGGACGGCCGGCCTTGGCGACGGCTTCCAGCACCGGCAGCATTTCGCGGATGTTGGAGATCTTCTTGTCGACCAGCAGCAGCAGCGGGTTTTCCAGCTCGGCCACCATGGTGTCCGGCTTGTTGATGAAGTAGGGCGACAGGTAGCCGCGGTCGAACTGCATGCCTTCGACGACGGACAGTTCGTTTTCCAGGCCCGAGCCTTCCTCTACGGTGATGACGCCTTCTTTACCGACCTTGTCCATGGCTTCGGCGATGATCTGGCCGATGGATTCGTCGGAGTTGGCGGAGATGGTGCCGACCTGGGCGATGGCCTTGGAGTCGGCGCAGGGCTTGGCCAGGTCCTTCAGCTGGGCGACGATGGCGATGGTGGCCTTGTCGATGCCGCGCTTCAGGTCCATCGGGTTCATGCCGGCGGCAACGGCCTTCAGGCCTTCGTTGACGATGGCCTGGGCCAGGACGGTGGCGGTGGTGGTGCCGTCACCGGCGGCGTCGTTGGCCTTGGAGGCAACGTCTTTCACCAGTTGGGCGCCCATGTTCTCGAACTTGTCCTTCAGTTCGATTTCCTTGGCGACGGACACGCCATCCTTGGTGATGGTCGGTGCGCCGAAGGACTTGTCCAGCACCACGTTACGGCCTTTCGGGCCGAGGGTGGCCTTGACGGCATCGGCCAGGACGTTCACGCCGACCAGCATTTTCTTGCGAGCGGAATCGCCGAATTTGACTTCTTTAGCAGCCATGTTCTGTTTCCTCTAAATCGAATTCAGTGGGGTTGGGGCGGACTGATCAGTCTTCCAGGACGGCGAGGATCTCGGACTCGCCCATCACCAGCAGTTCTTCGCCGTCGACCTTGATGGCGTTGCTGCCCGAGTAGGGGCCGAACACCACCTTGTCACCCACTTTCACTGCCAGAGCGCGAACTTCGCCGTTGTCCAGCACGCGGCCGGCACCGACGGCGACGACTTCGCCACGGTTCGGCTTCTCGGCGGCGGAACCCGGCAGCACGATGCCGCCTGCGGTCTTGGTTTCTTCCTCGCTGCGACGGATGACGACGCGATCATGCAGAGGACGAAGCTTCATAGTCGTAACTCTCCCAAACAGTGGTTTACAACGGCCGGATCAGTGTCCGGCAGGTTTTGTTGAAGCCGGCTTCGCCGGTTTGCGGCCCGACGGGCGAGCCGCGTAAGACAGCCTGTCCGAATGACAGGGACCTTGCGGTGCCTGCTACATGAGGTCGTCGTGGGGCATTTCAAGGCCGTGAAGAAAAAATTTTCAGCGCAGGCGATCGTTGTCGCGGCGTTCGAACTCGCCCTCGATCACGTTCGGCCCATGCGGGCCGCGGGATTGCGCCGACGGGTCGCCAGCGAAGGCGCGGCGCCGCTCTTCCTGCTCGCGCATGCGCCGGCGCAGGCCGCCCAGCAGCAGGCTGCGGGTGAACGGCAGCAGGCAGAGCAGGCCGATGACGTCGCTGATGAAGCCCGGCAGCATCAGCAGGGCGCCGCCGACGGCGATCAACAGGCCCTCGAGCATTTCCTGCTCGGGCAGCTCGCCGCGGGCCAGGCGCTCGCGGGCGCGCCACAGGGTGGCCAGCCCGGCCACGCGCAGCAGCGCCGCGCCAAGGAAGGCGCCGGCGATGAGCAGCAGCAGGGTCCAGCCCACGCCGATGACGCTGCCGACCTTGATCAGCACGGCCAGTTCGATCAGCGGGAAGAGCAGCAGGAAGAACAGGGTAACTCGCATTTCAGGGGTCCTTGGCGGGGCGTCGGCCCGGATATTCAGTAGTTGGCGCCGACACCCGCCTATTTCAAGCCTGGATCACCTCGGTACCCGGCCAGGCCTGCGCCCGCGCCAGTTGCACCAGCGCCTGGCGAACCTCGCCGGGGTTGGCGCAGGGCGCCGGGAACGGCAGCCAGTGGAGGATGGAGCCGACGCGCAGGTGGAAACCTTCCGTATCGATTCCCGCCAGCTCCGGGGCCTCGCCCACCGGCAGGCCGGCCAGCTCCAGGTAATGCACGATGGCGTTGGCGTGGTCCTGGTTCATGTGCCCGACCATGCCCCGCTCCACCTCGCCGACGAAGGGGTTGGCCAGCGGCACGCTGTCGGCGCCCAGCCAGTGGATGTCGCCGAAGCCGCCGATGAAGCGCCACTGCACCGGCTGCAGCACCCAGAAGTCGAAGTCGTGGGCCGTGTGGTAGTCGCGCGAGCCGGGGAAGAAGCGGTAGTAGCGCTCCGCCGCGGCCTCGATCTCCTCGACGTCTTCCAGCGGCCGGGCCTCGGCCAGCAGGGTCAGGCGGCCGGCGGCCTGGATGTCGTCGGCGCCGCGCTCGCCGACAAGCAGCGAGCACTTGGCGTCAGCCTGCAGGTTGTGGGTGTGCTGGGCGATCCGGCTGATCAGGATCAGCGGCCGGCCGGCGCCGTCCAGGCAGTATGGAACCACCGAGCCGAAGGGGTAGCCCGGCCACTTCTTCGACTGGGTGGAAAGCACTGCCCGGTATTCCTTGAGCAGCAATTCTCGGGCATTCTTGGCAGCTTTCACGCTCACCTTATGACTCCTCGCTAAGAATCCGTCGCAAACGGACGGGCACAGAAAATTCGTTCACCGTTGCCGGCGAGGCCAATCACTCGACATTGCCGTGGGGATTCCAACCATGCAATTGCAAGACAAGGTCATCATCATCACCGGCGGCGGCCAGGGCCTGGGCCGCGCCATGGGCGAGTTCCTCGCCGCCAAGGGAGCGAAACTGGCGCTGGTCGACCTGAACCAGGAGAAACTGGACGAGGCCGTCGCCGCCTGCAAGGCCGCCGGCGGCGACGCCCGCGCCTACCTGTGCAACGTGGCCAACGAGGAACAGGTTAGCCACATGGTGGCCCAGGTGGCCAGCGACTTCGGCGCCATCAACGGCCTGGTGAACAACGCCGGCATCCTGCGCGACGGCCTGACCATCAAGGTCAAGGACGGCCAGCTGAGCAAGATGAGCCTGGCCCAGTGGCAGGCGGTGATCGACGTCAACCTGACCGGCGTGTTCCTCTGCACCCGCGAAGTGGCGGCGAAGATGATCGAGCTGGACAACCAGGGCGCGATCGTCAACATCTCCAGCATCTCCCGCGCCGGCAACATGGGCCAGGCCAACTACTCCGCGGCCAAGGCCGGCGTCGCCGCCGACACCGTGGTCTGGGCCAAGGAACTGGCGCGCTACGGCATCCGCGTGGCCGGCGTGGCGCCGGGCTTCATCGAGACCGACATGGTCGCCAGCATGAAGCCCGAGGCCCTGGAGAAGATGACCAGCGGCATCCCGCTCAAGCGCCTGGGCCGCCCGGACGAGATCGCCCACTCGGTGGCCTACATCCTCGAGAACGACTACTACACCGGCCGCGTGCTGGAGCTGGATGGCGGGTTGAGATTGTAAAGCCCTAAGCCCTAAGCCCTAAGCCCTAAGCTGGAAGCTGGAAGCTGGAAGCGCCCTCCCGCCTCCAGCTTCTAGCTTCTAGCTTCTAGCCTCCAGCTAATTTACTTACCACCCCACCCCGATCCCCAGCGTATAGCGCCGCTGGTTCACCCCGCCGTCCTCGGCGCTCAGGCGGTCCCATTCGCCCTTCAGGCTCAGCGCCGCCCAGGAGGTCAGCTTGTAGCGGACGCCCGCCTCGCTCTCCACCTCGTAGTCCACCTTCGACGACAGCGGCTTGCCCACCTCGCCGTTGGTGAAGATCTCGAACTGCTTGGCGAACAGGTAGCGGTTGTAGTCCCACTTCACGCTCGCCGAATAGAAGTGGTCCTTCTCGCCATCGACGAAGTCGTAGTCGTTGCGGTTGACCAGGGTGGCCAGGGAGAAGGCGCCCAGTTCGTTGTCCCAGAACTGGTAGCCGGGGCCGGTACCGACGGTGCGCTTCTTCTCCAGGTCCTCGACCCAGTCGCGCTTGTATTCCACCTTGCCCTGCCAGAACCAGTGCTCGTCCAGGAAGCGGTCCAGGGCGTATTCGGCGGAATAGTTGTTGACGCTGACCGAGTCGTCCTTCTTCTCGCGGTTGTACTCGCCCTGCAGGTTGTGCCGCCACATGCCGTGGCGGGCGTTGGTCTTGAAGTCGACGTCGTAGTCCTCGACGTCGTTCTCGGCCATGGTGTGGTCGACGGAGAAGTCCACCTGGCCCTTCCATACCCAGTCCTGCAGCAGCGGGCGCGGCGGCACTATCTGCTCGATGCTGGCCAGCGGTATCGTCTCCTCGGCGCCGTTGACCAGGGTGACCTTGCCCGGCTCGGCGGCCTTCAGGCCCTTGGAGTGCTCGCCGGTGGCGTCCTCGTCGTGCTTGACCAGCAGGTTCTGCTCGGTCTGCAGGGTGGCGATCTTGTCGCCGGTCAGGGTGACCTCGCCGGCATAGTCGGTGGCCAGCACCAGGCGGCCCCCATCGTAGAGCTTGATCTTGCCGGTCAGCCGGTCACCGTTCTTCAACCAGACGGTATCGGCCAGGGAAGTCAGGGGAGCGGCGGCGACGGCAAGGCACAGCAGGGTTCTCGACAGCATGAGCGGCATTCAATTCGGATGGCTGGAAAAAAAGCCGGGCATTATCCGCATACCCGACACCAGAGCAACGACTGACCGGGCCCCATGCAGGGAGTTCAACTGGATGGATGAAGGGTACCTCCTGCATCATTGTCCCGACGGTGCCTGGCGATATGCTGTCGACCTGGCCCGCAGCCATCGGAAAGCCGCCCCATGCCTTCGAGAAAACCGCCCGCCCCCACCCCTGAAAATGTCGCCGACCTCGGCCTGGAAAGCCTGCAGGTGCGCCGCGAAGCCATCTACCTGGCGCTGTCCCAGGTGCCCGAAGGCTACGTGGTGAGCTACGGCGAGCTGGCCCGCATGGCCGGCCTGGGCCGCGCCGCGCGCCTGGTGGGCCGCGTGCTCAGCCAGTTGCCGGAGGGCTCGCGCCTGCCCTGGCACCGGGTGATCGCCGCTGGCGGGCGCATCAGCCTGCCGTTGGGCAGCCCGGGCGGCGACGAACAACGGGCACGATTGCGCGCCGAGGGAGTCCGAATCCACAACGATCGGGTGGACATACGTCGGCATGGCTGGCTTCACGCCGGGCTCTGCTAGTAGAGTTCGCGATAATTTTTTGCGTGCTGGAAACCTTTCATGAAGAAGCACTCCTGGCGAGAGGCACTGGTTGCCTACAAGTCTCCCGCCAGTCTCGCGCTGTTGCTGCTCGGCTTCGCCGCCGGGCTGCCGACGATGCTGGTCTTCACCACCCTCTCGGTGTGGCTGCGGGAAGCCGGCGTGGCGCGGGAAACCATCGGCTTCGCCAGTTGGCTGGGGCTGGTCTACGCGTTCAAGTGGGTGTGGTCGCCGATGCTCGACCAGTGGCGCCTGCCCGTCGTCGGCCGGCTCGGCCGGCGCCGCTCGTGGCTGGTGTTCTCCCAGGCGCTGATCGCCATCGGCCTGCTCGGCATGGCCTTGTGCAACCCGCAGAGCCACCTGCCGTGGCTGATCGGCCTGGCCCTGGTGGTGGCCTTCGCCTCGGCCACCCAGGACATCGCCATCGACGCCTACCGCCTGGAGATCGCCGAGAACACCCGCCAGGCCGCCCTGGCCGCCTGCTACATGACCGGCTACCGCGGCGCCGTGCTGCTGGCCAGCGCCGGCGCGCTGTTCCTCGCCGAATGGCTGGGTTCCAGCAGCCTGCACTACAGCCAGGCGGCCTGGGGCCTGACCTATGCGCTGTTCGCCCTGCTGATCCTCCCCGGGCTGGTCACCAGTCTGCTGATCCGCGAGCCCGAGGTGAACGTCCAGCCGCAGGCGGTGGGCAACTCCGCCTACGCCTTCAACCACCAGCTGCTCTCGGTGCTGCAGCTGCTGGTGCTGCTGATCTCGGTGCCGGCCATGCTCACCGCGCTGACCAACCAGGCCTGGCCGCGGGCGGCGCTCTACGCCCTGTTCATCGTCCTCTGCCTGAGCCCGCGCGGGCGCAAGCAGATCCGCCCGGTGCGCGAGCTGCTCTCTCGGGTGCGCCGGCCGCTGCTGATCGCCGCCCACGGCAAGGGCGTGCCGCAGTTCGACTTCGTCCACCAGGCGGTGTCGGTGATAGTGCTGATCATCCTGCTGGTGACCGGCACCGCCATGACCAACTCCGCGGGCGCCGGCAAATGGTGGCTGGCCAGCCTCTACCTGCTGATCGCCCTGAGCTGCCTGTCGGCCCCCGGCCGCCTGCTGATGGCGCCGGTGCTCACGCCCATCACCGAGTTCATCCGCCGCTACCGCTGGCAGGCGCTGCTGCTGCTCGGGCTGATCTCCACCTACCGGCTCTCCGACACCGTGATGGGGGTGATGGCCGGGGTGTTCTACATCGACATGGGCTTCTCCAAGGAAGTGATCGCCACCGTCAGCAAGCTGTTCGGGGTGATCATGACCCTGGTCGGCGCGGCGGCCGGCGGCCTGCTCATCGCCCGCTTCAGCATCCTGCCGATCCTGCTCCTCGCCGGCGCCGCCTCGGCCGGCACCAACCTGCTGTTCGCCATGCTCGCGCACATGGGGCCGATCACCGACCCGAGCGTGATCAGCGAAGACGTCTTCACCCTGCTGCGCGAATTCGAGCCCCACGTCAGCATGTTCGTGCTGACCATCATGCTCGACAACTTCAGCGGCGGCCTGGCGGCCTCGGCCTTCGTCGCCTACCTGTCGAGCCTGACCAACCTGAAGTTCTCCGCCACCCAATACGCGATGCTCAGCTCCACCATGCTGCTGCTGCCGCGCTTCATCGGCGGCTACTCGGGCAAGATGGTCGAATACATGGGCTACGAGCACTTCTTCTTCGTCACCGCCGTGCTCGGCATCCCCACCCTGCTGCTGATCGGCTGGCTGTGGCTGCGCCGCGACAAGGGCATGCCCGACGGCGTGCCAAGCGAGCCGGAAGAGCCGGTAGCCACGCGGCACAGCGCCGAGCGCAGCGGCTGAGCTGCCTTGGGCGGGCCCTGCCCGCGATTCGCGCGCAGGGCGCGCTCCTACAGGGGAATCTGCACCGAGGCGCCTTCGTAGGATGGGTTGAGCCTGCGAAACCCATGCGGTCGTGGCGATGGGTATCGCTTCGCTCAACCCATCCTACGCCAGAACTCTCCCTCGACCTGTAGGAGCGGGCCCTGCCCGCGATTGCGCCGGCAAAGCCGGCCCAGAAACGAAAAAGGCCGACATATCGCCGGCCTTTTCCATGGATGGATTCGCCTTTATTCGGCGAATGCTTCTTCCTCCGAGCCCCTGACCACCCGCACCACCCGGCTCGGCAGGGCCAGGTCGATGCCGCGGTCGCGCAGGCACAGGCGCACCTGCTCGTTGAGCATGAAGGTCACCGCGCCGAAGTCGGCGTTGGCGGTCCACAGGCGCAGCGACAAGGTCACCGAGTTCTCGCCCAGGGCCGAGACCACCACCACCGGCGCCGGGTTCTTGAGCACGCGCGGGTCCTGGGCCAGTTCCAGGAGGATGCCGCGGGCCGCGTCCAGGTCGGCGTCGAAGGCCAGCTTGATGTCGAAGATCACCTGGCGCGTGGCCTGGCTCGAGACGTTGGTGATGATGCCGTTGGACAGCGCGCCGTTGGGCATGATGACCGTGCGGTTGTCGCCGGTGCGCAGCACGGTGTGGAAGATCTGGATGCTGTCCACGGTGCCGGAAACGCCCTGCGCCTCGATGGCATCGCCGACCTTGAACGGACGGAACAGCAGGATCAGCACGCCGCCGGCGAAGTTCGACAGGCTGCCCTGCAGGGCCAGGCCGATGGCCAGACCGGCGGCGCCGATGGCGGCGACGAAGCTGGTGGTCTGGATGCCGATCATCGAGGCCACGCTGACCACCAGGAGGATCTTCAGCGCCACGTTCACCAGGCTGCCGATGAAGCCCTGGAGAGTCTTGTCCACCCGCTGGCTGGCCATCAGCCCGCCCACCCGGCGGGTCAGCAGGTTGATCAGCCACCAGCCGATCAGCAGGGTGATCAGCGCCAGCACGGCGTTGCCCAGGTAAGTCAGCACCACCGGCATCCAGGCCTCTGCGCTCCGTACTAGCTGGTCGTAATTCATGTCCATGGAATGGGGCCCCCTTGGTTTTCGATTATTAGAAATACGAACGCCATGGCGAACCATGGCGATCGGTATTCGCCGAGCGGCGCTCTATTTGCGACGCCGCCCGGACAACGAGGTTCCGCTCAATCGCGGAAGTTGTTGAACTGCACCGGCATGCCCAGGGACTCGCCGCGCAGCATGGCGATCACTTCCTGCAGGTCGTCGCGCTTCTTGCCGGTGACGCGCACCTGCTCGCCCTGGATGGCGGCCTGGACCTTCATCTTGCGGTCCTTGATCAGGCCGACGATCTTCTTCGCCAGGTCCTTGTCGATGCCCTCGCGGAAGTTCACTTCCTGCTTGACCACCTTGCCAGAGGGGTAGGCATCCTTGAGCTCCATGCACTGGATGTCGATCTTGCGCTTGATCAGGTTGCTGCGCAGGATGTCGAGCATCTGCTCCAGCATGAAATCGGCCTCGGCGGTCAAGGTAACCGACTTGTCCTTGGGCTCGAAGCTGCACTTGCCCTTGAGGTCGAAGCGGCGCTCGAGCTCCTTGCCGGCGTTGTCCAGGGCGTTGGTCAGTTCGTGCTTGTCCAGTTCGGACACCACGTCGAACGAAGGCATGTCATCTCTCCAGATGGACGGCGCGATCCGGTTCACACTCGGGCACGCGCCTGGCTTGACGGTAAAAATGCGCGCTCATTATAACTGAGCCACAAGCACGCGCCCGGCCCAGAACCGGCGAATCCCCGCCTCCTCCGAGTCCCCTGCCCCATGCCAACCAACCATCTGAGCATCCTGGTGGTCGACGACGCGAAATTCTCCAGCGCCATGATCGGCCGGGCGCTGAGCCAGGCCGGCTACCAGAACGTGCGCTTCGCCAGCAGCGCCAGCGAGGCCCTGCAACTGCTGGAACGGGAACCGGTGAGCGTGCTCCTGGCCGACTGGCTGATGCCGGAGATGGACGGCCTGGAGCTCACCGCGCGGGTACGCCAGCTGGACGAAAGCGGCGACCACTACACCTACATCATGCTGCTCACCGGCAAGGAGGGCGACAACGCCCTGGCCGAGGCCTTCGACCGCGGCGTGGACGACTTCGTCAGCAAGACGGCGATGAGCGAGCAACTGGTGCCGCGGGTGCTGGCCGCCGACCGCCTGTGCAACACCCTGCAGCGCCTGCTGGTGGAGAACCGCCTGCTCACCGAGAACATCAACCGCCTGGAAGAGCGCAACCTGGTGGACGCCGCCACCGGCCTGGGCAACCTGCGCTACCTGCGGCAGAAGCTCGCCGACAGCATCCGCCAGGTGGAATCCCGCGGCGGCGCGGTGTGCTACCTGCTGATCGGCATTCCCGTCCTGCTGGAGCAGGACGGCCAGCATTTCCCCGGCTTCCACCAGGAGCTGCTGCACGGCATCGGCCGGCGCCTGCAGCAACTGGTGCGGCCGCTGGACGTGCTGACACGCATCGACGAACAGCACTTCGGCCTCATCACCCTGATCGACGACCTCCAGGAATGCTCGCCGAGCAGCTTCCGCCGCCTGCACGAAGGGCTCAACCTCAAGGCCTTCAAGACCAGCCGCGGTTTCGTCAGCCTGAAGGCCGGCATCGGCCTGGTGGGGCTGGACGCCAAGTCCCTGCCGCTGCAGGCCGAAGAGGTGATGGAACAGGCCCGCCAGTTGCTGCCCGACGCCTATGCCAGCGGGCGAATCAACGCCAGCCGGCTGCCCGGGGTGCGCTAGACTTCGCTGTACGCCCATCGACACGCGAAGCCCACCATGAACTGGACCATTCTCGGCGCCGGCAGCCTCGGCAGCCTCTGGGCCGCCCGCCTGGCCCGCGCCGGCCTGCCCGTGCAGCTGCTGCTGCGTGACCGTCAGCGCCTGGCGGCCTACCGCGCCCGCGGCGGCCTCACCCTCTGCGAGGACGGCCGCGAGAGCCTCTACCCGATCCCGGCGGAAACCGCCGGGCACCTGAACGCGCCGATCCAGCGCCTGCTCCTGGCCAGCAAGGCCTACGACGCCGAGGAAGCCGCCGCCAGCGTGGCCGCGCACCTGGCGCCCGGCGCCGAGATCATCCTCCTGCAGAACGGCCTGGGCAGCCAGCAGGCGGTGGCCGCGCACCTGCCGCGGGCGCGCTGCCTGTACGCCTCCAGCACCGAAGGGGCATTCCGCGACGGCGATTTCCGCGTGGTCTTCGCCGGCCGCGGGCAGACCTGGCTCGGCGACGAGCGCGGCGGCCCTGCGCCGGCCTGGCTGGACGAGCTGGCCCGCGCCGAAATCCCCGTGCAGTGGAGCGGCGACATCCTCGAACGGCTGTGGCGCAAGCTGGCGCTGAACTGCGCGATCAACCCGCTGAGCGTGCTGCACCACTGCCGCAACGGCGAACTGGCCGGCCATGCCGAGGAAGTCGCCGGCCTGTGCGACGAACTCGGCCAACTGCTCCACGCCTGTGGCTACGACACGGCGGCGCGGGAGCTGCAGGGCGAAGTGGAACGGGTGATCGCCGCCACCGCGGCCAACTATTCCTCCATGTACCAGGACGTGGCCAACGGTCGGCGCACCGAAATCGCCTACCTGCTCGGCCATGCCTGCGCCGAGGGCCAGCGCCGCCACCTGGCGCTGCCCGGGCTGAACGCCCTGCACCGGCGCCTGCGCGACGCGCTGCGCCAACGCGGATTGCCCGAGGCCTGAGCGGCGGGCTAACCTGCCCGCCACGCTTTCGATCGCCGAGCCCCTATGCTGTCCTTCATCAACCTGCGCCAGCGCCTGGAAAACCTGCCGGTCGGCCAGAAGATTCTCGCCGCCCTGCTGGTGCTGCTGGCCACTGTTTTGCTGGCGGCCAACCTGGCGTTCATCAGCGCGGCCTACTGGATCTCCCAGGACAGCGTGGCGCCCCAGGCCCTGCAGACCATCGGCCGGCTGATCGCCAACCCGGCGCTCAGCTACCCGGCGCTGAGTTCCCCGGAGCAGGCCGACACCCTGCTGCACCAGCTCGACGACTACCAGCCGCTGCGCGCCGCCGCGCTCTACGACGCCAACGGCACGCGCATCGCCCAGTCGCCCCGGGAAGGCTCGCTGCCCAGGCACCTGGAGGACCTGGAGCGCTGGCGCGCCCACGAATACCGCCTCAACGCCCTGTTCGAACTGCCGCAGCCCGGCGGGCGCAACGGCTACCTGCTGCTGGTGGCCAGCAGCGAGCTGCCCGGCGCCTTCTACACCGGCACGCTGACCGCCAGCCTGGCGATCCTGGCCGTGAGCGTGCTGCTGTGGATGCTCATCGCCCGGCAGATCCGCCGCCTGATCACCCGGCCGATCCGCAGCCTGGAAGAGCTGTCGCGCCAGGTCACCCGCGAGGAGAACTACTCGCTGCGCGCCGAACGCGGCAATGCCGACGAGATCGGCCGCCTGTCCGACGCCTTCAACACCATGCTCACCCGTATCGAGGCTCGCGAGCAGCAGCTCAAGCGCGCCCGCGACGACGCCCAGGACGCCATGGCCCAGGCCCAGGACCTGGCCGAGGAAACCCGCCGCTCCAACCGCAAGCTGGAGCTGGAAGTGCAGGTGCGCAGCAAGATCGAGAAGAAGCTCACCGGCTTCCAGCACTACCTCAACAGCATCATCGACTCCATGCCCTCGGCGCTGATCGCGGTGGACGAGCAGCTCTACGTCACCCAGTGGAACCAGGAGGCCAGCCGGCTTTCCGGCACCAGCCTGGACGACGCGGTGAACCAGCCGGTGTTCCTCGCCTTCCCCTCGCTCAAGCCCTTCCTGCTGCAACTGACCCGCGCCGCCGAGCAGCACAAGGTGGAACGCGTGGAGCGCGTCACCTGGGCATTGATCGACTCGCCACGGCACTACGCCCTGACCTTCTACCCGCTGATGGGCGGCACCGGCCGCGGCGCGGTGATCCGCATCGACGACATCACCGAGCGCCTGGGCATGGAAGAACTGATGGTGCAGTCGGAGAAGATGCTCTCGGTGGGCGGCCTGGCCGCCGGCATGGCCCACGAGATCAACAACCCGCTGGGGGCCATCCTGCACAACGTGCAGAACATTCGCCGGCGGCTGTCGCCGGAACTGCCGAAGAACCTGGAAGTGGCGGCCGAGGTGGGCGTCGCCCTGGACGACCTCAACCACTACCTGGAGGCGCGGGAGATTCCCAAGCTGATGGACGGCATCCAGTACGCCGGCTCGCGCGCCGCCAAGATCGTCACCCACATGCTCGCCTTCAGCCGCCGCAGCCACCGGCAGATGGCGCCCTGCGAACTGCCCTCGCTGATCGAGCAGGCGGTGGAGATCGCCGGCAACGACTTCGACCTGGCCGGCGGCTTCGACTTCAAGTCGCTGGAGATCGTCCACGAGTTCGACCCGCGCCTGGGCCCGGTGCCGGTGATCGCCAACGAGTTCGAGCAGGTGCTGCTCAACCTGCTGAAGAACGCCGCCCAGGCCATCCACCTGCGCGACGACGAGGAGGAAGGCGAACATGGCCGCATCGTCCTGCGCACGCGGCTCAACCCGCCGTGGGCGGAAGTGCAGGTGGAAGACAACGGCTGCGGCATGCCGGAAACGGTGCGCAAGCGCATCTTCGAGCCCTTCTTCACCACCAAGGAAGTGGGCCAGGGCACCGGCCTGGGCCTGTCGGTGTCGTATTTCATCATCACCAACAACCACAAGGGGCAGATGGAAGTGCAATCGGAACTCGGCCAGGGTACCTGCTTCACCCTGCGCCTGCCGCTGGGCGACGAGCCCGTGGCGCCGGTGGCGCTGCCGCCCCCGCAGAACAAGGAGCTCTGAGGCATGGGCTATCGCCTGTCGAAGATCTACACCCGCACGGGCGACGCCGGCGAGACCGGCCTGGCCGACGGCAGCCGGGTGCCGAAACACCACCCGCGGATCGAAGCCATCGGCTGCGTGGACGAGCTGAACAGCCAGCTGGGGCTGCTGCTGGCCGACCTGCAGGAAGCCCGCAGCGCCGCGCTGGACCAGTTGCTGACGGTGCTGGCGCCGGTGCAGCACCGCCTGTTCGACCTCGGCGGCGAACTGGCAATGCCGGAATACCGCGCCCTGGGCGACTACGAGGTGGCGCGCCTGGAACAGGCCATCGACGCCTGGAACGAGGAGCTGGAACCGCTGAAGGACTTCATCCTCCCCGGCGGCTCCCGGCTGGTGGCGCAGATCCACGTATGCCGCGCCCTGGCGCGCAAGGCCGAGCGCCGCTGCCAGCAGCTCAACGCCGAGGAGCCCCTGGAAGGCGCCGGGCTGCGCTACCTGAACCGGCTGTCGGACCTGCTGTTCGTGGCAGCCCGCATAGCCGCCAAGCGCCAGGGCGTCGCCGAGGTGCTGTGGAAGGCGGCGGAAAAGCCCGCCTGAAACAAACTGTAGGAGCTGGCCCTGCCCGCGATTCGCGCGCAGGGCGCGCTCCTACAATGGGAATGGCGTGGGGGCGGTTGTAGGATCTCATCCGCGAATCGCGCCGATACGTCCGGCTATCGCGGACAAGGTCCGCTCCTACGGGGAAACGCCATGCCTCACGGCGAAACTGTAGGAGCGGGCCCTGCCCGCGAAATCGCGCGCAGGGCGCGCTCCTACAATGGGAATGGCATGGGTGGAGCAGCGTAGGAGCGGATCTCATCCGCGATCCGCGCCGATACGTCCGGCTATCGCGGACAAGGTCCGCTTACGGGGATACGCCATGCCCCACGGCAAAAAACTGTAGGAGCGGGCCCTGCCCGCGATTCGCGCGCAGGGCGCGCTCCTACAATGGGAATGGCATGGGTGGGGCAGCGTAGCGGATCTCATCCGCGAATCGCGCCGGAGGTTCCGGCTAATCGCGGACAAGGTCCGCTCCTACGGGGAAACGCCATGCCTCACGGCAAAACTGTAGGAGCGGGCCCTGCCCGCGATTCGCGCGCAGGGCGCGCTCCTACAATGGGAATGGCATGAGTGGGGCAGCGTAGCGGATCTCATCCGCGATCCGCGCCGATACGTCCGGCTATCGCGGACAAGGTCCGCTCCTACGGGGAAACGCCATGCCTCACGGCGAAACTGTAGCGGGCCCTGCCCGCGATTCGCGCGCAGGGCGCGCTCCTACAGTGGGAATGGCATGGGTGGGGCAGCGTAGGATCTCATCCGCGATCCGCGCCGATACGTCCGGCTATCGCGGACAGAGTCCGCTCCTACGGGGAAACGCCATGCCTCACGTCGAAACTGTAGGAGCGGGCCCTGCCCGCGATTCGCGCGCAGGGCGCGCTCCTACAATGGGAATGACGTGGGAGCGATTGTAGGAGCGGATCTCATCCGCGATCCGCGCCGATACGTCCGGCTATCGCGGACAAGGTCCGCTCCTACGAACGTGTCTCCCTGAAGCCCCGTAGGATGGCGTTGAGCGAAGCGATACCCATCGGCCATGGTGATGGGTATCGCTTCGCTCAAGCCATCCTACGAAGAGCACCCCGGTGCAGCCGGAAAGAAAGCGGCACCTACGACGGCCTACGCCCCGGCCTTCGGCCAGAGCGCGCGGATGCCCGCCACGCCCTGGGCGCCTATCTGCCAGGCGCGTTCCAGGTCCTGCGGGCCCAGGCCGCCGAGCAGGAATACCGGCTGGTTGAAGCCTTCCACCAGTTGCTGCGCCACGTCCCAACCCATTGCCGGTTCGCCCGGATGGCTCTCGGTCGGCTGCACCGGCGACAGGGTGACGAAGTCCACGCCCATGGCGCTGGCCAGCGCCAGTTCCTCGGCGCCGTGGCAGGACGCCGCCAGCAGGCGCTCCTGGGGGAACGGGCGACCGTTGGGGGCGTACTTGCGCAGTTGCTCGGCGGTCAGGTGCCAGCCGGCGGCGGGGAAGTCGCCCAGCCATTCCAATGGGCCCTTGAGCATCAGTTGCGCCTTGCCGGCGCACAGCCCGACGGCGTCCACCGCCATGTCACGGTACTCCGGGCTGTACATGTTCGGCGCGCGCAGTTGGATCAGGCGGATACCGCCCGCCACGGCGGCGCGGATGCCCTGCAGGACTTCCTGCGGCTCCAGGCCGTCGGGGGTGATCAGGTAGCGTTCGGGCAGCCGCGCGGCCTGCACGATGGGCCGGTTGGCGGCGGGGAAGTCGTAGTCGGGCAGCTCCCGCGGGGCCACCCAGGCCAGCGGCTGGCCCTCGGCGCCATGGGGTTCGCCGGAGAACGCCGAGACTTCCCAGACGTCCAGCAGCACCTGCTTGTCCGGGTAGTCGTGGGCCACGCGGATCAGCGGCCGGGCGCGCTCGACGCGGATGCCCAGCTCTTCTTCCAGCTCGCGGGCCAGCGCGGCCTGCACCGGCTCGCCCTCCTCCACCTTGCCGCCGGGGAACTCCCACAGGCCGCCCTGGTGCTTGTCGTCCGGGCGCCGGGCGATCAGCACGCGGCCATCGACGCCACGGATCACGGCGGCGGCGACATGTACTCGTTTCACAGCATTACTCCTCGTCGGTTGCCGGCGCTCAGGGGCGCTCGGCCAGCGCGGCCTGCAGCCAGGGCTGGAAGGCCGCCCACTGGTAGATGGTGTCCACGTAGGCCTTGGCCAGCGGCGGCAGCTCCACGGCGTAGCTGCGCAGGCGCGTGGCCACCGGCGCGTAGAAGGCGTCGGCGATGCTGGCGTGGCCGAACAGGAACGGCCCGTCCTGGCCGAAGCCCTGGCGGCACAGGGTCCACAGCTCGATGACGCGGGCGATGTCGGTTTGCACTTCGGGCGGCACCTTGGCCAGCGGCTTGTGCCGCTGCAGGTCCATGGGCATGTGCGAGCGCAGGGCGAGGAAGCCGCTGTGCATCTCCGCGCAGATCGACCGCGCCAGCGCCCGGGCCGCCTCGCCGCGCGGCCACAGGTGCGCCTCGGGGAAGCGTTCGGCCAGGTATTCGGCGATCGCCAGGGAATCCCAGATCACCCCGTCCTCGCACTTGAGCACCGGCACCTTGCCGGTGGGCGAGTGCTCGCGGATGCGCCGCGCAGTGTCGACGCCGCCCAGCGGGATCAGCACTTCTTCGAATTCCGCACCGGTCAGTTGCATGGCCAGCCAGCCGCGCAACGACCAGGACGACAGGTTCTTGCTGCCAATGACCAGTTTCATCGCTCGTTTCTCCGCTACGAAGCTAGAAGCTAGAAGCTAGAAGCTAGAAGCTAGAAGCTAGAAGCTAGAAGCTAGAAGCTAGAAGCTAGAAGCTAGAAGCTAGAGAGCGTGGCGCCTTTCACTTCCGGCTTCAAGCTTCCAGCTTCCAGCTTCCCGCTCCCATCAAGTCCTGTATTCCGCGTTGATCTTCACGTACTCATGGGACAGGTCGGTGGTCCAGATGGTCTCGCTGCAGTCGCCGCGGCCCAGCTCGATGCGGATGGTGATCTCTTCCTGGGCCATCACCCGCGCGCCCTGGTCCTCGGTGTAGCTGGCGGCGCGGCAGCCGCGGCTGGCGATGCAGACTTCGTCGAGGAAGACGTCGATCCTGCTGACGTCCAGGTTCGGCACGCCGGCGTAGCCGACCGCGGCCAGGATGCGGCCCCAGTTAGGGTCGGAGGCGAACAGCGCGGTCTTGATCAGCGGCGAGTGGGCCACGGCGTAGCCGACGTCCAGGCACTCCTGGTGGGTGCCGCCGCCGTTGACCTGCACGGTGACGAACTTGGTAGCGCCCTCGCCGTCGCGGACGATGGCCTGGGCCAGTTCCATGGACACCTCGATCACCGCCTGCTTCAGGGCGCTGAACAGCGCGCCGCTGGCCTGGGTGATCTCCGGCAGCGCGGCCTGGCCGGTGGCGACCAGAATGCAGCTGTCGTTGGTGGAGGTGTCGCCGTCGATGGTGATGCGGTTGAACGACTTGTTCGCCGCGTCGCGCAGCAGGTCCTGCAGCACGCCCTGGGCGACCTTGGCGTCGGTGGCGATGTAGCCGAGCATGGTGGCCATGTTCGGCTTGATCATGCCGGCGCCCTTGCTGATGCCGGTGACGGTGACGGTGACGCTGTCGTGCACGAACTGGCGGCTGGCGCCCTTGGGCAGGGTGTCGGTGGTCATGATGCCGGCGGCGGCCTCGGCCCAGTTGTCCGGGCCCAGGGCGGCCAGGGCGGCCGGCAGCGCGGCTTCGATCTTGGCCACCGGCAGCGGCTCGCCGATCACCCCGGTGGAGAACGGCAGCACCTGGCTTTCGTCCACGCCGGCCAGTTCGGCCAGCTTGGCGCACACCGCCGAGGCGTTGGCCAGGCCCGGCTCGCCGGTGCCGGCGTTGGCGTTGCCGGTGTTGGTTACCAGGTAGCGCACCGGCCCGAGGAAGCGCTGCTTGCACAGCAGCACGGGCGCGGCGCAGAAGGCGTTGGTGGTGAACACACCCGCCACGCTGGAGCCTTCGGCGCATCGCATCACCACGACGTCCTTGCGACCGGGGCGCTTGATGCCGGCGGAAGCGATGCCGAGTTCGAAGCCGGGGACCGGGTGCAGGGTGGAGATGGGGCCGAGACCGACAGCCATGGATGTGCTCCTCAGGAAAAAGGGTGGATCGAATGTGAAAAACGCCGCGAGCGGCAGGGCCGGTCGCGGCGTCGGGGGTTACGACGGCAGGCGGATCAGTTCACCTGGCCGTGGCAATGCTTGTACTTCTTGCCGGAGCCGCAGGGGCACAGCTCGTTGCGGCCGATCTTCGGCTCGGCGCGCACCGGCTCCAGCGGCACGACCTGGCCCGGGCCCTGCTCGCCCTCTTCGCCTTCCTCGGCATCGGGGGCCTGGTCGATGGACGGCGCCTCGGCATGCTGGAACTGCATGCGCTTGGCCATTTCCTCGGCTTCGCGGCGCAGGCGCGCCTCTTCCTCGGCCGGGTCCTCGCGGCGGACCTGGACGAAGGACAGCACGCGGATGGTGTCGCGCTTGATCGAGTCCAGCAGTTCCTGGAACAGGTTGAAGGACTCGCGCTTGTACTCCTGCTTCGGGTTCTTCTGCGCGTAGCCGCGCAGGTGGATGCCGTGGCGCAGGTGGTCCATGGTGGACAGGTGGTCCTTCCACAGGTCGTCCAGCACGCGCAGCAGCATCTGCTTCTCGAAGGTGCGCAGGGCCTCGGCGCCGGCCAGGTCTTCCTTCTCGTTGTAGGCGGCGACCAGCTCGGCGAGGATCTTCTCGCGCAGGGTCTCCTCGTAGAGCTTCTCGTCGTCGTCCAGCCACTGCTGGACCGGCAGCTTCAGGCCGAAGTCGCTGTACAGCGCGGCTTCCAGGCCGGCGATGTCCCACTGCTCGGGCAGCGACTGCGGCGGGATGTGCTGGCTGATGGTGTTGTTCAGCACTTCCTCGCGGAACTCGGCGATGGTGTCGCCGATGTTCTCCGCGGCCAGCAGGCTGTTGCGCATGTGGTAGATCACCTTGCGCTGCTCGTTGGCCACGTCGTCGAATTCGAGCAGTTGCTTGCGGATGTCGAAGTTGCGGCCTTCGACCTTGCGCTGCGCCTTCTCGATGGCGTTGCTGACCATGCGGTGCTCGATGGCCTCGCCCGGCTGCATGCCCAGGGCCTTCATGAAGTTCTTCACCCGGTCGGAGGCGAAGATGCGCATCAGGTTGTCTTCCAGCGACAGGTAGAAGCGGCTGGAACCCGGGTCGCCCTGGCGGCCGGAACGGCCCCGCAGCTGGTTGTCGATACGGCGGGACTCGTGGCGCTCGGAGGCGATCACATGCAGGCCGCCGGCCTCGATCACCTGCTGGTGGCGCTTCTGCCACTCGGCCTTGATCTGGGCGATCTGCTCGTCGCTGGGGTTCTCCAGGCTGGCGATCTCGGCTTCCCAGTTGCCGCCCAGGAGGATGTCGGTACCACGGCCGGCCATGTTGGTGGCGATGGTCACCGAGCCCGGCGCGCCGGCCTGCGCGATGATCTCGGCTTCCTTCTCGTGGTACTTGGCGTTGAGCACCTTGTGCTCGATGCCGGCCTGCTCCAGCAGCTTGGACACGTATTCGGAGGTTTCGATGGAAGCGGTACCGACCAGGATCGGCCGGCCCAGGGCCTGGCTCTGCTGGATGTCGGTGATGATCGCGGCGTACTTCTCTTCCTGGGTCAGGTAGACCAGGTCGTTGAAGTCCTTACGGGCGACCGGCCGGTGGGTCGGGATCACCACCACGTCCAGGCCGTAGATCTGGCGGAACTCGAAGGCCTCGGTGTCGGCGGTGCCGGTCATGCCGGACAGCTTGGTGTAGAGGCGGAAGTAGTTCTGGAAGGTGGTGGAGGCCAGGGTCTGGCTCTCGGCCTGGATCGGCAGGTTTTCCTTGGCCTCGATGGCCTGGTGCAGGCCCTCGGAGAGGCGGCGGCCGGGCATGGTGCGGCCGGTGTGCTCGTCGATCAGCAGGACCTGGTCACCCTGGACGATGTACTCGACGTTGCGGTGGAACAGCGTGTGGGCGCGCAGCGCGGCGTAGACGTGGGTCAGCAGGCTGAGGTTGTGCGCCGAGTAGAGGCTCTCGCCCTCGCCGAGCAGGCCGGCCTGGCTCAGCAGTTCCTCGACGTAGGCGTGGCCCTGCTCGTTGAGTTCGACCTGGCGGGTCTTCTCGTCGATGCTGTAGTGGCCCTGCTGGGTCACCTGGCCCTCGACTTCCTCGATGTGGCGCTTCAGGCGCGGGATCAGCTTGTTGATCTTGATGTACAGCTCGGAGCTGTCTTCGGCCTGGCCGGAGATGATCAGCGGGGTCCGCGCCTCGTCGATGAGGATGGAGTCCACTTCGTCGACCACGGCGAAGTTCAGCTCGCGCTGGAACTTGTCCTGCAGGCTGAAGGCCATGTTGTCGCGCAGGTAGTCGAAGCCGAATTCGTTGTTGGTGCCGTAGGTGATGTCCGAGGCGTAGGCCGCGCGCTTCTCTTCCGGCGGCTGGAAGGGCGTGACGATGCCCACCGAGAGGCCGAGGAACTCGTACAGCGGACGCATCCAGTTGGCGTCGCGGCGGGCCAGGTAGTCGTTCACGGTGACCACGTGCACGCCCTTGCCGGACAGCGCGTTCAGGTACACCGCCAGGGTGCCCACCAGGGTCTTGCCCTCGCCGGTGCGCATCTCGGCGATCTTGCCCTCGTGCAAGGTCATGCCGCCGATCAGCTGGACGTCGAAGTGACGCATGCCCATCACCCGCTTGCCCGCCTCGCGGCACACGGCGAAGGCTTCCGGGAGGATCTGGTCGAGGGTCTCGCCCTTGGCCAGGCGCTGCTTGAATTCCTCGGTCTTGGCCTTCAGTTGCTCATCGGAAAGCGCCACCATCTGTGGTTCGAGCGCATTGATGGCCTGGACCTGCTTGGCCATGCGCTTCACTTCACGCTCGTTCTTGCTTCCAAAGAGTTTTTTCAACAAAGGCGCAAACATATCGACTGGGTCATCCGAACTTGGGGAATGGAGGGCTGCCCGACTGGCTGGCCGCGGCTTGCATCGACGGCAAAGGGGGCATTCTACTCGGAAACGTGAACGAAAGAAGTGCCCAGGTCATGCCGGGGACTTTCCATGCGCGCACATTGCCCGGCAGGAACTCGGGGGAGGACTGGCAGTCCGCCTGCTTTATATTGTGTCGCGCCGGCAAAGTTCAAGGCTCGGCGCCGGCGGGCGTCGGCGCGACGGCCTGCGACGACCGCATTCTGATACCATCGGCGCTCAACAACCCCGGAATTTTCACCATGGCGTTCCGCCCGCTGCCCGCACAGGCCACCACCAAGCTGCTGCGCGAAGCCAAGCCGCTGCAGTCGCTGTTCAACGAGGCCCAGCGCCTCGCCCAGTTGCAACAGCTGCTCGACAGCCAGCTGCAGCCGGCCGCGCGCCCGCATTGCCGGGTCGCCTCCTGGCGCGGCGGCAACCTGCTGCTGGTGCTCACCGACGCGCACTGGGCCACGCGCCTGCGCTACCAGCAGAAGCGCCTGCTGCGCCAGTTGCAGATGTTCGACGAGTTCGCCGGGCTGCAGCACATCCTGTTCAAGGTCCAGCCCCAGGTCGAGCGCCAGGCGCCGGTGCACACCCACCAGCTCTCCCCCGCCGCCGCCGAGGCCCTGCAGGAGGCCGCCGAAGGCATCGCCAACCCGCGCCTGCGCGCGGCCCTGGAACGCCTGGCCAGCCGCAGCCGCCCGCGCGAAGACTGAACCCCTCGCCTACCGCCGGTCTCATAACGCCCCTCGTCGGCGCTTGCCGATGAACTCGTGAGAACTTTCCCCCTCCAAACTCCAAGCCTCCTGCCCGCGCCATTTCGCGCGCATAAAAAAAGGCCACCCGGGGGTGGCCTTCAATATGTACAGCTTGAAAGGAGGAGGTTTCCTCAAACGGCCGCAGCGGGCCGCATGTAGGAAATCGGCGCGGTGCTCGCGTCTTCGAAGGTGACCACTTCCCAGGCCTCCTTGTCCGCGATGAGTGCGCGGAGCAGGCGGTTGTTCAGGGCATGGCCGGACTTGAAGCCGCGGAACTCGCCGATAAGGCTGTTACCAAGCAGGTACAGGTCACCGATGGCGTCCAGGATCTTGTGCTTGACGAACTCGTCCTCGTAACGAAGGCCGTCTTCGTTGAGCACGCGATACTCGTCGACCACGATGGCGTTCTCCACGCTGCCACCGAGCGCCAGGTTCTGCGAACGCAGGTACTCGATGTCACGCATGAACCCGAAGGTCCGCGCACGGCTGACTTCCTTGACGAAGGAAGTGCTGGAGAAGTCCACCGTCGCCTTCTGGGTGCGACCACGGAAGACCGGGTGATCGAAATCGATCTCGAAGCTCACCTTGAAGCCGTCGAAGGGAACGAAAGTGGCGCGCTTGTCGCCCTCTTCCACGGTCACTTCACGCTTGATGCGGATGAACTTCTTGGCCGCCTCCTGCTCCTGCAGGCCGGCGGATTGGATCAGGAATACGAAGGGCCCCGCGCTGCCGTCCATGATCGGCACTTCCGAGGCGGACAGCTCGACATAGGCGTTGTCGATGCCCAGGCCAGCCATGGCCGAGAGCAGATGCTCCACCGTATCCACTTTGACGTCACCCTTGACCAGGGTGGTCGACATGGTGGTCTCGCCGACGTTCGAGGCCCGAGCCGGAATTTCCACCACCGGGTCGAGGTCGGTACGGACGAACACGATACCGCTGTCCACCGGAGCCGGCTTCAGGGTGAGGTAGACCTTCTCCCCCGAGTGCAGACCGACGCCGGTGGCCCGGATGATGTTCTTCAAGGTGCGTTGTCTGATCATGGCTTTGGCCGCTTTCGCGCAAGTTGCGAACTGTTGTCAACAATGGGCGGCGATGATAGCAGAACCGCCCTTTGCTGAACACCAATCACATTCATACTCCTGATAAATTGCCTCAATCGGCCTGGCGACGCAGGAATGCCGGGATGTCCAGGTAGTCCAGGTCGTCCTGCGGGTTGAGCTTGGCCGCGGTGGCCGCGCTGCCGTGCGCCTGGTTGCGCATCACGGTCGGGCGGTCCAGGTCGCGGTAGTTCACCGATTGCTGCTCGCGCTGTACCGGAGCCTGGCTGCTGACCGCCTGGGTCTGCACGGTGTTGTCGACCACCTTGACCGGTTTTTCCAGGCGTGCGCCCAGGCCGGTGGCGACCACGGTGACGTGCAGTTCGTCGCGCATGTCCGGATCGATCACGGTGCCCACCTTGACGGTGGCGTGCTCGGAGGCGAACTGCTCGATGATGTTGCCCACGTCGGAGTACTCGCCCAGGGACAGGTCGGGACCGGCGGTGATGTTCACCAGGATGCCGCGCGCGCCCTGCAGGTTGACGTCTTCCAGCAGCGGGTTGCGGATCGCCGCCTCGGTGGCCTCGCGGGCGCGGTTCGGGCCGCTGGCGGCGCCGGTACCCATCATGGCCATGCCCATCTCGCTCATCACGGTCTTCACGTCGGCGAAGTCGACGTTGATCATGCCCGGACGCTTGATGATGTCGGAGATGCCGCGCACGGCGCCGGCCAGCACGTCGTCCGCCTTGGCGAAGGCTGCCAGCAGGCTGGCGTCCTTGCCGAGGATGGTCAGCAGCTTCTCGTTGGGGATGGTGATCAGCGAGTCGACGCTTTCCGCCAGGGAGCGGATGCCCTCGTCGGCGATCTGCATGCGCTTGCGGCCTTCGAACGGGAACGGACGGGTGACCACTGCAACGGTCAGGATGCCCATTTCCTTGGCCACTTCGGCGATGATCGGCGCCGCACCGGTACCGGTGCCGCCACCCATGCCGGTGGTGATGAAGACCATGTCGGCGCCTTCCAGCACCTCGGCGATGCGCTCGCGATCCTCGATCGCGGCCTGGCGGCCGACTTCAGGGTTGGCGCCGGCGCCCAGGCCCTTGGTCACGCCCGGGCCGAGCTGCAGCACGGTGCGCGCCGCGATGTTCTTCAGCGCCTGAGCGTCGGTGTTGGCGCAGATGAACTCCACGCCGTCGACGTTGTTCTTGGCCATGTGGTTCACGGCGTTGCCGCCGCCGCCACCGACACCGATGACTTTGATTACTGCCGTTTGTGGGACGTTATCGACGAGTTCAAACATTTTCCCCTCTCCTTCCTTTCTAGTTGTGTCGCCTACGTTTTACCGCGCCGGTAAATCAGAAATTGCCCTGGACCCAGCGTTTGAGCCGTTCCAGAACAGGTGTCTTGGGTTCATCGCTGAAGCTGCCGCCGGACATGGAGATGCCGTCGGATTGCTTCTGCAGGCCATACATGAGCAGGCCCACGCCAGTGGAATAGATAGGATTGCGCACGACGTCGGTCAGCCCCTTGACGCCATGCGGCACGCCCAGGCGCACCGGCATGTGGAAGATCTCTTCGGCCAGCTCCACGGCGCCTTCCATCTTGGCGGTGCCGCCGGTCAGGACGATCCCGGCCGGGATCAGGTCCTCGTAGCCGCTGCGGCGCAGCTCGGCCTGGACCAGGGTGAAGAGCTCGTCGTAACGCGGCTCCACGACCTCGGCCAGGGCCTGGCGCGACAGCTCCCGCGGCGGCCGGTCGCCGACGCTGGGCACCTTGATGGTTTCGCCCGCGCCGGCCAGCTTGGCCAGTGCGCAGGCGTAGCGGATCTTGATTTCCTCGGCGTACTGCGTGGGCGTGCGCAGGGCCATGGCGATGTCGTTGGTGACCTGGTCGCCGGCGATCGGGATCACCGCCGTATGGCGGATGGCGCCCTCGGTGAAGATGGCGATGTCGGTGGTGCCGCCGCCGATGTCCACCAGGCACACGCCCAGTTCCTTCTCGTCCTCGGTGATCACCGAGTAGGCCGAAGCCAGTTGCTCGAGGATGATGTCGTCGACTTCCAGGCCGCAGCGGCGCACGCACTTCTCGATGTTCTGCGCGGCGTTCACCGCGCAGGTCACCACGTGCACCTTGGCTTCCAGGCGCACGCCGGACATGCCCAGCGGCTCGCGCACGCCTTCCTGGTTGTCGATCACGTAGTCCTGCGCCAGGGTGTGCAGCACCCGCTGGTCGGCCGGGATCGCCACGGCCTGGGCGGCGTCGAGCACGCGGTCGATGTCGGCCGGGCTCACCTCGCGGTCGCGGATCGCCACGATGCCGTGGGAATTCAGGCTGCGGATGTGGTTGCCGGCGATGCCGACGAAGGCCGAGTGGATCCGGCAGCCGGCCATCTGCTGCGCCTCGTCGATGGCGCGCTGGATGGACTGCACGGTGGACTCGATGTTCACCACCACGCCCTTCTTCAGGCCGCGCGACGGATGGGTGCCGATCCCGACGATCTCCAGCTTGCCGTCGGCCGCGACCTCGCCCACCAGCGCCACCACCTTGGAGGTGCCGATGTCCAGGCCGACGACCATCTTGCCGCTCTGCACGCTTGCCATGTTTATTGCTGTCTCCTCAAATCACTGCGCGGGCGCGGCCTGGGCCACGTCCGTCTGCGGCAGCGGGTCGCGCCACGCCACGGCCAGGCCGTTGGGGTAGCGCATGTCGATGCGCGCAATCTTCGATATCTGTTCTTTCAGGGCCTTTTCGTAGATGGTCACGAAACGGCGGATCTGTTCGACCGTGTGGTCGCGGCCCAGGACGATCTGCACGCCCTGGGCGGTATCCAGGGTCCAGGCGCCGCGCGAGCTCATCTCCAGGCTGGCGATGGTGAAGCCCAGTGGCCGCAGCAACTGGCTGAGGATCTGGTACTGCTGCATCACCTTCTGCTGGGCGAACTGCGGGCCGGACAGGCGCGGCAGGTGTTCGTAGTGCGACACCTCGTGGGGCGCGAAGGCCTGGCCCTGGTTGTTCAGCAGCGCTTCGTCGCCCCAGCGGGCCACCGGCAGCTGTTCCTCCAGGTGGATCACCACCTGGTCCGGCCAGACGCGGCGGACTTCGGCGTGGGCGATCCAGGGCATCTGCTCCAGTTCCTGGCGCATGCCGGCCAGGTCGATGCTGAAGAAGCTGGCCGAGACGAACGGTGCGATGCGCTGCTGCACCGCCTGCTGGCTGATGTAGCTGAGGTCGCCTTCGACGCTGATCTTGGCGATCGGGCGGTCGGCGTAGGGCAGCACGTACTGCGCGCCCTGGTAGGCGCCGAAGCCCAGCACGGCCAGCAGCACCGGCCACATCAGCATGCGCAGGAAGCCGAAGCTGGGCCTGGGCAGGCGAGCGCTGATCGGCTCCTTCGCCACCAGGCGGCTGGCGCCGCGCGGCACCGGCTTGCGTGCGGGCACGCGGCCGATACCGGGTTGCGAGTGGCGGAGCATCGCGCCGTTCATGGTCTTACCCCCTTGCCTCGACGCTGTCGGCGAGGATCGCCAGCACCAGTTGCTGGAAATCCAGGCCGGCCGCGCGCGCGGCCATGGGCACCAGGCTGTGGTCGGTCATGCCCGGTGCGGTGTTGACTTCGAGCAGCCAGAAACGCCCCTCGGCGTCCTGCATCACGTCGGTCCGCCCCCAGCCCTGGATGCCGAGGGCCTCGCAGGCGCGGGCGCACAGGTCCTGCAGCTCGCGCTCCTTCTCGGGGCTCAGGCCGCAGGGGATGCGGTACTGGGTGTCGCTGGCCAGGTACTTGGCGTCGTAGTCGTAGAAGCTGTGCGGAGTGCCCAGGCCGATGGCCGGCAGCACCTGGCCGCGCAGGGTGGCCACGGTGAACTCGGGGCCGCTGATCCACTGCTCGACCAGCACTTGCGAGTCGTATTCGGCGGCGCTGCGCCAGGCGGCGATCAGCGCGTCCACGCCGTCGACCTTGGCCATGCCGATGCTGGAGCCTTCATGGGCCGGTTTGACGATCAGCGGGAAGCCCAGTTCCGCCGCGGTACGGCGGCAGTCGTCCTCGCTGGCCAGCACGGCATAGGCCGGCGTCGGCAGGCCCAGGCTCAGCCACACGCGCTTGGTGCGCAGCTTGTCCATGGCCAGGGCCGAAGCCAGCACGCCGCTGCCGGTGTAGGGGATGCCGGCGACTTCCAGCAGGCCCTGCATGCTGCCGTCCTCGCCGCCACGGCCGTGGAGGATGATGAAGGCGCGGTCGATCTTCTCGCTCAGCAGGCGCTGCAGCAGGTCGTCGCCCACGTCGATGCCGAAGGCGTCCACCCCGGCGTCCTGCAGGGCCTTGAGGACCATGCCGCCGGACTTCAGCGACACCTCGCGCTCGGCGCTCCTGCCGCCGTAGAGCACGGCGACGCGGCCGAAGGCGCGGGGCTCGAGGGTGGATTTGAGTGCGTCGTTCATCACGCCTTCCTCGGGGCGTCGCCGCCGAACATCGGGTTCTTGATCAGCGCCGGGGCCAGGCCGCCGATGTCGCCGGCGCCCTGGCAGAGCAGGATGTCGCCGGCGCGCAGCAGCGGCTTGAGCAGCGCGGCGAGGTCGCCGTCACGCTCCAGGTAGATCGGGTCGAGCTGGCCGCGCTGGCGGATGCTGTGGCACAGCTGGCGGCTGTCGGCGCCGGGGATCGGCTCCTCGCCGGCCGGGTAGACCTCCATCAGCAGCAGCACGTTGGCTTCGCCGAGCACCTGCACGAAGTCTTCGTAGAGGTCGCGGGTGCGGGTGTAGCGGTGCGGCTGGTAGACCATCACCAGGCGCCGTTCCGGCCAGCCGCCGCGCACGGCCTTGATCACCGCCGCGACTTCGCGCGGGTGGTGGCCGTAGTCGTCGACCAGCATCACGCTGCCGCCGTCGACCTGCAGTTCGCCGTAGACCTGGAAGCGCCGGCCCACGCCCTGGAAGCCGGACAGGCCCTGGACGATGGCTTCGTCGGAGATGCCTTCGTCGGTGGCGATGACGATGGTCGCCAGGGAGTTCAGCACGTTGTGCAGGCCGGGCATGTTCACCGAGACGTCCAGCGGCTCGCGCTCCGGGCGCAGCACGGTGAACCAGGTGCGCATGCCTTCCTGGCGGATGTTGATGGCGCGGACGTCGGCGTCCTCGCTCAGGCCGTAGGTGACGGTCGGGCGCGCCACCTGCGGGAGGATTTCGCGGACCACCGGGTCGTCCACGCACATCACCGCCAGCCCATAGAACGGCAGGTTGTGCAGGAAGTCGACGAAGGTCTTCTTCAGCTTGTTGAAGTCGCCGCCGTAGGTGGCCATGTGGTCGGCGTCGATGTTGGTGACCACGGCGACCATCGGCTGCAGGTGCAGGAAGCTGGCGTCGCTCTCGTCGGCCTCGGCCACCAGGTAGCGGCTGGTGCCCAGCTGCGCGTTGGTGCCGGCGGCGTTCAGGCGGCCGCCGATGACGAAGGTCGGGTCCAACCCACCGGCGGCGAACACCGAGGCGATCAGACTGGTGGTGGTGGTCTTGCCGTGGGTGCCGGCAACGGCGATGCCGTGGCGGTAGCGCATCAGCTCGGCGAGCATTTCCGCGCGCGGCACCACCGGCACGCGGCGCTCCAGGGCGGCGGCGACTTCCGGGTTGGCCTTGTTCACCGCGCTGGAAACCACCAGCACGTCGGCGCCGTCGGCGTTTTCCGCGCGGTGGCCGATGAATACCTGGGCGCCGAACTTCTCCAGGCGCTCGGTCACAGCCGAAGCCTTGAGGTCGGAACCGGACACTTCGTAGCCGAGGTTCAGCAGCACTTCGGCGATGCCGCACATGCCCGCGCCGCCGATGCCGACGAAGTGGATGCGGCGGATGCGCCGCATGGTGCGGGTGATGCCGTTGGGTTCCTTAACCACGGGCCACCTCCAGGCAGGCATCGACTACCGTGCGGGTAGCCTCGGGCATGGCCAGGCGGCGGGCGCTGGCGGCCATCTGCTTCAGGGATTCGGGATGCATCGATACCTCGGACAGCTGCGCGGCCAGGTCGGCGGCGCCGGTAGACTTTTGCGGCAGCAGGCGGGCGGCGCCCTCCCGTACCAGGAATTCGGCATTGCGCGTCTGGTGGTCGTCGATCGCGTGGGGCAGCGGCACCAGGAAAGACGGCAGGCCGGCGGCGGTCAGCTCGCTGACGGTCAGGGCGCCGGCGCGGCAGATCACCAGGTCGGCCCAGGCGTAGGCCGCGGCCATGTCGCCGATGAACGCAGCGACGTCGGCTTGGACACCGGCCTGGGCGTAACGCTCCGCGGTGACTTCGGCATGCTGACGACCGGCCTGGTGGCGAATGGCCGGGCGCTGCTCGGCAGGAATCAGCCGCAGCGCCTCGGGCAGCAGTTTGTTCAGCGGCTCGGCGCCCAGGCTGCCGCCCAGCACCAGCAGGTTGACCTTGCGGCCGGCCAGCTCGGCGCGGGCATCGGCCTCGAGGAACAGCTCGGCGCGCACCGGGTTGCCGGTGGTCAGGCGCTTGGCGCTGGCCGGGAAGGTGTCCGGGAAGGCCTCGCAGACGCGCTTGGCCAACGGCGCCAGGCCACGGTTGGCGGTGCCGGCGACGGCGTTCTGTTCGTGGATCACCAGGGGCGCGCCGCTCAGCTTCGCCGCCACGCCGCCGGGGCCGGTGACGTAGCCGCCCAGTCCGAGCACGCAGACCGGCTTGAGCTTGCGCACCACGCCCAGGGCCTGGAACAACGACTTGAGCAGGTCGAAGGGCGCGCGCAGCAGGGCCAGGCGGCCCTTGCCGCGCAGGCCGCTGACGTTGATCAGGTGCAGCGGCAGGCCGGCCTTGGGCACCAGGTCGTTCTCGATGCCGCGCGGGGTGCCGAGCCAGTGCACGGCATAGCCGCGGGCCTGGAACTCGCGGGCGCAGGCCAGGGCCGGGAACACGTGGCCGCCGGTGCCGCCGGCCATGATGAGGACGTTACCTTTCATCGGCGAAGTCCTCCTCGGTGAATTCGTACTCTTCGCTGCCCACCGCGGTGCGCCGCTCCCATTCGATGCGCAGCAGCATGCCCAGGCAGCCGCAGCAGATGACCAGCGAGGAACCGCCGTAGCTGAGGAACGGCAGGGTCAGGCCCTTGGTCGGCAGCAGGCCGACGTTCACCCCGACGTTGATCAGGAACTGGCCGATCCACAGGAACGCCAGGCCGTAGGCCACGTAAGCGGAGAAGTACTGCTTGGCCTGCTCGGCCCAGATGCCGATGTAGAGCGCGCGCAGGCCGACGAAGACGAACAGGCCGACAGTGGCCAGGGCGCCGACGATGCCCAGTTCCTCGGCCAGCACGGCGAAGACGAAGTCGGTGTGCGCCTCGGGCAGGTAGAACTGCTTCTGGATGCTGTTGCCCAGGCCCATGCCGGTCCAGCCGCCGCGGCCGAAGGCGATCAGCGCCTGGCTGAGCTGGTAGCCGGCGCCGAACTGGTCGGCCCAGGGGTCGCTGAAGTTGGTCAGACGCGCCATCCGGTAGGGCTGGGTCCAGATCAGCAGGGCCACCGCGCCCACCGCCAGGGCCACCATCAGGCCGAAGCGGAACAGGCCGACGCCGCCGAGGAACAGCATGGCCGCCGCGGCGCCCATCATCACCACGGTGGCGCCGAAGTCCGGCTCGCGCAGCAGCAGGCCGGCGAACGGCAGCAGCACGGCGAAGGGCTTGAAGAAGCCGATCCAGCTCTCGCGCACCTCGTGCTGGCGGCGCACCAGGTAGCCGGCCATGAACACCACCACGAAGACCTTGGCGATCTCCGAGGGCTGGATGTTGAACAGGCCGAAGCCGATCCAGCGCATGGAACCGTTGACCTCGCGGCCGACGCCGGGGGTGATCACCGCCACCAGCAGCAGAAAGGCCACGCCCAGCAGCTTCCAGCTGTGGCGCTGCCAGGTCTCCATTGGCGTCAGCATGGTCACGCCGCAGGCGACGAAACCGATGGCCAGGTAGATCAGGTGGCGCACCGAGAAGTACAGCGGGTTGCCCGACTGCGCCGCCGCCACTTCCGAGGACGCCGAGGTCACCATCACCAGACCCAGGCCGAGCAGCGCCAGGCAACCGGCGAGCAGCGGGAAGTCCAGATCGATGCCGTTGCGGCTGATCAGCGGGGACGGGTATGGGCGCAGGAAGGAGAACATCAGGCGATCTCCTCCACGGCCCTGGCGAACAGGCGGCCGCGCTCTTCGAAGTTCTTGAACATGTCCAGGCTGGCGCAGGCCGGCGACAGCAGCACGGCATCGCCCGGCCTGGCCAGCTCGGCGGCCTTGCGCACGGCTTCGTCCAGGGTCTGCACGCGCACCTTCGGCGTCTCGTCGCTCAACGCGGCGCCGACCAGCTCGGCATCACGGCCGAGCAGCACCACGGCGCGGCAGAACTTCGCCACCGGCTCGCGCAGGGCGCTGAAGTCCGCACCCTTGCCGTCGCCGCCGGCAAGCAGCACCAGCTTGCCGTCGATGTCGGCGCCCAGGCCTTCGATGGCGGCCAGCGCGGCGCCGACGTTGGTGGCCTTGGAGTCGTCGTAGAAGCTCACCCCGGCGCGCTCGCCGACCCACTGGCAACGGTGGGCCAGGCCGGCGAATTCACGCAGGGTCCGCAGCATGGGCACGAACGGCAGGCCCACGGCGTGGCCCAGGGCCAGGGCGGCCAGGGCGTTGGATTGGTTGTGAGCGCCGCGGATCTTCAGCTCGCGCACCGGCATCAGCGCCTCGAACTGGAAGGCCAGGTACTTCTCGCCGCCCTCTTCCACAAGGCCGAAGGCCTTGAAGTCGGGCTTGTTGGTGCCGAAGCTCCAGCACGGCACCGAGTCGGCGATCAGCGGCCGGCTCAGGGCGTCGGCGCGGTTCACCACCACCTGGCGGGCGCCGCGGAAGATGCGGTGCTTGGCCAGGTGGTAGTCGGCCATGCCGTCGTAGCGATCCATGTGGTCTTCGCTGACGTTCAGGCAGGTGGCGACCTCGGCGCCCAGGCGCTCGCAGGTCTCCAGCTGGAAGCTGGACAGCTCCAGCACGTACAGCTCGACGTCGTCGGCCAGCAGGTCCAGGGCCGGGGTGCCCAGGTTGCCGCCCACGGCCACGCGCTTGCCGGCCGCCGCGGCCATCTCGCCGACCAGGGTGGTCACGGTGCTCTTGGCGTTGGAGCCGGTGATGGCGACGATCGGCGCCTTGGCATGGCGGGCGAACAGGTCGATGTCGCCGGACAGGCGCACGCCACGGGCGGCGGCCTCGACCAGCGCCGGCGTGCGCAGCGACAGGCCGGGGCTGACGTACAGCTCGCTGGCGCGGCAGAGGAAGCCGGCGTCCAGCTCGCCGCAGCGGACTTCCACCTGCGGGTATTGGGCGCGCAGGGTGGCCAGCTCCGGCGGATTCTCGCGGGTGTCGGCCACGGCGAAAGGCACGCCCTGGCGCGCCAGGAAGCGCACCAGCGACATGCCGCTCTTGCCGAGGCCGACAACGATGCGGAAATTGTCCGAAGCGATCAGGCTCATGCTCGCTCTGCCCTCAACGCAGTTTCAACGTGGCCAGGCCGATCAGCACGAGAATCACCGTGATGATCCAGAAGCGCACGATCACGCGCGGCTCCGGCCAGCCCTTGAGTTCGAAGTGGTGGTGGATGGGCGCCATGCGGAACACCCGTTTCCCGGTCAGCTTGAAGCTGGCGACCTGGATGACCACCGACAGGGTTTCCATGACGAACACCCCGCCCATGATGAACAGCACGATTTCCTGGCGCACGATCACCGCGATGGTGCCCAGCGCGGCGCCCAGGGCCAGCGCGCCGACGTCGCCCATGAAGACCTGAGCCGGGTAGGTGTTGAACCACAGGAAGCCCAGCCCGGCGCCGACGATGGCGGCGCAGAAGATGATCAGCTCGCCGGCCCCCGGCACGTTGGGGATCAGCAGGTATTCGGCGAATTTCACGTTGCCCGAAAGGTAGCAGAAGATGCCCAGGGCGCCGCCGACCATCACCGTCGGCATGATCGCCAGGCCGTCCAGGCCGTCGGTCAGGTTCACCGCGTTGCTGGAGCCGACGATGACGAAGTAGGTCAGCACCACGAAGAAGATGCCCAGGGGAATCTCGATGTTCTTCAGCAGCGGCAGGATCAGCGTGGTCTCCACCGGCGTCTCGGCGGTCAGGTAGAGGAAGACCGCGGCGCCCAGGCCGAACACCGACTGCCAGAAATACTTCCAGCGGCTCGGCAGGCCGCGGGAGTTCTTCTCGATCACCTTGCGGTAGTCGTCGACCCAGCCGATGGCGCCGAACAGCAGGGTCACGGCCAGCACCACCCAGACGTAGCGGTTCGACCAGTCGGCCCAGAGCAGGGTGCTGATGGCGATGGCGGTGAGGATCAGGGCGCCGCCCATGGTCGGGGTGCCCTTCTTCGACAGGTGCGACTGCGGCCCGTCGTTGCGCACGGCCTGGCCGATCTGGCGGATCTGCAGGGTGCGGATCATCCACGGGCCCAGCCACAGCGACAGGGCGAGCGCGGTCAGCACGCTGAGGATGCCGCGCAGGGTCAGGTACTGGAAGACGCCGAAGCCCTTGTAGAACTGTTGCAGGTACTCGGCGAGCAGCAGCAGCATTAATGTTTCTCCTCGGGGGACGCGCACAGCGCCGCGACGACCTTGTCCATCGCCGCGCTGCGCGAGCCCTTGATCAGAATGGTGGTGGTGGAGGGTTCGCCGGCCAGGGCCTGGATCAGGCTGGCCTGGTCGGCGAAGTGCCGGCCCGCCGCGCCGAACGCCTCGACGGCGTTGCGCATCAGCGGCCCCACGGCATAGAGCGCACCGACCTTGCCCGCAGCGTAGGCGCCCACCTCGCGGTGCGCGGCCTCGGCCCAGGCGCCCAGTTCGCCCATGTCCCCGAGGACCAGGACGGTCCGGCCGGAAAAGCCGGCGAGTATATCAATGGCCGCGCAGATTGACGCCGGGTTGGCGTTGTAGCTGTCGTCGATCACCCGCATGCCGTTGGTCGCCAGCTGGGCTACCGCGCGGCCCTTGACCGGCTGCAGTTGCGCAAGGCCCTGGACGATCCCGACCAGCGGCACGCCAAGGGCGTGGGCGGCGGCGGCGGCGGCCAGGGCGTTGGCGACGTTGTGCTCGCCCAGCAGGTTGAGCTGGATGCGCGCCTCGCCGGCCAGCCCCAGCAGGGTGAAGCCGACGCAGCCGCGGGCGTCGCGCTGCAGGTCGCGGGCGTGGAAGTCGGCGCTGGTCTTGTTCAGCGCGAAACTCAGCACGCGGCGTTCGCCATTGCGCTTCTTCCAGGTGTCGAAGGCGCGGTCGTCGAGGTTGAGCACGGCGGTGCCGGTATCGTCGAGCCCTTCGAGGATCTCGCCCTTGGCCTGGACGATCTTGTCCTGGCCGCCGAACTCGCCGACGTGGGCGGTGCCGGCGTTGGTGATGATGGCCACCTGCGGGCGCGTCAGGCCGACGGTGTAGGCGATCTCGCCGACGCGCGAGGCGCCCAGCTCGATCACCGCGCTGGCGTGTTGCGGGCCGATCTGCAGCAGGGTCAGGGGCGCGCCCAGGTCGTTGTTCAGGTTGCCGCGGGTGGCCAGGACTTCGCCCTGGGTGCGCAGGATGCTGGCGAGCATCTCCTTGACCGTGGTCTTGCCGCTGGAGCCGGTGACCGCCGCCACCTTGCCGGTGAAGCCGGCGCGGTTCAGCGCGCCCAGGCGGCCAAGGGCCTCGCGGGTATCGGCCACCAGCAGTTGCGGCAGCGGCGCATCCGCCACTTCGCGCTGCACCAGGGCGGCGACGGCGCCCTTGGCGGCGACCTCGGCGAGGTAGTCGTGCCCATCGAAGCGCGGCCCGGCGAGGGCGACGAACAGCTGGCCGGCCTCGATGGCGCGGCTGTCGGTGCTCACCGCGTCGAAGGCGACGTCGGCGCCGAGCACGCGGCCCTCGAGGGCGGCGGCGACTTCACTAAGCAGCAGCGGCTTAAGCATCTTTCTTCACCTCCCAGGCAGCCAGCGCCTTGGCGGCTTCTTGCAGATCGGAGAACGAATGGCGGACGCCGGCGATCTCCTGGTAATCCTCATGGCCCTTGCCGGCCAGCAGCACCACGTCGTCGGCGCTGGCGCTAGCGATCAGCTCGGCGATGGCCTGGCCGCGGCCCGGCACGAAGCGCACGGCCTCGGGCCTGGCGAAACCGGCGCGGATGTCGTCGATGATCCGCGCGCTGTCTTCGCTACGCGGGTTGTCGTCGGTCACCAGCACGCCGTCGGCATGCTGTTCGGCCACCTGGGCCATGATCGGGCGCTTGCCGCGGTCGCGGTCGCCGCCGCAGCCGAACAGGCACAGCAGCTTGCCGTGGGCGTGCGGACGCAGCGCCAGCAGGACTTTCTCCAGGGCGTCGGGGGTGTGGGCGTAGTCCACCACCACCAGAGGCTTGTCGCCACCGCCCAGGCGCTGCACGCGGCCCACCGGGCCTTGCAGCTGCGGCAGCAGCTTGAGGATGTCGCCAAGCGGGTAGTCCAGGCCGAGCAGCGCGCCGACCACCGCCAGCAGGTTGCTCAGGTTGAAGCGGCCGAGCAGCGAACTGCGCAGCACGCCTTCGCCCTTGGGCGTGACCAGCAGGGCTTCGACGCCGGCGTCGCTGAAGCGCGCCTCGCGGCAATAGAGGAAGGCGCTGGCGTCTTCCAGGCTGTAGCCCATCAGGCGCGAGGGATGGGTTTCGCCGGCCAGTTGGCGGCCGAAGGCGTCGTCCAGGTTGATCACCCGGCACTTCAGGCCCGGCCAGGCGAACAGCCGGGCCTTGGCGGCGCCATAGGCTTCCATGGTGCCGTGGTAGTCGAGGTGGTCGCGGGACAGGTTGGTGAACACCGCGACGTCGAATTCGAGGGCGGCCACGCGGCCCTGCTCCAGGCCATGGGAGGACACTTCCATGGCCACGGCGCGCGCGCCGGCCTGTTTCAGCCGCGCCAGGGTGGCCTGCAGCGCCAGGGCGTCGGGCGTGGTGTGCTTGCCGCTTTCCAGGGCGTCGTGGAAACCGTTGCCGAGGGTGCCGACGATGCCGCAGCGCTGGCCGAGCAGGTCCAGGGCCTGGGCCAGCAGCTGGCTGACGCTGGTCTTGCCGTTGGTGCCGGTCACGCCGATCAGCTCGATGCCGCGGCTGGGCTCGCCGTAGAAGCGCCCGGCGATGGCCGAGAGCTGGGCGGCCAGGCCCTTGATGGCGACCAGCGGCGTATCGCCGATGGGCGCGACGGACGCGCCCTCGGCTTCGTAGGCGATGGCGGCGGCGCCACGGGCGACGGCATCGGCGATGTGCGCGCGACCGTCATGCTGGGCGCCGGGAATGGCCAGGAACAGGTCGCCCGGCTTGACCGCGCGGCTGTCCAGGGTCAGCTCGCGGATCAGCACGCCGGCTTCGGCCTGCGGCAGCAGTTGGTTAAGGCTCATCGGCATCAGCCACGCCCTCCTTTCGTGGGCGCAGCATCGGCTTGCTGCTGCGGGGTCGTCTGCAGGTTGTCTGGCGGAATGTTCATCAAGCGCAGCGTGCCGGACATCACCTTGCTGAACACCGGGGCCGAGACCAGGCCACCGAAGTAGCCAGCCTTGCTGGGTTCATCGATCACCACGACGACCACGAAACGCGGGTTGCTCATCGGCCCGAAGCCGGCGAACAGCGAGCGGTAGGAATTCTCGGCGTAGCCCTTGGCGCCGGTCTGGGTCTTGCGCGCGGTACCGGACTTGCCGGCCACGTGATAGCCGGGGACCTGGGCGCGGTAGACGCCGTTCGGCGCCTCGACCACCTGCTGCAGCATGCCCTGCATGGTCTTGGCGACCGGCTCCGGGATCACCTGGGTGGCGGTCGGCAGGCGGTCGGCGCGGACCATGGTCAGCGGCACCGTCTGGCCGTTGTTGGCCAGGGCCGCGTAGGCATGGGCCAGTTGGATAGCGGTGACCGACAGGCCGTAGCCGTAGGACAGGGTCGCGGTCTCGGCCTTGCGCCACTCGCGGTAGTTGGGCAGGTTGCCGACGCGCTCGCCGGGGAAGCCAAGGCCGGTGTCCTGGCCGAGGCCGACCTTCTGCATCAGTTGGTAGATGGCTTCGCCGCCGATGTCGAAGGCGACCTTGCTCATGCCCACGTTACTGGAGCGGATGAGGATACCGGTGAGGTCCAGCACCGGGCCTTCGGTGCGCGACACGTCGCGGATGGTGTAGCGGCCGATCTGCAGGGTGCCGGGGTAGACCTCGACGGTGTCGCTGGGCTTCCAGCGTCCGGTTTCCAGGGCCGCGCTCATGGAGAACGGCTTCATGGTCGAACCCGGCTCGAAGACGTCGATCATGGCGCGGTTGCGCATCATCTCCGGCTGCATGTCGCGGCGGTTGTTCGGGTTGTAGGTCGGCTGGTTGGCCATGGCCAGGACCTCGCCGGTCTTCACGTCGAGGATCACCAGGCTGCCGGCCTTGGCGCCGTTCTCGACGATGGCGTTGCGCAGCTCGCGGTTGGCCAGGTACTGCAGGCGCAGGTCGATGGACAGCGCCAGGGTCTTGCCGGCCTTGGCGTTGCGCGTGACCTGCAGGTCGCGGATCAGGTGGCCGCGGCGGTCCTTGAGCACCTGGCGCTTGCCCGGCACGCCGGCCAGCCAGCTGTCGTAGGACAGCTCGACGCCCTCGCGGCCGCGGTCGTCCACGTCGGTGAAGCCGACCACCTGGGCGGTGACGTCGCCGGCCGGGTAGAAACGACGAAACTCCTCGATGGAGTAGACGCCGGGAATCCTGTTGGCCTTGACCTCGGCCATCACCGCCTCGCCCTGCTCGGGCGTCAGCCCGCGGACCAGGTAGATGAATTCCTTGTCGGCCATCTGCTCCAGCCGTGCGCTCAGCGCATCGCGGTTGATCCCCAGGGCGTGGGCAAGGATCGGCCACTTGTCGCGTTCGAGGACCAGTTCCTTGGGGTTGGCCCAAAGGGTGGCGACCGGGGTGCTCACCGCCAGCGGCTCGCCGTTGCGGTCGGTGATCTGCCCGCGGTGGGCCGGAATGGAGATGTGCCGCACGCTGCGCGCGTCGCCCTGCTCCTGGAGGAAGTCGTGGTCGATCACGTGCAGGTCGACGATGCGCCAGACGATGGCCGACACCATCGCCAGCAACAGGCCGACGGCGACGCGGAAACGCCAGGGGTAGAGCGCGCCGTTGAGGTTCTTCATGGCGCCACCATGATGATTTCCGCCGGGTCCGGCACGCGCATCTTCAACTGGCCGGTGGCCAGGGTCTCGATGCGGTTGTAGGCGGTCCAGGTGCTCTGCTCCAGGACCAGCCGGCCGTACTCGGCCTGCGCCTTGTCGCGCACGCTCAGCTCGGTGTACAGGGTGTTCAGCAACTGGCGGTTCCAGTAGGCGCTGTAGGCCACGGAAATCGCCGACAGCAGCACGCCGATGAACAGCAGCAGCATGATGAAGCTGCCGGTGGGCAGGCGCTTGGCGAACAGGCGGCTCATCGCAGCTTCTCCGCCACGCGCATCACCGCGCTGCGCGAGCGCGGGTTGGCCTTGAGCTCGGCCTCGGAAGCGTACTGCGGCTTGCCCAGCAGCTTCAGGCGCGGCTCAAAGGCCTTGGCGCGGATCGGCAGGTCGCGCGGCAGGTTGTCCGCCTCGCCCTTGGCGTGCTTGCGCATGAACTGCTTGACGATGCGGTCTTCCAGGGAGTGGAAGCTGATCACCACCAGGCGGCCGCCTATGGCCAGGGCCTCCAGGGCGGCGTCCAGGCCGCGCTCGAGGTCGCCCAGTTCGTTGTTGACGTGGATACGCAGGCCCTGGAAGGCCCGGGTGGCCGGGTTCTTGCCCTTTTCCCAGGCCGGGTTGGCCTCGGTGATCACGGCGGCCAGGTCGGCGGTGCGCACGAAGGGTTTCTCCGCCCGGCGCTGCACGATGGCGCGGGCCATGCGCTTGGCGAAACGCTCCTCGCCGTACTCCTTGAACACCCGGGCGATCTCGTCCTCGGCGGCGCTGGCGATCCACTGGGCGGCGCTGACGCCGCGGCTGGGGTCCATGCGCATGTCCAGCGGGCCGTCGTTGAGGAAGCTGAAGCCGCGCTCGGGGTCGTCCAGCTGCGGCGAGGACACGCCCAGGTCCAGCAGAACGCCGTCGACCTGACCGGTCAGGCCGCGCGCGGCCAGCTCTTCGCCCATCTCGGCGAACGACCTTTGTACAACGACGAAGCGGCCATCTTCGGCCGCCAGTGCTTGACCCGTGGCTATCGCCTGGGGGTCCTTGTCGAACCCGAGCAACCGCCCGCCCGGGTCCAGCCTGCCAAGCAAGGCCCGGCTGTGCCCTCCCCTGCCGAAGGTACCGTCCACATAGCAGCCGCCCGCCCTTGGGGCCAGCGCTTCGACGGCCTCCTCGAGCAGTACGGTGATGTGTTGGTAGGTGGCGTTCACAGGCAGGCTCACAAAATAAGGTCGCGTAGTTCGTCCGGCAGTCCGCCGGGTTCCTTGATGGCGGCGAGGTCGGCCTCGGCCACCGCATTCCACTTGTCTTCGTCCCACAACTGGAACTTGTTCAACTGGCCGACGAGCATCGCCCGCTTGTCCAGCTTGGCGTACTCGCGCAGCCGCGGCGGCACCAGGAAACGCCCGTTGCCATCCAGTTCCAGGTCCACCGCGTTGCCGATCAGCAAACGCTGCAAGCGCCGCGTCTCTTCACGCAGCGAGGGCAGCTCGCGGAGCTTGGCTTCGATGATTTCCCATTCGGGCAAGGGGTAGACGGTCAGGCAGGGGTCGACGGCATCGATGGTGACGATGAGCTGGCCATTGCAACGCGAAACGAGCTCGTCACGATACCGACTCGGCATCGCGAGGCGCCCTTTGGCGTCGAGACTGATGGCGTTAGCTCCGCGAAACACGTCAGCGTTTCCCCCGGTGGTTGGCTTTCCTTGCCAGTTGATCCCACTTTTACCCACTTCATACCACTTGCGCACACTATAGAAATGCGCGCTCCCCACCGTCAAGGCGAGGCTGGAGGGAAAAATCCTTATAGGACGGAGATTTAGCGTGCTTTTAAGAGGTTTCGCAGCGTTTTTGACGCCACCTTGAAAGGCAAAAAGCCCAGTGTTTTCAAAACACTGGGCTTTTCTACTTAAAGCAACTTCTTAAGATTTATGCTTCTTCCATCGCGCGACAAATGGTCGTTGTGGGAAGAAGTGGGAAAAGAGGAGAGAGTCGATCTGTAAGCCGGGTTCTGTCGAGGACAGCCATTCCTCTGGGACATCCATCACTGAACGCCTCAAGCGACCTACCCGAATCCAGCGCGGGCCACGCAACGGATTCCTATTTGGTCTTGCTCCGAGTGGGGTTTACCTAGCCACGCACTGTTGCCAGCCGTGCGGTGCGCTCTTACCGCACCTTTTCACCCTTACCGGCGCTGTAGCGCTTAGGCGGTTATTTTCTGTGGCACTTTCCGTAGGCTCGCGCCTCCCAGGCGTTACCTGGCACTCTGCCCTATGGAGCCCGGACTTTCCTCCCCCCCGTGGCGAACCACGAAGCAGCGACTGTCCAATCGACTCTCCGCCGCCAAGGTTAGCGACAGCGGCGGCCAGCCGCAAGGGCAATCCGCCAGCCTGGTACGAAGGTCTTAAAATCGCGAACCGACGCTTCAGTCCGCCTTGCGCTCCAGCGCCGCCTGGTACAGCAGGTTCTTGCGCACCCCGGTGATCTCCGCCGCCAGCGCCGCCGCGCGCTTGACCGGCAGCTCCGCCAGCAGCAGGTCGAGCACCCGCAGCGATTCGGCGTCGATGCCCTCTTCCTCAGGCGCCTCCCAGCCGGCCAGCAGCAGCACGCACTCGCCACGCTGCTGGTTGGCGTCCGCCGCCACCCAGTCGCGCAGTTCGCCCAGGGGCAGGCCCTTGAGTGTCTCGAAGGTCTTGGTCAGCTCGCGGGCCAGCACCGCCTGGCGCGCCTCGCCGAACACCTCGACCATGTCCTGGATGCACTCCAGGATGCGGTGCGGCGCCTCGTAGAAGATCAGCGTGCGCGGCTCCTCGCGCAGCGCCTCCAGGCGCGCCTTGCGCCCGGCGGTCTTCGCCGGCAGGAACCCTTCGAAGACGAAGCGGTCCGACGGCAGGCCCGCAGCCGACAACCCGGCGATCAGCGCGCAGGCCCCCGGCACCGGGACCACCCGGATACCCGCGGCGCGCGCCTGGCGCACCAGATGGTAGCCGGGATCGGAAATCAGCGGCGTGCCGGCGTCGGAGACCAGCGCCACGTCTTCCCCCGCCAGCAGGCGGGTGATGAAGCGCCCACCCTGCTCGCGCTCGTTGTGCTCGTGGCAGGCGGCCAGCGGCGTCTCGATGCCGAAGTGCTGCAGCAGGCGGATCGAATGGCGGGTGTCCTCGGCGGCGATGAGGGCCACCTCGCGCAGGGTGCGCTGGGCGCGGGCGCTGATGTCGTCGAGGTTGCCGATGGGCGTAGCCACCACATACAAGGTACCGAGGGACACGCAGCACTCCTTAAAGCCGAACCGGAAAATTCCCCATTGTATCCCGTTTCCGGCACCCGCCATCGCCTCGGCCAGCCGCCTTGGGTACAATTGCCGACTCTTTTTGAATGCGCCACGAGAAGCCCGATGATGATCGCTCGACTGCGTCCGCTTTCCGCCCTGTGCCTGGCCACCCTGTTGGCCGCCTGCGCCAGTTCGCCCTCTTCCAACCTCGGCGAACTGCCGCGCACCCCGAACGCCAGCATCGAGCAACTGCTGCAGCAGGCCGCCACCGCCAAGCCCGAGGAAGCCGTGCTGCTGAAGCTGTCGGCCGCCGACCTGGCCTACCAGCAGAAGGACGTCGGCCGCGCCGCGCAGATCCTCGAACAGATCCCGATGGATAGCCTGAAGCCGGCGCAGCAGATCTTCGCCAGCACCCTGGACGCGCAGATCGCCCTGGCCCGCAACAAGCCCAAGGCCGCCCTCAAGGCCTTCGATCACCCCAGCTTCACCCACCTGGGCGAACTGCCGGTGGAACAGCAGGCGCGCAGCGGCCTGGTCAAGGCCCAGGCCCTGGCCGCCGACGGCCAGACCCTGGCCGCCGCCCGCGAACGCGTGTTCGTCGACCCGCTGCTCAACGCCGAGGCCAGCAAGGCCAACCACGAGGCCATCTGGGGCCTGGTCTCCAGCCTGCCGGTGGAGCAGCTGCAACCCGTGGCCAACGAAGGCGACCTGAACGGCTGGATGGAGCTGGCCCGCGTGGTGAAGAGCGCCTCGACCCTGCAGGAGCAGCAGGCCAACATCGACACCTGGCGCCAGCAGAACCCGCAGCACCCGGCGGCCAAGCAACTGCCGGACGCCCTGGAGAAGCTCAAGTCGCTGGCCGCCCAGCCGCTGAACAAGATCGGCCTGCTGCTGCCCCAGCAGGGCCAGTTGGCCGGCGTCGCCCGAGCCCTGCAGGACGGCTTCATGGCCGCCTACTACCAGGCCCAGCAGAGCGGCAGCCAGCAACCGACCATCCAGCTCTACGACAGCAGCCAGGTGCGCTCGCTGGACGACTTCTACCGCCAGGCCCAGGCCGACGGCGTGCAACTGGTGGTCGGCCCGCTGGAGAAGCCGCTGGTCAAGCAGCTCGGCGACCGCCCGCAGCTGCCCATCACCACCCTGGCGCTGAACTACACCGACAGCGCCCAGACCGGCCCGGCCCAGCTGTTCCAGTTCGGCCTGTCGGCCGAGGACGAGGCCCGCGAAGTGGCCCGCAAGGCCTGGGACGACGGCATGCGCCGCGCCGTGGCGCTGGTGCCGCGCGGCGACTGGGGCGACCGCGTGCTGGCCGCCTTCAGCCGTGACTGGCAGGCCCGCGGCGGCACCCTGATCGCCGCCGAGCACGTCGACCAGCCGGTGGAGCTGGCCCAGCAGATCGCCGACCTGCTCCAGCTGCGCCAGAGCGAAGGCCGCGCCAAGCGCCTGCAGGGCGTGCTCGACAGCAACGTCGACACCCAGCCCTCGCGGCGCCAGGACATCGACTTCATCTTCCTCGCCTCGACCCCGCAGCAGGCGCGCCAGATCAAGCCGACCCTGGCCTTCCAGTACGCCGGCGACCTGCCGGTCTACGCCACCTCCAACCTCTACACCGGGCAGAACAACCCGGCGCAGGACCAGGACCTCAACGGCATCCGTTTCTGCGAGACGCCCTGGCTGCTGCAGACCGGCAACCCGCTGCGCCAGCAGGTCGTGGCCCAGTGGCCGCAGGCCGCCAGCAGCCTCGGCCGGCTCTACGCCATGGGCGCCGACGCCTATCGCCTGGCGCCGCGCCTGCCGGAACTCAAGGCCCTGCCGAGCATGCAGCTCGACGGCTTCACCGGCAACCTGAGCCTGGCGCCCAACCAGCGCATCCAGCGCCAGCTGCCCTGGGCGGAATTCCGCAATGGCCAGGCGCAGCCGCTGGAGAACGGCGGCCTTTGAGCGGACGGCGCGGCGACTCGCAGGAACTCGGGCGCCGCGCCGAGCAGCTCGCCCGCGAGCATCTGCAGCGCCATGGCCTGCGCCTGCTGGCGCAGAACTGGCGGTGCCGCCGCGGCGAGCTCGATCTGGTCATGCTGGACGGCGATACAGTAGTATTCGTCGAAGTTCGCTGCCGCCGGCACCAGGCCTGGGGCGGCGCCCTGGAAAGCGTGGACGCGCACAAGCGCCAACGGCTGATCGCCGCCGCCGAACATTTTCTGCAACAGGAAGCCCGCTGGTCCCGGCACCCTTGCCGGTTCGACGTAATAGCGGTGCAGCCCTCCGCGGGAACCCCACCCGCTCAACTGAACTGGATCACCAACGCCTTTGACACCTGATCAGACGCTCGACGAAAGGTCACACCTGATGGACATGCAATCCCGTATCCGCCAGCTCTTCCATGCCAGCATCGAGACCAAGCAGCAGGCCACGGAAGTGCTGATTCCGCATATCGAACAGGCCAGCATGGTGATGGTCAATGCCCTGCTCAACGAAGGCAAGATCCTCAGTTGCGGCAACGGCGGCTCGGCGGGCGACGCCCAGCATTTCTCCTCGGAACTGCTCAACCGCTTCGAGCGCGAGCGCCCGAGCCTGCCCGCAGTGGCCCTGACCACCGACAGCTCGACCATCACCTCGATCGCCAACGACTACAGCTACAACGAGGTGTTCTCCAAGCAGATCCGCGCCCTCGGCCAGCCCGGCGACGTGCTGCTGGCGATTTCCACCAGCGGCAACTCGGCCAACGTCATCCAGGCCATCCAGGCCGCCCACGACCGCGAGATGGTGGTGGTGGCCCTGACCGGCCGCGACGGCGGCGGCATGGCCTCGCTGCTGCTGCCGGAGGACGTCGAAATCCGCGTGCCGGCCAAGGTGACCGCACGCATCCAGGAAGTGCACCTGCTGGTGATCCACTGCCTGTGCGACCTCATCGATCGTCAACTGTTCGGGAGTGAAGAATGAGTCGTAGTCCGCTGACCCTCGCCGGCCTCCTTGCCCTGACCCTGGTCATGGGCGGCTGCAGCAGCTTCCTCAGCGCCACCCGCGAGGAGCCCATCGACGACAACCGCGGCACCCGCACCATCGGCAGCACCATCGACGACTCGCTGATCGAGACCAAGGTCGCGGTCAACGTCGCCAAGGCCGATCCGGACCTGGACCGCAACTCGCACATCGTGGTCATCAGCTACAACGGCGTGGTCCTGCTGGCCGGCCAGACGCCGCGCGCCGACCTGAAGAACAAGGCCGAGCAGGCCGCGCGCAACGTGCAGAAGGTCAAGACCGTGCACAACGAGCTGCAGGTCCTGCAGCCCTCCTCGCTGCTGGCGCGCAACAACGACACCTGGCTGACCACCAAGATCAAGACGCAGATGCTCACCGACGCCAACGTACCGTCCTCGCGCATCAAGGTCGTCACCGAGAACGGCATCGTCTACATGCTGGGTCTGGTGACCCGCCGCGAAGGCGACCTGGCCACCCAGGTGGTGCAGAACGTCAATGGCGTACAGAAGATCGTGCGGCTGTTCGAGTACATCGACTGAGCGACTTCAGCCAGTTGAAAAAGCCCCGCCACGCGGGGCTTTTTTCTTGCTACCGCGACCGCTGTAGGGCGCATAACCGTTCGCGGTTATCCGCCGTCGGCCGTGCCACCGGGGCATCTACAGTCCAGCGGAAGGCATGGCGTCTTCCCTGTAGGAGCGAGCTTGCTCGCGAACGGGGTTTGTCGGTCGCGTAGGTGCTGGACTCAAGAGCACCCTCTCCCCAGCCCTCTCCCTGAAGGGAGAGGGGGCTGTCCTGAGTGGCTGGAGAGCTCGGAGTCTTCCTGAAACGCCTAACCCCACCCCGTCATTCCCGCGAACGCGAACCCTGGGTTCGCGAGCAAGCTCGCTCCTACGAAAAGCCAAAGCGCATTCGCTCTGGCTTTTGGACTTCCAGAGAAATACCCGAGCGCACCGGAACGCCCCTTCAGAAGGCCGAGCGAAACCCGCGCTCAGGAGGTCATGCGACATGGATGTCGCGAGAGCCCCGATGGGCTACAGGGACGTACGCTCGGGGGGGACGCCTAGTTCGGGCCTCCGTGGCGGGGGAATTCGCGAGGGTAGCCCGACTGTGTCGGGCCCGTATGTCGGGGCAAGCCTTTTTGGTTCCTTTTTGCGGGGGTGGCCTTCCACCGTTTGACAAAAGGGACTCGCCCGAGGGGGCGAAACAAGACGGTCGGGCAGACTCGGTGCGGCGCAGAAACACCCAAGCCAAGGCAACTGGGTTATTCCCCTTCAGTATTGTTCGCGGCAATGACGAGGTTAAGGCCGGAGTGGGGCAAGCTTCGCGAGCCAAGCCATAACCCCAAATGAAAAATACCGTTTCCCCCAGGCAGAGAAACGGCATCCCTTCTTAAGTGAACAGCATTACCGCCATGCGGGGCTTTTTCCTTGGCAGGAACGTAGGGCGAATAACCGTTCGCGGTTATCCGCCGTTGGCCGTGCCGCCGAGGTGTCCGGCGTGGCCGGCGAAACCAATCGCGGGCGGAGTCCGCTCCTACACCCGTGCTTCCCTGGAACCGTAGGAGCAACTGTCCTGCAGGCCGCGCCGAGGTGCGCCTCAACGGGTGGGTTGAGCCTGGGCGAAACCCATGCGGTCGTGGCGATGGGTATCGCTTCGCTCAACACCATCCTACGGGGCGTTGTGTTTGCCCGGACTCTGTCCGCAATTCGGCGGATAACCCGTAGACGTTGGCACACCGGAGAAATGCCACCTGGCGGCGAACCATCGCGACCGCGCGGGCATGAAAAAGGCGATCCTCGGATCGCCTTTTTTCCTACTTGACCACTTTCAGGCTGGGCCGCCCGCTGGGCCGTGGCGGCTCGTCGCTGGGGCCGTCGTCGTCCTGCAGTTCCTCGTCGTCCGCCGGCACCGGCGGCTCCAGGTCGAAGACCATGCCCTGGCCGTTTTCCCGCGCGTAGACCGCCATCACAGCCTGGGACGGGATGTACAGGCTCTGCGCCACGCCGCCGAAGCGCCCCTCGAAACTCACCGCCTCGTTGTCCATCTGCAGGTGGCGCACCGCCGTGGGCGACACATTGAGGACGATCTGGCCATCGCTGGCATATCCCGGCGGCACCCTGACCCCTGGATATTCGGCGTTCACCAGGATATGCGGCGTACAGCCGTTGTCGACGATCCACTCATAGAGGGCTCGTACGAGGTAGGGTCGACTGGAATTCATCATCGGTTTCCTTAGCGCATATCACGTTCGATGGAGGACAGACTAGCCTGGAAGCTGTCGCGGGCGAACTGCCGCTCCATGTAGTCGAGCAACGGCTTGGCCTGGCGCGGCAGCTCGATGCCGAGCAGCGGCAGGCGCCAGAGGATCGGCAGCAGGCAGCAGTCGACCAGGCTCAACTCCTCGCTGAGGAAGAAAGGCTTCTCGGCGAACAGCGGCGACACACCCGTTAGACTCTCACGCAACTCCTTGCGCGCCAAGGCGCGATCGCCATCCTTCTGACGATCGTCGAGGATGCGGTCGACCAGGGCGCACCAGTCGCGCTGGATGCGATGCACCAGCAGGCGGGTGTTGGCCCGCGCCACCGGGTACACCGGCATCAGTGGTGGGTGCGGATAGCGCTCCTCCAGGTACTCCATGATCACCGTCGACTCGTAGAGCACGAGGTCGCGGTCGACCAGGGTCGGCACGCTGGCGTAGGGGTTCACCTCGGCCAGCTTCGGCGGGCAGCGCCCGGCCTGGACCTCGACGATGTCGGCCTGGACGTTCTTTTCCGCCAGGACCAGACGCACACGATGGCAGTAGTGATCGGCAGGGTCGGAGTAACAGGTGAGCTTATTGACTGCGGCCATGCCGGGCCTCCTCGCAACAGCATTTCAGGGAGCTAAAAAGACGCGCGCGCCCCGTGGGGCGCGCGCGCTTCAACGCTTGGAACTGGCTTGTGCTTAGTGCACGTCCTTCCAGTATTCGCGCTTGAGCAGGTAGGCGAACACGAAGAAGAAGGCCAGGTACAGCAGGACGTAGGTGCCGATGCGGTGGGAATCCAGCTTGTTCGGGTCAGCCGAGTAAGCCAGGAAGGTCACCAGGTTCTTCACCTTCTCGTCGAACTGCGCTTCGGTCAGCTGGCCGGTCTTCGGCACCACGGTGAGCTGGTCGCAGGCCTCGTGGGTCAGCGGCGTACCGGTCAGCGGATCGAACTGCTTCTTGCCATTTTCCACGACCTGAATCTGCTTGCAACCGATAACCTGGCGGCCTTGCACGCTACCCAGCACGTTGGGCATGCCGACGTTGGGGAACACCTTGTTGTTCACCCCCCACGGGCGCTTGGGATCCTCGTAGAAGGAGCGCAGGTAGGTGTACAGCCAGTCGGTGCCACGCACGCGGGCCACCAGGGTCAGGTCCGGCGGCGCGGCGCCGAACCAGACCTTGGCGTCGGCCGGCTTCATGCCGATGTCCATGTGGTCGCCGATCTTCGCCCCGGTGAACACCAGGTGGCTGAGCATCAGCTCCTCGGGAATCCCGAGGTCACGGCCAACGCGCTCGTAGCGCTGGAACTTGGCGCTGTGGCAACCCATGCAGTAGTTGGCGAAGGTACGCGCGCCGTCCTGCATGGCTGCTTTGTCGGTCAGGTCGATGTCGACGTGATCGAGGGCCGGTCCATGGCCCTCGGCGGCGAAGCCGAAGAGGGGCACCAGGGCCAGAATCAATGCTGCGAATTGCTTTTTCATCAGCCAGTCACCCTTTCCGGAACCGGTTTGGTTTTCTCCATCCGGGTGTAGAACGGCATCAGGATGAAGAACGCGAAATACAGGATGGTGCACAGACGCGACAGCGTGGTGCCCAGCGGCGACGGCGCTTGCGAGCCGTAGTAGCCGAGGATCACGAAGGACACCGCGAAGATCACCAGCCAGATCTTGCTCAGCCAGCCCTTGTAGCGGATCGAGCGCACCGGGCTACGGTCGAGCCACGGCAAGACGAACAGCACGGCGATGGCGGCGCCCATGGCGATGACGCCCATCAGCTTGTCCGGAACCGCGCGCAGGATCGCGTAGAACGGGGTGAAGTACCACACCGGGGCGATGTGCTCGGGGGTCTTGAACTGGTTCGCCATCTCGAAGTTGGGCTTCTCGAGGAAGAACCCGCCCATTTCCGGGAAGAAGAAGATCACGGTGCAGAACACGAACAGGAAGACCACCACGCCGAGGATGTCCTTGACGGTGTAGTACGGGTGGAACGGGATGCCGTCCAGCGGGATGCCGTTCTCGTCCTTCTTCTTCTTGATGTCCACGCCGTCGGGGTTGTTCGAGCCGACTTCGTGCAGCGCCAGGATGTGCAGCACGACCAGGCCGAGCAGAACGATCGGCAGAGCGATCACGTGCAGGGCGAAGAAGCGGTTCAGGGTGATGCCGGAGATCAGGAAGTCACCGCGGATCCACTGCGCCAGCGCCTCGCCCACCACCGGGATGGCGCCGAACAGCGAGATGATCACCTGGGCGCCCCAGTAGGACATCTGGCCCCAGGGCAGCAGATAGCCCATGAAGGCCTCGGCCATCAGGGCGAGGTAGATCAGCATGCCGAACAGCCAGACCAGTTCGCGCGGCTTCTGGTAGGAGCCGTAGAGCAGGCCGCGGAACATGTGCAGGTAGACCACGATGAAGAACGCCGATGCACCGGTGGAGTGCATGTAGCGGATGATCCAGCCGTAGTCCACATCGCGCATGATGTATTCCACGGAGGCGAAGGCTTCTTCCGAGGACGGCGTGAAGCTCATGGTCAGCCAGATACCGGTGAGGATCTGGTTGACCAGCACCAGCAGTGCCAGGGAGCCGAAGAAGTACCAGAAGTTGAAGTTCTTCGGGGCGTAATACTTGCTCAGATGGTCTTCCCACATCTTGGTCGCGGGGAAGCGGGCATCGACCCAAGCCATGAACTTGTTCATCAGGCTTTCTCCTGGTCCACACCGATGGTCAGCACATCACCATCGAGGCTATAGGGCGGAATCGGCAGGTTCAGGGGCGCGGGCTGGCCCTTGTAGACGCGACCGGCCAGATCGTAGTGGGAGCCGTGGCAGGGGCAGAAGTAGCCACCCTTCCAGTCCGGGCCGAGGTCGGCGGGAGCGACTTCCGGGCGGAAGGTCGGCGAGCAGCCCAGGTGGGTGCAGATACCAACGATGACGGCGAGTTCCGGCTTGATGGAGCGCAGCTTGGGATCGACGTAGGTCGGCTGGTCGGAGGCCTTGGACTCCGGGTCGGCCAGCTGACTTTCGAGGGTCGGCAGGGCATCGAGCATTTCCTTGGTTCGGTGAACCAGGAACACCGGCTTGCCGCGCCATTCAGCGATGACCTGCTGTCCTGGCTCGATCTTGCCGACGTTCACCTTCACCGGCGCGCCGGCCGCCTTGGCCTTGGCACTGGGGAACCATGACCCCACGAACGGGACCGCAGCTCCGACAGCTCCCGCGGCGCCGACCACCGAAGTGGCCGCGACGAGGAAGCGACGCCGGCCTGCATTCACGCCGTCATTACTCATTCAGTCGTCTCCCATCAGCTTTAGCCCGTTATCTTCTCGGGCCTTAGAGTAAAAGTTGTGCCGCAGAAAAATTCGCCAAATGGTAAAGAAAAGCCCTGTACCTGACAAGGTAATTACCCCCGAGCAGGAAGCTGGAACCCTTGCGCCATGCGGCTCCCAGACCGTGCGACACCTTGCCGCATAAATTACCGGCCCCCTTAATCCTAGGCATAAAAAAACGCCCAGTCCTCTCGGCGCTGGGCGTTTTTTTCGAAGCGTCGTATTAACGCTTGGAGTACTGCGGACGCTTACGCGCTTTACGCAGACCGACTTTCTTACGCTCGACCTCACGGGCATCGCGGGTGACGTAGCCGGCTTTGCGCAGGGCGCTGCGCAGGGTCTCGTCGTATTCGATCAGGGCGCGGGTGATACCGTGACGGATCGCACCGGCCTGGCCGCTGACACCACCACCGACGACGGTGACGTAGATGTCGAACTTCTCGGTGTTCTCGGTCAGCTCGAGGGGCTGACGCACGACCATGCGAGCGGTTTCGCGGCCGAAGAACACGTCCAGGCTGCGGTTGTTGATGGAGATATTGCCGGTACCCGGACGCAGGAATACGCGTGCGGTAGCGGTCTTACGACGGCCAGTGCCGTAATTTTGAGTCGCCGACATGATGAGCTATCCCGTTAAATCTTCAGTTCTTGAGGCTGCTGAGCGGTGTGCGGGTGGTTGGCACCCTTGTACACTTTCAGCTTGCGGTACATGTCGCGACCCAGCGGGTTCTTCGGCAGCATGCCTTTGACCGCGATCTCGATGACGCGCTCGGGAGCCTTGGCAATCAGCTTCTCGAAGTTGATCGACTTGATACCGCCCGGGAAGCCCGAGTGATGGTAGTACATCTTGTCGGTGGCTTTGGCGCCGGTGACACGAACCTGCTCGGCGTTGATCACGACGATGTAGTCGCCGGTGTCAACGTGCGGGGTGTATTCCGGCTTGTGCTTGCCGCGCAGGCGGGTAGCGATTTCGGTAGCCAGACGACCCAGGGTCAGGCCAGCAGCGTCGACGACGAACCAGTCGCGCTTAACAGTTTCTGGTTTCGCGGTGAAAGTTTTCATTCGTTATAGCCTCAGGGGCCGCCTGAAAATAAGACGGCGAATCTTACTGGACAGTGGTTGCCTTGACAAGTCAAGGACAGCCAGAAACAGACACGATTTGGGGCTCGGGTCAGTGTGCGTCCGTAACGACTAGATGTATCAATCGGCAGGCTAGGCATCCCCTACCGATGAAAGGCTGCCGAATTATGCAGATTCCGGCAGAATTTACAACCTTGTTAACCACTTGATTTCACGAGGAGACGCCATGGAGTACCGCCCGCTCGGCCGCACCGAACTGAAAGTCAGCGCCCTGTGCCTGGGAACCATGACCTGGGGCGAGCAGAACACCGAGGCCCAGGCCTTCGCCCAGATCGACCTGGCCAAGGCCGCCGGCGTCAACTTCATCGACACCGCCGAGATGTACCCGGTGCCGCCGCGCGCGGAGACCTACTCGCGCACCGAGCAGATCATCGGCAACTGGTTCCGCCAGCGCGGCGACCGCGCCGACTGGATCCTGGCCAGCAAGGTGGCCGGCCCCGGCAACGGCATCAGCCACATCCGCGACGGCCAGCTCAAGCACGACCGCAAGAACCTGGTCGCGGCCCTGGACGCCAGCCTGAAGCGCCTGCAGACCGACTGGATCGACCTCTATCAGTTGCACTGGCCCGAGCGCAGCACCAACTTCTTCGGCCAGCTCGGCTACCAGCACAAGGAACAGGACTTCACCCCGCTGGAGGAAACCCTGGAAGTGCTCGACGAGCAGGTGCGCGCCGGCAAGATCCGCCACGTCGGCCTGTCCAACGAGACGCCCTGGGGCACCATGCGCTTCCTGCAGCTGGCCGAGGAGCGCGGCTGGCCGCGCGCGGTCTCCATCCAGAACCCCTACAACCTGCTCAACCGCAGCTTCGAAGTGGGCCTGGCGGAAATCGCCATCCGCGAGCGCTGCGGCCTGCTGGCCTACTCGCCGCTGGCCTTCGGCATGCTCTCGGGCAAGTACGACAACGGCGCGCGCCCGGCCAACGCCCGCATCACCCTGTTCAGCCGCTTCACCCGCTACACCAACCCGCAGAGCGAGCGCGCCTGCGCCCGCTACGTGGCCCTGGCCCGCGAGCACGGCCTGGACCCGGCGCAGATGGCCCTGGCCTTCGTCACCCGCCAGCCGTTCGTGACCAGCAACATCATCGGCGCGACCTCGCTGGAGCAGCTGGAAAGCAACCTCGCCAGCTTCCAGCTGCAACTCTCCGAGGAAGTCCTGGCCGGCATCGAGGCGATCCACAAGGACCAGCCGAACCCGGCGCCCTGAAAAAGCGGCGGCAGGCTACAAGCCATAGGCTGCAGGCAAGAGCCTGCCGCCTGTAGGAGCGACTGTCTTGCCGACTGCGCTCTTCGCAGGATGGGTTGAGCCTGCGAAACCCATGCGGTGGTGGCGATGGGTATCGCTTCGCTCAACCCATCCTACGGTGGCGTTTCTCCTGCACCTCGCAGGAGGGCCTTGCCGCTTACAGCGCCCGGGCGATGATTTCCTTCATGATCTCGTTGGTCCCCGCATAGATGCGCTGCACCCGCGCATCGGCCCAGGCGCGGGCCACCGGGTATTCCCACATGAAGCCGTAGCCGCCGTGCAACTGCACGCACTCGTCGAGCACCTTGCACTGCAGGTCGGTGGTCCAGTACTTGGCCATGGCCGCGGTGGGCACGTCGAGCTTGCCTTCCAGGTGCAACTCCAGGCAGCGGTCGACGAAGGTGCGCCCGATCTGGATCTCGGTGGCCATCTCGGCCAGCTTGAAGCGGGTGTTCTGGAAGTCCGCCACGGCCTTGCCGAAGGCCTTGCGGTCGCGGGTGTAGTCGAGCGTCCACTTCAGCGCCGCCTCGGCCGAGGCCAGGGCGCCCAGGGCCACGGTCAGGCGCTCCTGGGGCAGTTCCTGCATCAGGTAGATGAAGCCCTGCCCCGGCTGGCCGAGCAGCGCCTCCTTGGGCACGCGGACATCCTGGAAGAACAGCTCCGAGGTGTCCTGGGCCTTCATGCCGACCTTCTCCAGGCGCTTGCCCTTCTCGAATCCCGGGGTGCCGGCCTCGACCAGGAACAGGCTGGTGCCCTTGGCGCCGGCCTTGGGATCGGTCTTGGCGACCACTATCACCAGGTCGGCGAGGAAGCCGTTGGTGATGAAGGTCTTGGAGCCGTTGATCACGTACTCGTCGCCATCCAGCACCGCGGTGGTCTTCACCCCCTGCAGGTCGGAGCCGGCGCCCGGCTCGGTCATGGCGATGGCGCCGACCATCTCGCCGGAAACCAGCTTGGGCAGGTAGTGCTGCTTCTGCGCCTCGCTGCCGTAATGCAGGATGTAGGGCGCGACTATGTCCGAGTGCAGGGAGAAGCCGATGCCGGTCAGGCCGAAACGGCCGATCTCCTCGATCACCACGGCGCTGTAGAGGAAGTCCGCGGCCATGCCGCCGTAGGCCTCGGGGATGTGCGAGCAGAGCATCCCCGCCTCCCCCGCCTTGTTCCACAGGGCGCGGTCGATGTGACCGTCCTTTTCCCACTGGTGATGGAAGGGCACGGCTTCCTGCTCGAGGAACTTGCGCACGCTGTCGCGGAAAAGCTCGTGGTCGGAACTGAACAGGGTTCTGGGGATCATGCTCGCCTCCTGGCGCCTCGCTGGAGGGCCGAATGTAGGTCAGCCCGCCGAGCGGCGCCTACTGGACACTTGCGCCAAAAAATAAGACGATCCAGCCGCCATTTGACCGGTTAGGCGTCGAATGCAGCCCTCCACAACAATGATAAGAACGATGTCCGAACAATCCGAATCTTCCCTGAAAAGGGTCTGCATCCTGGCGACCGACGGTGTCTTCGCCTCCACCCTCATGCAGGCGCGGGACTTCCTGCACATGGCCAGCCTGCGCTTCGGCAGGCAGGAAGGCCTGGGCCTCACGCCGCTGCTGCAAAGCCGCATCGTCAGCCCCGACGGCCAGCCGGTGCGCGCCTTCAGCGGCGACCTGCTGGCGGTGGACGGCGCCCTCGAGGAATCCGACCTGGTGATACTGCCGGCCTTCTGGGGCGACTTCGACCAGCTCCTGGCGCGCTACCCGCAGGTGGTGCCCTGGCTGCGCGAACGCCATGCCGCCGGCAGCGCCATCGGCAGCGAGGCCACCGGGGTGTTCTGGCTGGCCGAGGCCGGCCTGCTGGACGGCAAGGAGGCAACCACCTACTGGCGCTTCTTCGACGACTTCGCCGCGCGCTACCCCAAGGTGCTGCTCAACCGCGAGAAGCACATCACCGACGCCGACAATCTCTACGCCGCCAGCGGCGTGACCTCGGCCCGCGACCTCTACCTGTACCTGATCGAGCGCTTCTGCGGCGCCAGCGTGGCCCAGGGCGTGTCCCGCGACATCCTCTTCGAGGTGCAGCGCAGCTACACCCCCGGGCGCCTGGGCTTCGGCGGCCAGAAGCTGCACCACGACCCGGCCATCCTGCAGGTCCAGCAGTGGCTGGAGGAGCACTACGCGGACAAGTTCCGCTTCGAGGACGTGGCCCGCGAGCACGGCATGAGCATCCGCAACTTCATGCGCCGCTTCCAGGCCGCCACCGGCGACAAGCCGCTGCACTACCTGCAGCGCCTGCGCATCGAGACGGCGCGCAGCCTGCTGTCGACCTCGCGCAAGAGCATCAAGACCATCAGCTACGAGGTGGGTTACGACGACGCCAGCTTCTTCGCCCGGCTGTTCCGCCAGCACACCAAGCTGTCGCCCAACCACTACCGCAACCAGTACCGGCGGAAAGAGGCCTGAAACACGCTATCCATAGGATAGGTCCCGTGCCTGCGGGCAGCTCCCTATGATCGGGGCTGCCCTTCCAGAACAAGAACACGGGATTCCCTCATGCGCCGCCTACTGCTCGTCCTGCTCGCCTGCTTCTGCCTGCCCACCTTCGCCGCGGGCGACTGGAAACCCTTCCCCTACGACCAGAGCGCCTTCGACTACTCCGGCGACAAGCTGCGCAGCGCCTGGCCACGGCTGACCCGCGGCTTCGGCGGCTACCCCTTCCCCGACGCCGCCTGGGTGACGACGATGGCCGCCACCCACCCGGACGCGGTGGCGAAGACCGTCGCCGCCGGCAGCGGCTTCAGCGGCAAGCCCGAGGAAGCCCAGGCCTATGCCGAGAAGCTGCAGGACGTCTGGCGCAAGCTGTTCCGCGGCGACTTCGCCCAGGCAAAACAGGACGGCCTGGCCCTGGGCGTCGGCGGCCAGGTGCCGGCGATGTTCGCCCAGGTGCTCTACGCCATGTTCCTCGCCCCGGCGGCGGACAAGCAGCAGTTGCTGGAAGAGGTGATCAGCTATACCGACCAGGCCGGCCCGCTGCTCAACGCCGACCCCATCGCCCAGTTCGGCCGCGCCTACGCCAAGGCCAGGCTCGCCGAGGAACTGCCGGTGCCGGTGGTGCTCAAGCGCGGCTACACCAGTGACATTCCCAGGGAACTGGACGCCATCCTCGCCAGGCAGCCCGGCCAGCCCTTCGCCCTGGCGCTGTACGGCGGCTACGAGGCCGGGGTGATCCGCAAGGTCGGCAAGCTGGTCGGGCGCATGACCTACGGCGTCAGCGCGGACAAGATGGAGACCTACTTCGCCCGTTCCTTCCGCGCCAGCGACGACCTGCCCATCGGGCACTACGAATATGCCAACGCGCTGGGCTACGTGTATGGCGATGACGAACAGGACAAGGCGCTGGAACAGTTGAGGAAAGCGGTGGCGATCAAGCCGATCAATGCCATGGAGGCGCTGGAAGTGGCGCATGCGAAGCAGTTGTTGCAGAAGGCGGAGGCGCAGACGGCGCAGCGCTGAACGCTTTTCGTAGAGCCAGAAACGAAAAAGGGCTGCCATCCGGCAGCCCTTTTCGCATCAGCACGACCCCATCAAGGCCGATGCGGCCGGCTGAGGAACTCGTGGGACTGCATCTCCAGCAGGCGGCTCAGGGTGCGCTGGAACTCGAACTCCAGGCGCCCGCCGGTATACAGGTCCTTCAGCTCCACCTCGGCGGAGATGATCAGCTTGACGTTGCGGTCGTAGAACTCGTCCACCAGGTTGATGAAGCGGCGGGCCATGTCGTCCTTGGCCACGTTCATCTGCTCGACGTTGGAGATCAGCACCGCGTGGAAGATCTTCGCCAGCTCGATGTAGTCGTTCTGGCTGCGCGGGCCGTCGCACAGCTCGCGGTACTCGAACCAGGCCACGTCGTCGCAGGTCAGGCGCGCGCGGATCTCGCGGTTCTCGATCATCAGCACGTCGTCGCGGGTGGCCGCGGCGCATTCCGGGGTGAGCTTGCGGAAGTCGCGGGCCATGGCCTGCTCGGCCTGCTCGGTGAGCGGCCAGTGATACAGCTCGGCCTGTTCCAGGGCGCGCAGGCGGTAGTCCACGCCGCTGTCGACGTTGACCACCTCGGTGTGCTCCTTGAGCAGGGCGATGGCCGGCAGGAAGCGGGCGCGCTGCAGGCCGTCGCGGTACAGGCCGTCGGGCACGATGTTGGAGGTCGCCACCAGGCTGACGCCGTTCTTGAACAGTTCCTCCAGCAGGGTCGCGAGGATCATGGCGTCGGTGATGTCGGAGACGAAGAATTCGTCGAAGCAGATCACCCGGGCCTCGTCGGCGAAGCGCTTGCCGATGATGGTCAGCGGGTTCTTCTCGCCCTTGAGGGTCTTCATTTCTTCGTGCACGCGCTTCATGAAGCGGTGGAAGTGCGTGCGCATCTTCTGCTTGAACGGCAGCGCGTCGAAGAAGGTGTCCACCAGGTAGGTCTTGCCGCGTCCCACGCCGCCCCAGAAGTACAGGCCCTTGACCGGCCCGTTGGACTTCTTGCCGAGCAGCTTGCCGAACAGCCCGGGCTTGGCCTGGTCGGCCGCCAGCAGGTCGTCATATAGACGCTGCAGGTGCTTCACGGCATTGGCCTGGGCCGCATCGTGGAAGAAATCGGGACGTTTGAGGTCTTCCTGGTAGCGCTGAAGGGGCGTCATGATCGGTAGCAAGGCAACGAAAACGGGGCCGACACTTTAGCGACGGCCCCGCTTCTTGGCAATCGGCCATCCGTCGAGGATGGCCGTGTGCGGGCTTACTCCTGGGGCGCCAGGGCCTCGCGCACGCGCTCGATGGCGGCGTCGCGGCTGGCTGCGTCGGCGAACTCGGGGCTCTGCGCCACGGCCGCTCCATCCAGCCACAGGGCGAAGGCATTGCCTTCGACGCGCAGGTCCAGCGCCTCGCCGCCCTGCAGGCGCTTGCTCACCGCACCGGCGGACTTGCCGTCGGCGAAGGCGCTGGACAGCAGCAGCTGCTCGCCGGCGGCGTCCAGCAGGCGGAAGCGGAAGCTGCCGTCGTCCTCGCGGAAGCTGACGATGCGCGCGCTCTTGGCGGCCTTCTTCTTGCCCTCGCCGGCCACCTGCACCTGCTCGCGGAAGGAGCGCAGACCAACTGCTTCGCGCAGCTCGCCGAGGAATGGGGTGGCGATGCGGCGGGCCTTGGCGGCGCCGGCCAGGAGGATGTCCTCCAGGTCGCCCGGGCGGGTGATCAGCGTGTGGTAGCGCTCGCGGGCCTCGCCCAGCTCGGCTTCCAGCAGCTCGTAGAGGCGCTGCTTGGCCTCGCCCCAGGCCAGGCCTTCGAGCAGCGCGGCGCGGAATTCGGCCAGCTGCGCCGGCGTGGCGAAGGCCTGGTAGAGGGTGAACAGGTGCGAATTGTCCGGGTCCTTCGGCTCGCCGGGGGCGCGGGAGTCGGTGACGATGCGGGCGATGGCGTCCTTGAGCTGCTTGCTGCTGCCGAACAGCGGAATGGTGTTGTCGTAGCTCTTGGACATCTTGCGCCCGTCCAGGCCCGGCAGGGTCGCCACTTCTTCCTCGATCACCACTTCCGGCAGGGTGAACAGCTCCTTGCCGTTGCCGAACAGGTGGTTGAAGCGCTGGCCGATGTCGCGGGCCATTTCCACGTGTTGGATCTGGTCGCGGCCGACCGGCACCTTGTGCGCGTTGAACATCAGGATGTCCGCGGCCATCAGGATCGGGTAGCTGTACAGGCCCATGCTGACGCCGGCGTCCGGGTCTTCCCCGGCCTCGACGTTCTTGTCCACCGAGGCCTTGTAGGCGTGGGCGCGGTTGAGCAGGCCCTTGGCCGTGACGCAGGTCAGCAGCCAGGTCAGCTCGGGGATTTCGGGAATGTCGGACTGGCGGTAGAAGGTCGCCTTGTCGGTATCCAGGCCCAGGGCCAGCCAGGTGGCGGCGATCTCCAGGCGCGAGCGCTGGATGCGTAGCGGGTCGTCGCACTTGATCAGCGCGTGGTAGTCGGCCAGGAAGTAGAACGAGTCGGCCTGCGGGTCGCGGCTGGCGACGATCGCCGGGCGGATGGCGCCAGCGTAGTTGCCCAGGTGCGGGGTGCCGGTGGTGGTGATGCCGGTGAGGATGCGGGTCGTCATGGGATACCAGAAATCAGCGCGGGAAAAATGAGCGGCCTGGATGTTAACCCGCGGCGCCGGCCGGCGCGAGCCGGGGCTGCAGCAGGTCCTTGAGCTCGATCAGCTTGCCGTGGAAGAAGTGGCTGCACCCGGGTACGCGCAGCAGTTCGTGGGGCAACGCCAGCGACTCGCTCCAGGCGTAGACGCGGGCCGGGGTCACCACTTCGTCATCTTCGGGCTGTACCACGGTGATGGGGCACTGCCGCGGCAGCTCGACCGCGAAGCGCTCCACCGGCGGCGCCAGCATGAACAGGTGACGCAGGGCCACGCCCTGCCCTTCCAGGCGCGCCGCGGCATTGCCGGCCACGCAGGAGCCGAAGGAGAAGCCCATCAGGGTCAGCGGCAGGCCGGGATGTTGCTCGCCGAGCCAGCGGGCCACGGCCAAGGCGTCGTCGATTTCGCCACGGCCTTCGGCGTAGCTGCCGGCGCTCTGGCCGACGCCACGGAAGTTGAAACGCAGGGTGGCGTAGCCGGCGTCACGGGCGATGCGCTGCAGGGTGGCGACCACCTTGTTCTGCATGGTGCCGGCGAACAGCGGGTGCGGATGGCAGATCAGCGCCACGCCGATGGCGTCGGGGGTGTCCAGGTGCAGGGCTTCCAGGGGGCCATCCGGGCCGTCGATGAACAGGGGGATTTCGCGGGTGGACAAACAACAACTCCGTGACCCCGAAGCGGGTCGTCTCGTCTAGCTCGATACCGCGCAGACACCGAGGCCTCGCCCCGTGGTATACAGCGCAGGTGCAAGCCGCTAACGTAAAGCAAAGCCGTCTATAGAGGAAGGATTCGCGTGGAACAGTCCCTCACCACCTGGTTGGTCCCGGTCATCGCTCTGCTCGTCGGGGCCGCTGTCGGCTTCCTGATCGCCCGCCTGCTGCCCAGCGCCGCACCCAACCGCATGCAACGCCAGGTCGATGACCTGCAGGAACGCTTCGACAGTTACCAGCGCGAGGTGGTGACGCACTTCAACACCACCGCCAGCCTGGTGAAGAAGCTCACTCAGAGCTACCAGGACGTCCAGGAACACCTGTCCGAGAGCGCCGAGCGCCTGGCCCTGGACGAGCAGACCAAGCAGCGCCTGCTGGCCGCCCTGCACGCAGAGGACGGCTACCCCGAACGCCGCGAGCGCCTGACCCCGCCGGCCAGCCAGGAAGCGCCGAAGGACTACGCGCCGAAGAGCGGCGAAGGCCCCGGCACCCTGGACGAGACCTACGGCCTCAAGCGCAAGCTCTGAGCCCGCAGCGCCCGCAGAAAAGCCCCGCCATGACGGGGCTTTTTCATTTCAGAAGCGACCTACAGGCACTGGCGACGAGCATCCCCTGTAGGAGCGGACTCCGTCCGCGATAGTCAGCCCTCCACTCGGAGGCTGATTCATGGACAGAGCACAGCGAGCGGACTTTGTCCGCGATGATCGAAGATGTCGGCGCGGATCACGGATGAAGTCCTACGCCGCCCCCACCATGCACCCCATCTACGCATTTAGACTGTAAGGCTTTGATTTTTAAACACTAAAAATGGCGCTCGCTGCAATCGATGCCCAACAATGTCAGACGATTTCCGACGGTTCCCCGCAAAAGTCCCTGAGCGAGCCACGAGCCAGGGGAGGCGCAATGTGTGGTCAATGGACAGTCAAGAGAAGTGCAATTGCGCATCTGAAGAACCGTTTCAGCCAATCATCCCCAGAACAGAGAAAGCGGAACGGCCGTCAGTTGCTGGTCGAAACGCACCACCTGCTCCCCCGTGTAGAAAACGATTCCTCGCTTGAACTGCCGAGGGGTCGTATCACGCAGGTGACGCAGGCCTTTGAAGTCCTTCGCACTGATCGTGGTAGCCGCCTTGACCTCTACCCCGACCAGATCACCCCGCCGGTTCTCCAGGACAAAGTCGACCTCCATCCCCGTGGAAGTTCGATAGTGCATCAATGTCGTGCGTATCTCCGCCCATGCCTGATGCTTGGCCAGCTCCGCATATACAAAGGCCTCCACTAGGTCACCCGGCAAACCGAGCGAAGCTGATACGCCGGATTTGCTCACCCCCAGCAGGTGAGCCATCAGCCCATAGTCCGTCACGAATAGCTTGGGGGACTTCTGCAGGCGTTTGCCCAGATTGGAGGACCAGGCCGGAACCTGGCGAATCAGGAAAAGTGTTTCCAGCAGCGTCAGGTAGCGCTTCAAAGTCGTCTGCGGAATACCTGTGGCGCGGGACAGCTCAGCAGCGTTGAGCAGGCCACCACTACGCGCGGCCAGCAACTGCATCAACCGGGGCAGCTCCGTCAGCCCCTCGATCTGGGCCAGATCACGAACGTCACGCAACAGGATGGTGCTCAGGTAGTTGTCGAACCAGGCTTCGCGCCGGCGCTCGCTCGTACGCGATAATGCCTCCGGATAGCCCCCAGCCATCAGCCGCCCGATGAAGTCATCGCGTTGATAGGCACAGCGATCCGGGAACTCTCCGTCGAACAGCCTATCGATCATGCTGATTGGCCGGCCGGCAATTTCACTCTGCGCCAGCGGCCAGAGCGTCAGCACCTCCATACGCCCGGCCAGAGAATCGGCAATCTGGGGCAGTAGCAGGACGTTGGCCGATCCGGTCAGTAGGAAACGGCCGGGCGTACGATCCTTGTCCACCTCGGCCTTTATGGCCAGAAAAATCCCGGAAGCTCGCTGCACTTCATCCAGGCAGACCGCCCCTTCGAGCGCCCCGATGAAGCCGAACGGGTCGGCTTGAGCAGCCGCCAGCACAGCCGGATCGTCAAAGGTGAAATAGCGGACATCCTGCTCCAGAGTTCGAACCAGGGTGCTCTTGCCTGTCTGGCGGGCGCCATTGATCAGAACGACCGGAGAGTCATCCAAAGCTTCAAGCGTGTACTGGCGGATTTTGCGTGGGTACATTGTGTAAATTCATCCATCAACCGGGTGAAATTACACCATTAACCTGGATGCTTTCCAGTCCCCGACCCCGCCTACCCTCGGCAAATGGCCATCGGCTTACTACTCACGCACTCGTAGCCAAACCAGTACACGACCTTCGGATACCAAATATCGTCTTAGCAGGGCGTCCTACAGAGAGGCCAGGCAAACCAGGGAGCGCAACATCCTACCTTTCGCACCCCTTGTAGGAGCGCGCCCTGCGCGCGAATCGCGGACGGAGTCCGCTCCTACAGCTCACCGTGAGGCGTGGCGTTCCGGCCCCCACCGAGCACCAAAGAAAAAGCCCCGCCTAGCAGGCTGTGTGAAAACCCGAGCGGCTCTTCGAAGAGTGCGTTCCTACGTGAAATCTGAAAAGGCTTGGCTATTCAGCCAACCCAGAATCCGCGTAGAAACGCGAAATCCAGGTTGTTTTTTAACCAGCTGGACCGATCCGGAGGTTTTCACACAGCCTGCTAGGCGGGGCTTTTCACAACGCCGTCGCGATCAGATCGCGCCGCGCTGGCGCAGCAGGTCGAGGACCGCTTTCACGCCCTCTTCCACCGACTGGTGGTGGGTGTCGATCACCAGGTCGGCATCCAGCGGCACGTCGTAGGGGAAGGACTCGCCGGGGATGTTGTCCTGGCCGGCCGCGTACAGGCCCTGCGGGTCGCGCTCGCGGCAGACCTGCGGCGAGGCCTGGACGTAGACGGTGATCAGGCGCTCGTCGCCGATCAGCGCCTTGGCCCGCTCGCGGCCTTCGGCGCTGGGGGCGACGAAGGCGCACAGGCTGATCAGCCCGGCCTCGTTGAACTGCCTCGCGACGTGGGCGGTGCGCAGCCAGTTCTCGGTGCGCCCGGCGCGGTCCTGCGGCAGGCCCTTGTTCAGGTCGTGGCGCAGGTTCTGGCCGTCCAGCACGTAGACTGCGCGGCCCATGTCGAACAGCTTGCGCTCCAGGGCGTAGGCCAGGGTGCTCTTGCCGGCGCCGGAGAGGCCGCTGAACAGCACCGTGGCCGGCTGCTGGCCGAAGCGTGCGGAGCGCTCCTCGCGGCTCACGTGGGCGCCCTGGCCGTGATGGCTGGCATGGCTCTGGCCGGCCTGCGGCGCGGCGATGATCATGCCGGCGCCGACGGTGCCGTTGGTCAGCCGGTCGATGACGATGAAGGCGCCGGTGGTGCGGTTCTGCGCGTAGCCGTCGAGGGCGATGGGCGCATCCAGGCTGACCTTCACGCGGGCGATCTCGTTGAGCTTGAGTTCGCTGGCGGCGGTCTCTTCCAGGGTGTTCACGTCCACCTTGTGGGCGATGCTCGGGATCGAGCCCGGCACGTAGCTGGTGGCGCGCTTGATGTCGTATTTCTTGCCCGGGAGCATGGGCTCCTCGGCCATCCACACGAGCATGGCGTCGAAACCGTCGGTGACCAGCGGGCGGTTGTCGGCATGCACCAGCATGTCGCCGCGGGAGACGTCGATCTCGTCTTCCAGGGTCAGGGTGATGGCCTGGCCGGGGCCGGCGTGCTCCAGCTCGCCCTCGAAGGTGACGATGGACTTGACCTTGCTGCCCTTGCCCGACGGCAGTGCCACGACCTCGTCGCCCTTGCGCACGATGCCGCTGGCCAGGGTGCCGGCGAAGCCGCGGAAGTTCAGGTTCGGGCGGTTGACGTACTGCACCGGGAAACGCATGTCGTCCAGGTTGCGATCGCCGGCGATCTCGACGCTCTCGAGGATTTCCATCAGCGACTGGCCGGTGTACCAGGGCGAACGCTCGGACTTGTTGACCACGTTGTCGCCCTTGAGCGCCGACATGGGCACGAAGTGCAACGAGCTGGTCTTCAGGTTGATCTTCTCGGCGAACTGCAGGTAGTCGGCCTTGATCTGCTCGAAGACGCCCTGGTCGAAGTCCTTCAGGTCCATCTTGTTGATGGCGACGACGATGTGCTTGATGCCCAGCAAGGATGCGATGAAGCTGTGCCGGCGGGTCTGCGTCTGCACGCCGTAGCGGGCGTCGATCAGGATGATGGCCAGGTCGCAGGTGGAGGCGCCGGTGGCCATGTTGCGGGTGTACTGCTCATGGCCGGGAGTGTCGGCGATGATGAACTTGCGCTTGGCGGTGCTGAAGTAGCGGTACGCCACGTCGATGGTGATGCCCTGCTCGCGCTCGGCCTGCAGGCCGTCGACCAGCAGCGCCAGGTCGACTTCGTCGCCGGTGGTGCCGACCTTCTTGGAATCCTTGGTGATAGCTTCCAGATGGTCTTCGTAGATCATCTTGGAGTCGTGCAGCAGGCGCCCGATCAGGGTGCTCTTGCCATCGTCGACGTTGCCGCAGGTGAGGAAGCGCAGCAGTTCCTTGCGCTCGTGCTGGGCCAGGTAGGCGAGGATGTCCTCGCTGATCAGATCGGATTGGTGACTCATTGCATTCTCCGAGCTGGAAGCTTGAAGCTGGAAGCTTGAAGCCAACAGCGCATCGCAGTATCAGTCTTGGCGTATCACGCGAATCAGACTGGACAGCATGGCGGCGATTTCCCGGGTTTCCTGAATACTGGTCTGCGCAAAATCCCTCGGCACAAAACCAACATCCAGTCCGATGTACAGTTGGGTTCGTAGCTCCGCACAGGAGCCTTTCGCGATCAGCAGGAACCTGACCTTCTCCCGAGCCCCGTCCCGGCTCATGCCCTCGGCAATATTGCTCGGAATCGAAAGCCCAGCTCGAGTGATCTGGTCCCTGAACCCCAGGTCTCTCAGGCTACCCAGTTCTCGATAAAGATTTGCCGAGAGCCGGGCCGCCCGCTTCCACACATCCAGTTTTTCGAAATCCATGCAGCCATCCCTGCCGCTCTTGCTTCAAGCTTCCCGCTTTCAGCTTCAAGCTTAGAAATACCCCTGCCGCTTCTTCTCTTCCATGGAACCTGCCTGATCGTGGTCGATGACCCGGCCCTGGCGTTCGGAAGTGCGCGTCAGCAGCATTTCCTGGATGATTTCCGGCAGCGTGGTGGCGGTGGATTCCACCGCGCCGGTCAGCGGGTAGCAGCCCAGGGTACGGAAGCGCACCATCTTCTTCTGGATGCTGGCCTTCTGCTCGTCGCTGAGGTGCTCGAGGATGCGCTCGTCGTCGATCATGATCAGCGCGCCGTTCATCTCGATGACTTCGCGCTCGGCGGCGAAGTACAGCGGGACGATCGGGATCTGTTCCAGGTAGATGTATTGCCAGATGTCCAGCTCGGTCCAGTTGGACAGCGGGAAGACGCGGATCGACTCGCCCTTCTTCACCTTGCCGTTGTAGACGTTCCACAGCTCCGGGCGCTGGTTCTTCGGGTCCCAGCGGTGCTTGCTGTCGCGGAAGGAGTAGACGCGCTCCTTGGCGCGGGACTTCTCCTCGTCGCGGCGGGCGCCACCGAAGGCGGCGTCGAAGCCGTACTTGTCGAGCGCCTGCTTGAGGCCCTCGGTCTTCATGATGTCGGTGTGCTTGGCGCTGCCGTGGGTGAAGGGGTTGATGTCCTGGGCCACGCCATCGGGGTTGATGTGGGTGATCAGGTCCAGGCCCATCTCCTCGACCATCTTGTCGCGGAAGCGGTACATCTCCTGGAATTTCCAGCGGGTGTCGACGTGCATCACCGGGAACGGCAGCTTGCCGGGGAAGAAGGCCTTGCGCGCGAGATGCAGCATCACCGCGCTGTCCTTGCCGATCGAGTACAGCATCACCGGGTTGTCGAACTCGGCGGCCACCTCGCGGATGATGTGGATGCTTTCCGCCTCCAGCTGTTTCAGATGCGTCAGTTTGTCGACCATGGCTACTCACGGAATTGCTTATGGACGGCCTTCGGGCCGTAGACGAGGGCGCACTCTACCACAACGTCAGACTCTAACCGGGCGGCCACTTATACCGAAAGAATATACCCATATAGCCACTTGTCAGACCGCGCCAGCGCCCAGGAGACTAAGGCCCCGGGCTTGGCCGGGCGGATGGGGCGCGCCGCTGGAAACGAGATATCCACAGACGCCCGCCTCTCCGACGAACTGCCCTTCACCCGCAAAGCCGCCACCCGCTCCGAGCCCGGAAACAGATTCAGGAGGAAGCGCATCCCGCCCTCCGCTAGAGTAGGCCCCGGTAAGCGCCCCCATCTGCGCTACCCTATTCCTCATTCCCCACGCCCCAGCAGATTTCCCATGCGCCGCATCGCTCCGCTCCTGCCCCTGTTCCTCCTCATCGCCGCCTGCAGCAGCAAGCCCACCGCGCCGACGCCGGCAGCCGCCCCGCAGAAAAGCGCCGCCACCGGCACGACGCGCCTGTACACCCCGGCGAACCCGGTGCAGCCGATCCGCCCGCTGACCGGCGACTTCGCCAACAACCCCAACGCCCAGCGCTTCGTCGACCGGATGGTCAGCCTGCACGGCTTCGATCGCCAGCAGTTGCAGGACGTGCTGGGCCGCACCCAGCGCCTGGACTGGGTGATCCGCCTGATGGACCGCCAGGCGCCGACCTACCAGGCGCCTAGCGGGCCGAACGGCGCCTGGCTGCGCTACCGCAAGAAGTTCATCACCCCGGACAACATCCAGAACGGCGTGGCCTTCTGGAACCAGTACGAAGACGCCCTCGAACGCGCCTCGAAGACCTACGGCGTGCCGCCGGAGATCATCGTCGGCATCATCGGCGTGGAAACCCGCTGGGGCCGGGTGATGGGCAAGACGCGGATCATGGATGCCCTGGCCACCCTGGCCTTCGACTACCCGCGGCGCGCCGACTTCTTCACCGGCGAGCTGGAGCAGTTCCTCCTGCTGGCGCGCAAGGAGCGCGACGACCCGCTGGCCCTGCGCGGCTCCTACGCCGGCGCCATGGGCTACGGCCAGTTCATGCCGACCTCGTTCGCCCGCTACGCGGTGGACTTCGATGGCGACGGCCACGTCGACCTGTGGGACCCGCAGGACGCCATCGGCAGCGTCGCCAACTATTTCCAGCAGCACGGCTGGGTCACCCACGACAGCATCGCCGTGCCGGCCAGCGGCCAGGCGCGCGGGCTCGAGGATGGCTTCAAGACGCAGTATCCGCTCCAGACGCTGAGCGCCGCCGGGCTGCGCCCGCAGGCGCCGCTGGGCAAGCACCAGAGCGCCAGCCTGCTGCGCCTGGACATGGGCCGCAACTACCAGTACTGGTACGGCCTGCCGAACTTCTACGTGATCACCCGCTACAACCACAGCACCCACTACGCGATGGCGGTCTGGCAGCTCGGCGCGGCCGTGGACCAGGCCCGGCGCCGCTACGCCTCGACGCCGTGAGCGCCCGCGGCGCTCAGGCGGGGTTCGGGCAGTCGATGAAGCGGTGCTCGATGCCGAAGCGCTCGGCCAGGTAGCGGCCCAGCGCCTGCACGCCGTAGCGCTCGGTGGCGTGGTGGCCGGCGGCGATGAAGGTGATGCCGTTCTCGCGGGCGCTGTGCACCGTCTGCTCGGAGACCTCGCCGGTGAGGTAGGCGTCCACGCCCGCCGCGATGGCCTGGTCGATGTAGCCCTGGGCGCCGCCGGTGCACCAGGCGATGCGCCGGATCGGCCGCTCGCCTTCCACCAGCAGCGGCTCGCGGCCCAGCACCCGGGCCACGTGGGCGGCGAAATCGGCCGGCGCCACGGGTGCCGCGGGCGCGCCCAGCAGCACGATGGAACGCGGGTTGCCCGGCTCCAGCGGGCCTTCGATGTCCAGGCCGAGCTGCTGGCCCAGCTGCACGTTGTTGCCCACCTGCGGGTGCAGGTCCAGCGGCAGGTGGTAGGCGATCAGGCTGATGTCGTGGGCCAGCAGGGTCTTCAGGCGGCGCTGCTTCATGCCCACCACGCAAGGGTTCTCGCCCTTCCAGAAGTAGCCATGGTGGACCAGCACCGCATCGGCCTGCGCGGCCACCGCCGCGTCCAGCAGCGCCTGGCTGGCGGTCACGCCGCTGACGATGCGCCGCACCTGCGGCCGGCCCTGCACCTGCAGACCATTGGGGCAGTAGTCCTGAATGCGCGCGGCGTCCAGGTAGCGGTCGGCCTCTTCGACCAGCTCGGTCAGATCGATCGCCATCGAATTTCCTCCAGGCATTAGGGGAGACGGCTATTTTCTTGCCACGCCGCCCGTATAATGGCGGCCACCCTAGCGGCCTTCCCCAGGCCGAGCAACCCCCAAGGATCGTCCTCCGATGCTGAAGGCCCTGCGTTTTCTCGGCTGGCCCGCGCTTGTCGGCGTCTTGCTGGCGCTGCTGATCATCCAGCGTAACCCCGAATGGGTCGGCCTGCCCGAACAGGAAGTCCACCTGCAGCAGGCGCCCCTGCTCAGCCGCCTGCAGCAGGGCCCCGGAACCTATGCCGACGCCGTGACCCGCGCCGCGCCGGCGGTGGCCAACCTGTACACCACCAAGATGGTCAGCCGGCCGGGCAACTCGATGCTCGACGACCCGCTGTTCCGCCGCTTCTTCGGCGACAACCTGCCGCAGCAGAAGCGCATGGAGTCGAGCCTGGGCTCGGCGGTGATCATGAGCCCCGAGGGCTACCTGCTGACCAACAACCACGTCACCGCCGGCGCCGACCAGATAGTCGTGGCCCTGCGCGACGGCCGCGAAACCACGGCGCGCCTGGTCGGCAGCGACCCGGAAACCGACCTCGCGGTGCTCAAGATCGACCTCAAGGACCTGCCGGTGATGACCCTCGGCCGCTCCGACGGCATCCGCACCGGCGACGTCTGCCTGGCCATCGGCAACCCCTTCGGCGTGGGCCAGACGGTGACCATGGGCATCATCAGCGCCACCGGCCGCAACCAGTTGGGGCTGAACACCTACGAAGACTTCATCCAGACCGACGCGGCGATCAACCCGGGCAACTCCGGCGGCGCCCTGGTCGACGCCAGCGGCAACCTGGTGGGCATCAACACCGCCATCTTCTCCAAGTCCGGCGGCTCCCAGGGCATCGGCTTCGCCATCCCGATCAAGCTGGCGCTGGAGGTGATGAAGTCGATCGTCGAGCACGGCTCGGTGATCCGCGGCTGGCTGGGCGTCGAGGTGCAGCCGCTGACGCCGGAGCTGGCCGAGTCCTTCGGCCTGCAGGACCAGGGCGGGGTGGTGGTCGCCGGTGTCTACCGCGACGGCCCGGCCGCCCAGTCCGGCATGCAGCCGGGCGACATCATCCTCGACATCGACGGCAAGAAGGCCGCCGACGGCCGCACCGCGATGAACCAGGTGGCGCGCACCAAGCCGGGCGAGAAGATCAGCATCCAGGTGCTGCGCAACGGCAAGCACGTCACCCTGGAGGCGGAAGTGGGCCTGCGCCCGCCGCCCACTCCGCCGGTGCAGCAACCGCAGCAGCAGTAACGAAGAACGGCGCCCGAGGGCGCCGTTGCTTTTCCGCCGGGCGTGGCTCAGAGCCGCGTGCGCAGGGCGTCCAGCAGCGCCTGGTTCTGCTCCTCGGTGCCGATGCTGATGCGCAGAAACTGGGCGATGCGCGCCTGCTTGAAGTGGCGGACGATCACACCCTGCTCGCGCAGGCCGGCGGCCAGTTCGGCGGCGTCGTGGCGCGGGTGGCGGGCGAAGATGAAGTTGGCCGCCGACGGCAGCACCTCGAAGCCCATGCCACTCAGTTCGCCGACCAGCTTCTCGCGGCTGTCGATCACCGCCTGGCAGGTGCGCTGGAAGTACTCGCGGTCCTCGAAGGCGGCGATGGCGCCGGCCTGGGCCACGCGGTCCAGCGGGTAGGAGTTGAAGCTGTTCTTGACCCGCTCCAGGGCCTCGATCAGGTCCTCGTGGCCGACCGCCAGGCCGACGCGCAGCCCGGCCAGGGAACGCGACTTGGACAGCGTCTGCGCCACCAGCAGGTTCGGGTAGCGCTCCACCAGGCCGATGGCCGTCTCGCCGCCGAAGTCGACGTAGGCCTCGTCCACCAGCACCACGCTGTCCGGGTTGGCCAGCAGCAGGCGCTCGATGGCGTCCAGCGGCAGCAGGCAGCCGGTCGGCGCGTTGGGGTTGGGGAAGATGATGCCGGCGTTGGGGCGGGCGTAGTCCTCGACGCGGATCTGGAACTGCTCGTCCAGCGCCAGCGCCTCGAAGGGAATGCCGTAGAGGCCGCAGTACACCGGGTAGAAGCTGTAGGTCACGTCGGGGAACAGCAGCGGCCGGCCGTCGTGCTGGAACAGCGCGTGGAAGGCGTGGGCCAGCACCTCGTCGGAGCCGTTGCCGACGAACACCTGGCCCGGGCGCACGCCGTAGTAATCGGCGATGGTCTGCTTCAGGGGCTCGGCGTTGGGGTCCGGGTACAGCCGCAGGGCGTCGCCCAACTCGGCCTGCATGGCGGCCAGCGCCTTGGGCGACGGGCCGTAGGGGTTCTCGTTGGTGTTCAGCTTGGCCAGCCTGGCCAGCTTGGGTTGCTCACCCGGCACGTAGGGCACCAGGTCCTTGACGAAGGGGCTCCAGAACTTGCTCATCGCCCTCGCTCCTTTAAAAGATTCGCTGAAGGCTGGAGGGCTTGAGGCTGAACGAAAAAGCGAAACCCACTTCGTCCAGCCTCAAGCCTCCAGCGGCTTTTATCGGTTTTTATCGGCTTTTCAGCCCTTGATCCGGTATTCGGCGCTGCGCGCGTGGGCGGTCAGCGACTCGCCGCGAGCCAGGACCGAGGCGGTCTTGCCGAGCACCGAGGCGCCGTCGGCCGAACAGAAGATGATCGACGAGCGCTTCTGGAAGTCATACACGCCCAGCGGCGAGGAGAAGCGCGCGGTGCCGGAGGTGGGCAGCACGTGGTTCGGGCCCGCGCAGTAATCGCCCAGGGCCTCGGCGGTGTAGCGGCCCATGAAAATGGCGCCGGCGTGGCGGATGTTCGGCAGCCAGCTTTCCGGGTCGGCCACCGACAATTCCAGGTGCTCCGGGGCGATGCGGTTGGCCACCTGGCAGGCCTGGGCCTGGTCGGCGACCTGGATCAGCGCGCCGCGATTGCCCAGCGAGGTGCGGATGATCTCGGCGCGCTCCATGGTCGGCAGCAGCTTCTCGATGCTGGCGGCGACCTTGTCGAGGAAGGCGGCGTCCGGGCTGACCAGGATCGACTGGGCGTCCTCGTCGTGCTCGGCCTGGGAGAACAGGTCCATGGCGATCCAGTCCGGGTCGGTGCCGCCGTCGCAGACCACGAGGATTTCCGAGGGGCCGGCGATCATGTCGATGCCCACCTGGCCGAACACGTGACGCTTGGCGGTGGCCACGTAGATGTTGCCCGGGCCGACGATCTTGTCCACCTGGGGCACGCTCTCGGTGCCGTAGGCCAGCGCGGCCACGGCCTGGGCGCCGCCGATGGTGAAGACGCGGTCGACGCCGGCGATGCAGGCGGCGGCGAGGACGATCTCGTTGATCTCGCCACGCGGCGTCGGCACTACCATCACCACTTCGGCGACGCCGGCGACCTTCGCTGGAATCGCGTTCATCAGCACCGAGGACGGGTAGGAAGCCTTGCCGCCGGGCACGTACAGGCCGGCGCGGTCCAGCGGGGTGACCTGCTGGCCGAGCACGGTGCCGTCGGCCTCGGTGTAGCGCCAGGAGTCCTGCTTCTGCTTCTCGTGGTAGCTGCGCACGCGCTCGGCGGCGGTTTCCAGCGCCTCGCGCTGGGCCGGGGTGATGCGCGTCAGGGCCAGTTCCAGGCGCTCGCGCGGCAGGATCAGGTCGGCCATGCTGGCGACCGCGAGGCCGTCGAAGCGCTGGGTAAGCTCCACCAGGGCGGCGTCGCCACGGCTGCGCACGTCGGCGATGATATCCAGCACGCGCTGGTTCACGGCGTCGTCGGACACGCTTTCCCAGGACAGCAGATGGTCCAGATGACGCGCGAAGTCCGGATCGGCGGCGTTGAGTCGACGGATGGCGAAGGGTGCGGTCATAGCTGGCCTCTTAAAATTGGCGTGATCTCGGGCGCCGCTAGACTAGCAAGCCCACCGTGCGGGCACCCGAGAAAATTTGGCTATGACACGGATAGGCGGGCGCGGCGGGAAGGCCGCGCAGGGAATTACGCCCGGTGTCGAGACTCCACCGCTTCACGCAGAGTGTCGATCAGGGCCTGGATGCGCGCGTGCTGCATCTTCATCGAGGCCTTGTTGACGATCAGCCGCGAGCTGATGTGGGCGATCAGCTCCTGGGGTTCCAGGCCGTTGGCGCGCAGGGTGTTGCCGGTGTCGACCACGTCGATGATCTTGTCGGCCAGGCCGACCAGCGGCGCCAGCTCCATGGAGCCGTACAGCTTGATCACCTCGACCTGGCGGCCCTGCTCGGCGTAGTAGCGCTTGGCCACGTTGACGAACTTGGTGGCCACCCGCAGGCGCCCCTTGGGCTCGGCCGCGCCGACCGCGCCGGCGGTCATCAGCTTGCAGTTGGCGATCTTCAGGTCCAGCGGCTCGTACAGCCCCTGGCCGCCGTATTCGAGCAGCACGTCCTTGCCGGCCACGCCGAGGTCGGCGGCGCCGTGCTCGACGTAGGTCGGCACGTCGGTGGCGCGGACGATCAGCAGGCGCACGTCGTCGAGGCTGGTGGGGATGATCAGCTTGCGGCTCTTGTCCGGGTTCTCGGTCGGCACAATGCCTGCCGCTGCGAGCAGCGGCAGGGTGTCATCGAGGATCCGGCCCTTGGACAGGGCGATGGTCAGCATGTCTGGTCAGCCCTAGCCCGGTACGCGGCGGATTTTGGCGCCGAGCAGTTGCAGCTTCTCTTCGATGCACTCGTAGCCACGGTCGATGTGGTAGATGCGGTCGATCAGGGTGTCGCCCTCGGCCACAAGGCCAGCGATCACCAGGCTGGCGGAAGCGCGCAGGTCGGTGGCCATGACCGGGGCGCCCTTGAGCTGCGGCACGCCGGTGACGATGGCGGTGTTGCCCTCGACGAGAATCTGCGCGCCCATGCGGTTCATCTCGTAGACATGCATGAAGCGGTTCTCGAACACGGTCTCGATCACTGCGCCGGTACCTTCAGCCACGGCGTTCAGCGAGATGAACTGGGCCTGCATGTCGGTGGGGAACGCCGGGTACGGCGCGGTGCGGATGTTCACCGCCTTCGGCCGGTTGCCCTTCATGTCCAGCTCGATCCAGTCGTTGCCGGTGTTGATGTGCGCACCGGCCTCTTCCAGCTTCAGCAGCACCGCCTCGAGGATGGTCGGGTCGGTGTCCTTGAGCTTGACGCGGCCACCGGTGGCGGCGGCGGCGACCAGGTAGGTGCCGGTCTCGATGCGGTCGGGCAGCACGTTGTACTTGGCGCCGCCCAGGCGCTTCACGCCATCGATGACGATGGTGTCGGTGCCGGCGCCCTGGATCTGCGCGCCCATGGCGATCAGGCAGTTGGCCAGGTCGACCACTTCCGGCTCGCGGGCGGCGTTTTCCAGCACGGTGCGGCCGTTGGCCAGGGCCGCGGCCATCATGATGTTCTCGGTGCCGGTCACGGACACGGTATCGAAGAAGAAGTGCGCGCCACGCAGGCCGCCGGCCGGGGCCTTGGCCTTGATGTAGCCGCCCTCGACGGTGATCTGCGCGCCCATGGCCTCGAGGCCGCGGATGTGCAGGTCGACCGGACGCGAGCCGATGGCGCAGCCGCCGGGCAGGGCCACCTCGGCCTCGCCGAAGCGCGCGACCATGGGGCCGAGCACCAGGATCGAGGCGCGCATGGTCTTCACCAATTCATAAGGCGCGACCAGGGTCCTGATGCTGTTGGCGTCGACTTCGACGTTGAGCTTCTCGTTGATCACCGGCTGCACGCCCATGCGACCGAACAGCTCGATCATGGTGGTGATGTCGTGCAGGTGCGGCAGGTTGCACACGGTGACCGGAGTATCCGCCAGCAGGGTGGCGGCAAGGATCGGCAGCGCGGAGTTCTTGGCGCCGGAGATGCGGATTTCGCCGTCGAGACGGGAACCGCCGGTAATGATCAGTTTGTCCATAGCAGGTATATCCCCGGCGGCTCAGGAACGCTCGGCCCAGGCGGCGCGGCTGAAGAATTTCATGGTCACGGCATGGATGGCGCCACTGGCGATCCACTCGTTAAGGTGCGCGTAGATCTGCTGCTGACGTTTCACCGGGCTCAAACCGGCCAGTTCGTCACTGATCAGGTTCAGCTGGAAGTTGCAGCCTTCGCCTTCCACTTCGACCTGGGTACCCGGGAGCTTGGCTTCCAGGATGTTCTTGACTTCAATCGCCTGCATGCTCGACCTCGATCGGCGCTCAACGCGCGCGGGCCGGCAATGATACAAAAAAGCCCCCCGCCTGCGAACCCCGCCAGGGGAAGTCGCGGACGGAGGGCCTTTCGAGCGCCCCGATCAGCCCTGCAGCGGCAGGATGTCGTCGAGGTCGCTGACCTTGGCGATGTCTTGCATGTCTTTCGGCAAGCCACGGACCTGCAGGCTCTTGCCCGCCTGCTGCGCATCGCGCAGGAAGGCCAGCAGCAGCGACAGGCCGACGCTGCTGGACTTCTCCACCGCCGAACAATCCACCACCAGCTGCTGGGCGCCGCTCGCGGCGATCAGGGCCTTGCCCTGCTCGCGCAGCTGCGTGCCGCTGCGGTAGTCGAGCACCCCGGCCAGGCGCAGCTCGCCGGCCGCGCCCTCGCTGATGCTGGCGGCGCTGGTCATTGCGCGCCACCCTCGTCCGGGTTGCCCTTGGCGGCATCCTTGGCATGGGCGACCACCTGGTCCCAACCGGCGATGGTCTTCTCCAGGTCGTTGCCGTTCTTCTGCATGGAGTCGGCGAACTGGTCGCGGAACAGCTTGCCGATGTTGATGCCGTTGATGATCACGTTGCGCAGGCGCCAGGTCCCCGACTGGTTGACCATGGTGTACTGCACCGGATAGACGGTGCCCTTGCTGTCACGGATCTCCATGTTCACGCTGGAGCGCTCCGGGTCCTGCTTGCCGGTGGAGGGCAGCACGCGGATGTCCTGGTTGTCGTACTCGAGCAGGGCGTTGCCGTAGAACTGCATCAGGCTGTTCTTGAACACCGTCTCGAAGCGCTTGATCTGCTCCGGGGAGGCCTGGCGCGAATACTTGACGGTCATCACGCCCCTGGCGATGCCCTCGGAGTCCACCACCGGGCCGAGGATGCGATCCAGGGCGGCGTAGAGCTGCTTGGGATCGGCACGGTAGGCCGGCTTGTTGGCCTTGAGGTCGGACAGCAGGTTGTCGACGGTCTGCTGCACCACTTGCTGCGCATTGGGCGCAGCGCTGGCGATCAGCGGCAGTGCTGCGAGCAGGACCAGCAGGCCGCGGCGCAGGAGAGTCAGCATGGCGTTCATCCTCATCATCCTCATTGCTTCTTGGGCTCTTCTTTGTTGACCGAGTTCAACAGGAACTTGCCGATCAGGTCCTCCAGCACCAGCGCGGACTGGGTGTCGTGGATGACGCCGCCGTCCGTGAGCATCTTGTCGTCGCCGCCGACGCTGATGCCGATGTATTTCTCGCCCAGCAGGCCTGCGGTGAGGATAGACGCGGTGGAGTCGTCCGGCAGGTTGTTGACGCTCTTGTTGATTTCCATGGTCACCCGGCCACGGTAGCTGTCGTGGTCCAGGTCCACGGCGACCACCTTGCCGATGGTCACGCCGGCCATGGTCACCTTGCCGCGCACGGTCACGCCGGCGACGTTGTCGAAGTAGGCATACAGCTGGTAGGTGTCATTGGAATGCCCGATGGTCAGGCCGCTGACACGCAGCGCCAGCAGCAGCAGGGCCAGCAGGCCGCCGAGAAGAAACAGGCCTACACCGATTTCCAGGGTGCGGGTTTGCATCAGAAGTCTCCAAACATCAAAGCGGTCAGTATGAAGTCCAGCCCCAGTACCGCCAGGGAGGCATAGACCACGGTTCGAGTCGTTGCGCGGCTGATCCCTTCGGAGGTCGGCTCGCAGTCATAGCCCTGGAACACGGCGATCCAGGTCACCACGAAGGCGAACACCACGCTCTTGATCACGCCATTGAGCACATCCTCGCCGAATTGCACGCTGTTCTGCATGTTCGACCAGAAGGAACCCTCGTATACGCCCAGCCAGTCGACGGCGACGGCGGCGCCGCCCCAGATGCCGACCACGCTGAAGATCGCCGCCAGCAGCGGCATCGAAATGAAGCCGGCCCACAGGCGCGGCGCGATCACGTAGCGCAGCGGGTCGACGCCGATCATCTCCAGGCTGGAGAGCTGCTCGGTGGATTTCATGTTGCCGATCTCGGCGGTCAGCGCGGAACCGGCGCGGCCGGCGAACAGCAGGCCGGTCACCACCGGGCCCAGTTCGCGCAGCAGGGTCAGGGCCACCATCTGCCCCACCGCCTGCTCCGAACCATAGTCCTTGAGGATGTTGTAGCCCTGCAGGGCCAGCACCATGCCGATGAAGACGCCCGAAACCACGATGATCGCCAGCGACAGCACGCCCACCGAGTACAGCTGCTTGACCAGCAGCTGGCCCATGCCGCCGGGCACCCGGCGGCCGAGCATGGCGTGGCCGAGGAACAGCGTGGAACGGCCGAGCGCCTCGAGCACGTCGAGGCCCGACCGCCCGAGCAGGCGAATCCGCTCGAGCAGTGAAGTCTTGCGCATCAGCGTTCCCCCAGCAGGTCGGCGCGATAGTCGCGCGCGGGATAGTGGAAGGGCACCGGACCATCCGGAATCCCCTTCATGAACTGGCGCACGCGCGGATCGTCGAGCTCCTTGAGCTCCGCCGGCGTGCCCTGCCCCAGCACCTTGCCGTCGCCGACGATATAGATGTAGTCGGCGATGCTGGCGGTTTCCGCCAGGTCGTGGGAGACCACGATGCTGGTGATGCCCAGGGCATCGTTGAGCAGGCGGATCAGCCGCACCAGCACGCCCATGGCGATCGGGTCCTGGCCGACGAAGGGTTCGTCGTACATGAGGATCTGCGGGTCCAGGGCGATCGCCCGGGCCAGCGCCACGCGGCGCTTCATGCCCCCGGACAGCTCGTCCGGCATCAGCTCCAGCGCCCCGCGCAGGCCCACGGCCTGCAGCTTCATCAGGACGATGTCGCGGATCATCTCCTCGGGCAGGTCGGTGTGCACCCGCAGCGGGAAGGCGACGTTCTCGAACACGTCCAGGTCGGTGAACAGCGCGCCGCTCTGGAACAGCACGCCGAACTGCTTGCGCAGGTCGAACAGGTCGGCGCGGGCCAGCTTCGGCAGGTTCTGCCCGTTGACCATGACGTCGCCCTTGACCGGGCGCAGCTGTGCGGCGATCAGGCGCAGCAAGGTGGTCTTGCCGCAACCCGACGGCCCCATGATGCCGGTGACCTTGCCGCGCGGAATACGGATATCCACGTTGTCGAAGATGGCGCGGGTACCGCGCTTGAAGGTGACCCCCTTCAGCTCGACAGCGTATTTTTCATCGGTGCTCATAGAACTCCTTGCATGACGGCCCTGTCCCTGCAATGCCCCGTCGAACCGTCGGAACACGGTAACGCAAGACAGGCCGAACGGCGGCGAACTATAGCATTGGCGCGCGCGGCGGCCCAAGGCCCGCCGCCGGCGATTCAGCTCGGATTCAGCTTTCCCTGTGCAAGATCCGGTATCGGCAGGGTGAAGCCCGGACCGCTTTACCGTTATAATCTCGCCCTTCACTTCGCCCCACGCGATCGGAACATGAGCCAGAATCACGATTTCATCCAGTCGGCACAACGCACCATCGGCCTCGAGCGCGATGCGGTGGATGCCCTGCTGCCACGCATCGGGGCCGATTTCTCCAGGGCCTGCGAACTGCTGCTCGGCTGCACCGGCCGCGTGGTGGTGGTCGGCATGGGCAAGTCCGGGCACATCGCCCGCAAGATCGCCGCCACCCTGGCCAGCACCGGCACCCCGGCGTTCTTCGTGCACCCGGCCGAGGCCAGCCACGGCGACATGGGCATGATCACCAGGGACGACGTGGTCCTGGCGCTGTCCAACTCCGGCTCCACCGCCGAGATCATCACCCTGCTGCCGCTGATCGCCCGCCTGGGCATCACCCTGGTGAGCATGACCGGCAACCCCGAGTCGCCGCTGGCCAAGGCCGCCGCGGTGAACCTGGACGCCAGCGTCGAACACGAGGCCTGCTCGCTGAACCTGGCGCCGACCTCCTCCACCACCGTCTCCCTGGTGCTCGGCGACGCCCTCGCCGTGGCCCTGCTGGAAGCCCGCGGCTTCACCGCCGAGGACTTCGCCTTCTCCCATCCGGGCGGCGCCCTGGGCCGGAGATTGTTGCTGAAAGTGGAAAACATCATGCACGTGGGTGAAGAACTGCCGCAGGTCTCCCCCGGCACTTCGCTCAGCGGCGCCCTGCTGGAAATGACCCGCAAGGGCCTGGGCATGACCATCGTCCTCGGCGCGGACGGCCGCCTGGCCGGCGTGTTCACCGACGGCGACCTGCGCCGCACCCTGGACAAGGGCGTGGACGTGCGCAGCGCCACCATCGACCAGGTGATGACCGCGCACGGCAAGACCGTGCGCCCGGACATGCTCGCCGCCGAAGCCCTGAAGATCATGGACGACCACAAGATCAACGTCCTGGTGGTGGTCGACGGCGACGACCGCCCGGTCGGCGTGCTGCACGTCCACGACCTGACCCGCGCCGGAGTCATCTGAATGACCGCAGACCTGCTGCAACGCGCCAGTGGCGTGCGCCTGGCGGTGTTCGACGTGGATGGCGTGCTGACCGACGGCAAGCTCTACTTCCTGCCCGACGGCGGCGAGTTCAAGACCTTCAACACCCTCGACGGCCACGGCATCAAGATGCTCATCGCCTCGGGCGTGCGCACCGCCATCATCAGCGGCCGCAAGAGCGCCGTGGTCGAGCGCCGCGCGCAGAACCTGGGCATCGAGCACCTGTTCCAGGGCCGCGAGGACAAGCTGGTGGTCCTCGACCAACTGCTCGCCGAACTCGGGCTAGGCTATGAACAGGTCGCCTACCTGGGCGACGACCTGCCGGACCTTCCGGTCATCCGCCGGGTCGGCCTGGGCATGGCGGTGGCCAGCGCCGACGCCTTCGTTCGCCAGCACGCCCTCGGCGTGACCCAGGCGCGCGGCGGCGAAGGCGCGGCCCGTGAATTCTGCGAACTCATCCTGCGCGCCCAGGGCAACCTCGAGGCGGCGCAAAGCGCCTACCTGTAGAGCCAGACATGCCGAAGACCCTTCGCCAGAAGCTCCTCCTCGCCCTGATCGCGGTCCTGCTGGTCGCACTGGGCTACTACTGGAACGTGCGCCTGGACTTCAACGAGCGCCAGGTCGCGCCGAGCAACGACGCCATCGACTTCTACGCGGCCAATGCCCACAGCCTGCAGTACCGCGAGGATGGCAGCCTGGCCTACGAGATGACCGCCGATCGCCTGGAGCACATGAAAGCCACCGACGTCACCAACGTCACCACGCCGGACCTGTTCTTCTTCCGCGAGGGCGAGCCACAGCCGTGGCACGTGCAGAGCGTGCGCGCCGAGGTCGGCCCGGAAGGCAAGCAGGTCGAACTGATCGACAACGTCCGGGTCCAGCGCACCGACGCGCAGAACCGCACCCTGCTGCTCACCACCACGCGCATGACGGTGTTCCCGGACAAGGATTATGCCGAGACCAGTCAACCCGTTAAGATCACCGAGCCCCAAGGGGTGACCACGGCGGTAGGCATGAAAGCGTATCTGAAAGACAGCCGGATGACCCTGCTGTCCAACGTAAGAGGTCAGCATGAGGTTCGTTAAAACCTTCCCCCTTTTCCTCGGCCTCGTCGCCGCCCTGGGCAGCAGCGCTGGCTGGGCGCTGCCGACGGATCGCGAACAACCGATCCGCGTGCAGGCCGACAGCGCCGAGCTGGACGACAAGCAGGGCGTCGCCGTGTACCGCGGCGACGTGGTGGTGACCCAGGGCAGCATGAAGCTGACCGGCAACACCGTCACCCTCAAGCAGAACAAGGACGGCGAGATCGAGGTGGTCACCTCGGTCGGCAAGCCCGCCTATTTCGAGCAGAAGCCGGCGCCGGACAAGGAAATCACCAAGGCCTACGGCCTGACCATCCAGTACTTCGTCACCCAGAACCGGGTGATCCTGATCGACCAGGCCAAGGTGATCCAGGAAGGCAACACCTTCGAAGGCGAGAAGGTCGTCTATGACACCGAACGGCAGATCGTCAACGCCGGCCGCGCCACCGGCACCCAGGTGACCACCCCGCGCCCGCGCATCGACATGGTCATCCAGCCCAAGAAGAAGCAGGATCAAGCCCAGTAATGGCCACGCTCACCGCACAGCACCTCGCCAAGAGCTACAAGGGTCGCCAGGTCGTCCGCGATGTCAGCATGAGCATCGACAGCGGGCAGATCGTCGGCCTGCTCGGCCCCAACGGCGCCGGCAAGACCACCTGCTTCTACATGATCGTCGGCCTGGTCCGCGCCGACCAGGGCGTGGTCCGCATCGACGAGCAGGACGTCACCAACCTGCCCATGCACGGCCGCGCCCGCGCCGGCATCGGCTACCTGCCGCAGGAAGCCTCGATCTTCCGCAAGCTGTCGGTGGCGGACAACATCGGCGCCATTCTCGAAACCCGCGCCGACCTCGACCGCAACGGCCGCAAGGAGGCCCTGGAGGGCCTGCTGGAGGAGTTCCACATCCACCACATCCGCGACAACCTCGGCATGAGCCTGTCCGGCGGCGAGCGCCGCCGCGTGGAGATCGCCCGCGCCCTGGCCAGCTCGCCGAAGTTCATCCTCCTCGACGAACCCTTCGCCGGCGTGGACCCGATCTCGGTGGGCGACATCAAGCAGATCATCCACCACCTCAAGGCCAAGGGCATCGGCGTGCTCATCACCGACCACAACGTGCGCGAGACCCTGGACATCTGCGAGACGGCCTACATCGTCAACGACGGCCAGTTGATCGCCGAGGGCGATTCCGCGGCCATTCTGGCCAACGAACTGGTCAAGGAAGTCTACCTGGGCCACGAGTTCCGCCTCTGAAGTCCTGCCCCGGCCGTCGCGCCGGGGCGCAACCTCATGTCGCGCCGACGGACAGGCAGCGAATTATGCGCAAACGCCCCTAGGCAAAGTCTGAGAATTCAGGCATATAATTTGCTTCCTAGCGGCGTCCGGGAATTTGGGTCCAGGCGCCCGTAGTCGTGGATTGGGTGCGCTACACGCCCGCGGACAAGGTGCCAAGTTCCAGCCATGAAACCATCGCTCGTCCTCAAGATGGGCCAGCAGCTGACGATGACTCCGCAGCTGCAACAGGCCATCCGACTGCTCCAACTCTCCACCCTGGATCTGCAACAGGAGATCCAGGAGGCGCTGGAATCCAACCCGATGCTCGAGCGCCAGGAAGAAGGCGAAGACTTCGACGGTAGCGACCCCTACGCCGAGGGCGCGGAAACCCCCACCAATACCAACGTCAACTCGCAGAGCGAAAGCTTCCAGGAAACCACCACGCCCAGCGCCGACAGCCTGGACGAAGACCAGTGGGCCGAGCGCATCCCCAACGAGCTGCCAGTCGACACCGCCTGGGAAGACGTCTACCAGACCAGCGCCAGCAGCCTGCCCAGCAACGATGACGACGAATGGGACTTCACCGCCCGCACCTCCGCCGGCGAAAGCCTGCAGAGCCACCTGCTGTGGCAGCTGAACCTCTGCCCCATGTCCGACAGCGACCGCCTGGTGGCCCTGAGCATCATCGACGGCATCAACAACGACGGCTACCTGGAAGAGTCCCTGGAAGACATCCTCACCTCCCTCGACCCCGAGCTGGGCATCGAGATGGACGAGGTGGAAGTGGTGCTGCGGCGCATCCAGCAGATGGAGCCGGCCGGCGTCGGCGCGCGCAACCTGCGCGAATGCCTGCTGCTGCAGCTGCGCCAGATGCCCGCCAACACCCACCTGCTGAGCGAGGCCCTGCGCCTGGTCGCCGACCACCTCGACCTGCTCGGCAGCCGCGACTACACCCAGCTGATGCGGCGCATGAAGCTCAAGGAAGACGAGCTGCGCGAGACCATCGAGCTGATCCAGTCGCTGCACCCGCGCCCGGGTTCGCAGATCGAGTCCGGCGAGGCCGAGTACGTGGTGCCGGACGTGATAGTGCGCAAGCACAACGAGCGCTGGCTGGTGGAGCTGAACCAGGAAGCGGTGCCGCGCCTGCGCGTCAACTCGCAGTATGCCGGCCTGGTGCGCCGCGCCGACTCCAGCGCCGACAACACCTTCATGCGCAACCAGTTGCAGGAAGCCCGCTGGTTCATCAAGAGCCTGCAGAGCCGCAACGAGACGCTGATGAAGGTGGCGACGCAGATCGTCGAGCACCAGCGCGGTTTCCTCGAGTACGGCGAGGAGGCCATGAAGCCGCTGGTCCTGCACGACATCGCCGAGGCGGTGGGCATGCACGAGTCGACCATCTCGCGGGTCACCACGCAGAAATTCATGCACACCCCGCGCGGCATCTTCGAGCTGAAGTACTTCTTCTCCAGCCACGTGAGCACTTCCGAGGGCGGCGAATGCTCGTCCACGGCGATCCGCGCGATCATCAAGAAACTGGTCGCGGCAGAAAGTCCGAAAAAGCCGTTGAGCGACAGCAAGATCGCTGGTTTACTGGAGGCACAGGGCATTCAAGTGGCACGTCGGACAGTCGCCAAGTACCGGGAATCTCTCGGAATAGCTCCATCGAGCGAGCGCAAGCGACTGGTCTGATTGACCCAAGCCAAGGTGTTCCGGCGGCAGGCCCCATAACCTGCCACTTATACACGGGCAATAAGGAGAAAGCGGTATGCAAGTCAACATCAGTGGCCATCAACTGGATGTGACCGACGCCCTGCGCGACTACGTGGTCGAGAAACTCGGCCGACTGGAGCGCCACTTCGACAAGATCACCAATGTTCAGGTCATCATGGAGGTCGAAAAGCTGAAACAGCGTATCGAAGCCACGCTGCACATTTCCGGTGGCGAAGTCGTGGCCTGTGCAGAACACGAAGACATGTACGCCGCCATCGACCTGCTGACCGACAAACTCGATCGACAACTGATCAAACACAAGGAAAAGTACCTCGAACGCCAACAGGGCGTTGGAGTCCGCTAACCCCCCTCCCCTATGATCCGACTTGAGCAGATCCTGTCCCCCGGCCGTTCCCTGGTGAACGTGCCGGGCGGCAGTAAGAAGCGCGTACTCGAACAGATCGCCAACCTGGTCGTGAAAGACCTTCCCGGCCTCGACGCGCAAGACATCTTCGAAAGCCTGGTGGCCCGCGAACGCCTGGGCTCCACCGGCTTCGGCAATGGCATCGCCATTCCCCACTGCCGCCTGACCGGTTGCAAGGCGCCGATCAGCGCCATCCTTCACCTCGATGCGCCGGTGGACTTCGACGCCCTCGACGGCGCTCCGGTCGACCTGGTGTTCGTCCTGCTGGTACCCGAAGCCGCCACCGAGGAGCACCTGGAGCTGCTGCGCCAGATCGCCTCGATGCTCGACCGCGCCGAGGTGCGCGAACGCCTGCGCCGCGCGAGCGATGGCGAGGCGCTGTACCAGATAGTCGTGGAAGTGCAGAACGGCCACTAGCATGCGCCTGATCATCGTCAGCGGCCGTTCCGGCTCCGGCAAGAGCACCGCCCTCAACGTCCTCGAGGACAACGGCTTCTACTGCATCGACAACCTGCCGGCCAGCCTGCTGCCGGACCTGGCCCAGCGCGCGCTGCTGCACACCGAGCTGATGCACCCGCAGGTGGCCGTGTCGATCGACGCGCGCAACCTGCCCAGCCAGCTCAAGCGCTTCCCCGAACTGCTCCAGGAAGCCCGCGACAAGCACATCCAGTGCGACGTGCTGTACCTGGACGCCGACGACGAGACGCTGCTCAAGCGCTTCTCCGAGACGCGCCGGCGCCACCCGCTGACCACCGACACCCGCTCCCTCGCCGAGGCCATCGCCGACGAGGAGCAACTGCTCAGCCCGATCGCCGACCTCGCCGACCTCAAGCTGAACACCACCAGCCTCAACCTCTACCAGTTGCGCGACGTCATCAAGCTGCGCCTGCTGAACAAACCCGAGCCGGGCACCGCCTTCCTCGTCGAGTCGTTCGGCTTCAAGCGCGGCATGCCGGTGGACGCCGACCTGGTGTTCGACGTGCGCTGCCTGCCCAACCCCTACTGGAAACCCGAGCTGCGCGAGCAGTCGGGCCTGGACAAGGGCGTGCAGGAATACCTCGCCGAGCAGGCCGACGTGGAAGAGATGTACCAGGACACCCTGGGCTACCTGAACAAATGGCTGCCGCGCTTCGCCGCCAGCAACCGCGCCTACGTCACCATTGCCATCGGCTGCACGGGCGGCCATCATCGCTCGGTCTACCTCGCCGAGCGCATCGGCAATGCCCTGAAAGCCACCCTGAAGAACGTGCAGATTCGCCACCGCGACCTGAGCTAGCAGCAGATAACGAAAGGACAGCCCCCTCGCGATGCCCGCCCTCGAGATCACCATCATCAACAAGCTCGGCCTACACGCCCGCGCGGCGGCCAAATTCGTCGGCGTGGCCGGCCGCTTCCCGTGCCAGGTCCGCGTCGGTCGCAGCCCGGAGAGCACGGTGGATGGCAAGAGCATCATGGCGGTGATGATGCTGGCCGCGGGCAAGGGCACCAACCTGCACCTGAACGCCGAGGGCGAGCAGGCCGACGAGGCCCTCCAGGCTCTCGTCGACCTGATCAACAACTACTTCGACGAAGGCGAGTGACCGCCTGTCCGCACAGCGCCGGGCGCTAGCCCAGCGACGTATCCAGCACCATCATCAGGCAGAAGCCGACGATCAGGCCCAGGGTCGCCTCCCCGGCATAGCCGCGCCGCTGCGATTCGGGAATGATCTCCCGCACCACCACGTAGAGCATCGCCCCCGCCGCCAGGGCCAGGCCCCAGGGCAGCAGCATCCGCGACACCCCCACCAGCCAGGCGCAGAGCACCGCGAACAGCGGCTCGACCAGCCCGGAAGCCGCGCCGGCCAGCATCGCCCGCACCCGCGACATCCCCGCGCCGGCCAGCACCAGAGCGATGGCCAGGCCTTCGGGCACGTCCTGCAGGGCGATGCCCAGCGCCAGGCCGCCGGCGCCCTGGACCTCGCCGCCGGCGGCGACGCCCACGGCCATGCCCTCGGGAATGTTGTGCAGGACGATGGCCGCGACGAACAGCAGGATGCGGGCGGGAATGGCGGGGGTCGGCGCGTCGTCCAGGTCATGCTGGGCATCGTCCAGCATCCGCCCGGCCAGCATCAGCCCCAGTACCCCCAGGGCCATGCCGAAGCTGACCAGCAACGCGGCGTACAGCGGCGAGCGTCCGCCCGCCTCGACCGCCTCCAGGGCCGGCAGCAGCAGGGAAAAGGCCGTCGCCGCCAGCATCACTCCGGCGCCGAAGCCCAGCAGGGTATCGGCGACCCGCGCCGGCATGCTGCGGATCAGCAGCACGGGCACGGCGCCCAGGGCGGTGCCCAGGGCGCAGATCAGGCCGCCGCTCAGCGCCTGGTACAGCGGCGCCGGCAATTGCAGGCGCGCCAGCAGCAACAGGTGGTTGAACAGCAGGCCGCTGCCCAGCAACACTATCCCCAGGCCGAGCAGCCAGCGCAGGCTGCGCGCGCCGCCCTGCCGCGTGCTTGCCTCTAGCGGGCGCATGGCTTCACTTCCGCGGCGGGCATCAGGCGAGCCCCCGCTGCTCCAGGGCCAGGCGGTAGCGGCGCGCCACTTCCGACCAGTCGACGACCTCGTAGAAGGCCGCGATGTATTCCGGCCGGCGGTTCTGGTACTGCAGGTAGTAGGCGTGCTCCCAGACATCCAGGCCGAGGATGGGGATCAGGTCCTGCATCAGCGGGCTGTCCTGGTTGGCGCTGCTTTCCACCTTCAGGCGGCCCTGGCTGTCGACGCAGAGCCAGGCCCAGCCGCTGCCGAAGCGGGTCAGCGCGGCCTTGGTGAAGGCCTCGCGGAAGGCCGCGTAGCCGCCCAGTTCGGTCTCGATGGCGCGGGCCAGGGCGCCGTCGGGCTCGCCGCCGCCGGTCGGCGACATCACCTGCCAGAACAGCGAGTGGTTGGCATGGCCGCCGCCGTTGTTGATCACCGCGCCGAGCAGCTTCTCCGGCAGGCGGTTGAGCTGCTGCAGCAGTTCCTCCACCGGCAGTTCGGCGAAAGGCGTGCCCTCCAGCGCGGCGTTCAGGTTGTTGACGTAGGTCTGGTGGTGCTTGCTGTGGTGGATCTCCATGGTCCGCGCATCAATGTGCGGCTCCAGGGCGTCGTAGGCGTAGGGCAAGGCGGGAAGACTGTGGGGCATGGTCGCTCCTAGTGGTAGCGCATGGATTGCGGGGTGGCGAAGAGGCCGGGGCGCAGCTCCACTTCGCCCTGCTGGTGCAGCAGCTCGCGGGTGCGCGGGTAGTTGCCGTGCTCGCCGATGAAGTTGAGCAGTTCGAGGTAGCTGCGCCGGCTGTGGCGCAGCGCGGCCTCGCGCATGTCGCGGCTCTGCCGCGGGTCGATGCTCAGCTCCAGCAGCCGCTCGTGGCAGTTGCACAGGTATTCGGCGGCCTCTTCCGGCTGGCCCAGCTGCACGTGCAGGTCGCCCAGGTTGTGGTGGGAGATGACGAAAGCCATCACCGCCTCGTCCGGGTCGTGCCAGCGGCCCAGCAGCAACTGGGCGTGGGCCAGGGCGTGGAGGTAGTGCTCGCGGGCATCGATCAACTCGTTGCGGATGAAGCAGCGGTTGCCCAGTTCGATGGTCTGTTGCCAATGGCGCATGTCACATACCTCCATGGTGGCGCGGCCTCAGAGGCCGCCGGCGGTGAGTTTCTCGGGGTCCAGCAGGGCCTCCAGGCGCTCGCGGCCGAGATCGGTGTTCTCCAGGGCGACCTCGATGATCGGGCGGCCTTCGCGGTAGGCCTGCTTGGCGATCTCGGCGGCCTTCTGGTAGCCGATGATCGGGTTCAGCGCGGTGACCAGGATCGGGTTGCGCGACAGCGCTTCGCGCAGGCGCGCCTCGTTGACCTTGAAGCTGGCGATGGCCTTGTCGGCCAGCAGACGGCTGACGTTGCCCAGCAGCTGGATGCTCTGCAGCAAGTTGTCGGCGATCACCGGCAGCATCACGTTCAGCTCGAAGTTGCCGGACTGCCCGGCCACGGCGATGGTGGCGTCGTTGCCGATCACCTGGGCGGCGACCATGGCGGTGGCCTCGGGGATCACCGGGTTGACCTTGCCGGGCATGATCGAGGAGCCCGGCTGCAGGGCTTCCAGCTCGATCTCGGCGAGGCCGGCGAGCGGGCCGGAGTTCATCCAGCGCAGGTCGTTGGCGACCTTCATCAGCGCCACGGCAAGGGTCTTGAGCTGGCCGGAGACGGCCACGGCGGTGTCCTGGGCGCCGATCAGCGCGAAGAAGTCGTCGCCCGGGCGGAAGGCCAGGCCGGTCAGGCCGTTGAGTTCCTGGCAGAAGCGCGCGGAGAACTGCGGGTGGGCATTCACCCCGGTGCCGACGGCGGTGCCGCCCTGGGCCAGCTGCTGCAGCGCCGGCTGCAGGGCTTCGAGGTTGGCAGTGGCCTGGCGTACCTGCTGGGCCCAGCCGCCGAGCACCTGGCTCAGGCGCACCGGCATGGCGTCCATCAGGTGGGTACGCCCGGTCTTGACGTACTGCTGCACCTCGCCGGCCTTGCGCTCGAGGGTGGCCTGCAGGTGGCGCAGCGCCGGCAGCAGGCGCTCGTGGATTTCCAGGGCGGCGCTGATGTGGATGGTCGAGGGGATGATGTCGTTGCTGCTCTGCCCGCAGTTGACCTGGTCGTTGGGGTTGACCGCGCGGCCCAGGCGACGACCGGCGAGGGTCGCCACCACCTCGTTGGCGTTCATGTTGGAGCTGGTGCCGGAACCGGTCTGGAACACGTCCACCGGGAAGTGCTGGATGAAGTCGCCGGCCAGCAGTTCCTCGCAGGCGGCGACGATGGCCGCGCCGGTCTCGGCGTCCAGTTGCTCCAGGGCGACGTTGGCCCGCGCCGCGGCAGCCTTGGCCAGCAGCAACGCGCGGATGAAGGCGGCGGGCATGCGCTGGCCGCTGACCGGGAAGTTGTTCACCGCACGCTGGGTCTGGGCCCCATACAGCGCCGCGGCCGGCACCGCCAGTTCACCCATACTGTCGCGTTCGATACGGCTGTCAGTCATTCTGCTTTCTCGCTTACAGGTCGTGGTACGTCAGGGAAGGCGCCATCGGCTGCGTGGCCAGCCGGCGCGAAAGCTGTTGCAGGCGCTGCCTGCGTTCGGCATCGCCGGCGAGGCGGCGCAGGTCGCAGAGCGGGCGATAGGCGTGGTCGAGGCAGAGCCCGCGCCAATGCCACGGCAGGGCGACGTCGGCGGCGGTGTCGAGCAGCAACTGGAAGCTCTTCTCGAACAGCTGCCAGGCCGGCAGCGGCTCCCAGGCCACCAGGTAGCGCGTCTCGAACAGGTAAAGCTCCAGCAGGCGCGGCTCGTCGGGCTCCAGCGCGCAGCGGATGCGGGTGCCCAGGCGGTACCAGCGGTCGAGCAGGGAGGTGTGGGTTTCGACGAACATGGCTGGCTCTCGAACGATAATGAGATTGATTATCGTTACGAGAGAAAGAAAATACAAGTCAGAGCAAGGGAGTAGGGCAAATCGGGGGTGGTATGCGCCGGGTGCTCTTCGTAGGAGCGAGCTTGCTCGCGAATGGGCCCCGCAGCGAAGTGTGTTCGCGAGCAAGCTCGCTCCTACGAGAAGCCGTGCCTGATCGTATGGTAAGGAGTGGGCTTGCTTGCGAAGGGAAGTTGCTGGTGGCTGAGGTGCATTGGATCAAGGCCGCCCCTCTCCCTAACCCTCTCCCTGAAGGGAGAGGGAACCGTTGGGCAGATGCTGATGTTTCGGCGTTAGCCGGCTAGCACAGAGATGACCGGCTGAAACCATTCCTCCTCTCGGCACGGACTGCCCCCTCTCCCTTCAGGGAGAGGGCTGGGGAGAGGGCGCTCTTGGAGCAAACGCCGAGCCTAGCCGGCAGAACGCCATTCGCGAGCAAGCTCGCTCCCACGAAAAAAGAAACGCCGCTTCCCTCTGCAGGAAACGGCGTTCTCCAGAACCACAGCCTGCTATCAGTTACCAGCCACCATCATCCTTTCCACCAGTACCGACCCGGTATGCAGGTTCCCGCGGTTCTCCACGTCGTTGCCGATGGCCAGGATGCTGGCGAACAGGTCCTTGAGGTTGGCGGCGATGGTGACTTCCTGCACCGGGAACTGGATCTCGCCGTTCTCCACCCAGTAGCCGCCGGCGCCGCGGGAGTAGTCGCCGGTGACCAGGTTGACGCCCTGCCCCATCAGTTCGGTGACCAGCAGGCCGCGGCCCATGCGCCGCAGCAGGGCCTTCTGGTCCTCGTCGCCGTGGCTGACGAAGAGGTTGTGCACGCCGCCGGCGTTGGCCGTGCTGGGCATGCCCAGCTTGCGCCCGGAGTAGGTGCCGAGCACGTAGGAAACCAGGGTGCCGTTCTCCACGAAGGGCTTGGCGTAGGTGGCCAGGCCGTCGTTGTCGAACGAGGCGCTGCCCAGGGCGCCGGGCAGCAGCGGGCGTTCGTCGAGGGTCAGCCACTCGGGGAACAGGCGCTGGCCCAGGCAGCCTTCGAGGAACGACGACTTGCGGTACAGGCTGCCGCCGGAGATGGCGCCGAGGAAGTGGCCGAACAGGCCGACGGCGACTTCCGGGGCGAACAGCACCGGCACCTCGGCGGTCGGCACCGGGCGCGCGCCCAGGCGGCTGGCGGCGCGCAGGGCGGCGCGGCGGCCGATGCTTTCCGGGCTATCCAGCAGTTCGCCGCGGCGCTTCACGTCGTACCAGTAGTCGCGCTGCATCTGCCCCTCGCCCTCGGCGATCATCACGCAGCTGAGGCTGTGACGGGTGCTGGCGTAGCCGCCGATGAAGCCATGGCTGTTGCCATAGACGCGGCAGCCATGGTGGATGTTCAGGGTGGTGCCGTCGGCCTTGGTCACCCGCGGGTCGGCATCGAAGGCCGCGGCTTCGCAGGCCAAGGCGCGCTCCACGGCCTGGTCCGGGGTCAGCGACCAGGCGTGGTAGAGGTCCAGGTCGGGCAGGTCGCGGGCCATGAGCGCGGGATCGGCCAGGCCGGCGCAGTCGTCCTCCGAGGTGTGCCTGGCGATGGCCAGGGCCGCCGCCACGGTTTCGCGGATGGCCTCGTCGCCGGTCGCCGAGGTGCTCGCCGAGCCCTTGCGCTGGCCGACGTAGAGGGTGATGCCGAAGCCCTGGTCGCGGTTGAATTCGACCGTCTCGACCTCGCGCTGGCGCACGCTGGTGGACAGCCCCTGCTCCAGGGACACCGCCACTTCGCAGCCCGTGGCGCCCTGGCGCTTCGCCTCGGCGACGATCCGCTCGACCTGCTCGCGCAGCGCCGGAAGTGCCTCGGGGCCGACTGCCTTGGCCTGTTCGCTCATTGCCAAACTCTCCTGTTCTGTTCCGCGGACGGGGCGACGGGCCCCGTGGCATCGCGGGCGGGCCGGACAAGCGACCCTCGACTCGTTATCATGGCGGCGTTTTCCACTGGACCACCGCCATGGCTGAATATCAAGACGACGACTCGCTGTTCGAAGAGAAGAGCAAGTCGCAAGTAAAACGCGAGCTGCACGCCCTGCAGGACCTCGGCGAGCGCCTGACCGCGCTCAAGCCGGACATGCTCGACCGCCTGCCGCTCACCGAGCCGCTGCGCCGCGCCATCGACGAGGCGCCCAAGCACAAGGCCAATGCCGCCCGCAAACGCCACCGGCAGTTCATCGGCAAGCTGATGCGCGACCAGGACCTCGACGCCATCGTCGCCCTGCTCGACCAGCTCGACAGCTCCACGCGCCAGTACAACGAGCGCTTCCACGCCCTGGAGCGCTGGCGCGACCGCCTCGTCACCGGCGGCGACGAGGCCCTTTCCGCCTTCTTCGCCGAATACCCGGACAGCGACCGCCAGCACCTGCTGCAGCTGATCCGCCACGCCCAGCACGAGGCCGCTCACGACAAGCCCCCGGCCGCGGCGCGGAAAATCTTCAAATACATCCGCGAACTGGACGAGCTCAAGCGCGGCCTCCGCTGAAAGCCTACCCACGACCTGCTGCGCGTCGGCATAACTGCGTTAAAAACAGGTGAGAAATGCTCATTTAGCATCAGTAAACTGCGCTTCCTCACCTGTTTTTGCCTTGTTCTGCTCTAGCTCGCGAGGCCGTGAGCAGACTTTCCAAATGCTCCCCGGCGCCTCAGGCGCCGGTCCCGCCCACGGTGATGCCGTCGATCTTCAGCGTCGGCTGGCCGACGCCCACCGGTACCGACTGGCCATCCTTGCCGCAGGTGCCCACGCCGCTGTCCAGGGCCATGTCGTTGCCGACCATGGACACCCGGCTCATCACTTCCGGCCCGTTGCCGATCAGGGTCGCGCCCTTCACCGGGCGGGTGATCCTGCCGTTCTCGATCAGGTAGGCCTCGCTGGTGGCGAAGACGAACTTGCCGCTGGTGATGTCCACCTGGCCGCCGCCGAGATTGGCGCAGTAGATGCCCTTCTCCACCGAGGCGATGATCTCCGCCGGGTCGCTCTGCCCGGCGAGCATGTAGGTGTTGGTCATGCGCGGCATCGGCAGGTGCGCGTAGGACTCGCGGCGGCCGTTGCCGGTGCGCGCCACGCCCATCAGGCGGGCGTTGAGCTTGTCCTGCATGTAGCCCTTGAGGATGCCGTTCTCGATCAGCACGTTGTATTGCGTGGGAGTGCCCTCGTCGTCCACCGACAGCGAGCCGCGGCGCCCGGCCAGGGTACCGTCGTCGACGATGGTGCACAGGCTGGAGGCCACCTTCTCGCCGATGCGCCCGCTGTAGGCCGAGCTGCCCTTGCGGTTGAAGTCGCCTTCCAGGCCGTGGCCCACCGCCTCGTGCAGCAGCACGCCGGACCAGCCGGCGCCCATCACCACCGGCAGGGTGCCGGCCGGCGCGGGGACCGCTTCGAGGTTGACCAAAGCCTGGCGCAGCGCCTCGCGGGCGTAGGACATGGCGCGGTCTTCAGAGAGGAAATAGCGATAGTCGGTGCGCCCGCCGCCGCCATGGCCGCCGCGCTCGCGGCGGCCGTTCTGCTCGACGATGACGCTGACGTTGAAGCGCACCAGCGGGCGGATGTCCGCGGCCAGGGAACCATCGGCGGCGGCGATGAGGACCTGCTCCCAGACGCCGGCAAGGCTCACGGTGACCTGCTGGATGCGCGGGTCGAGGGCGCGGGTGGCGGCGTCGATCTTCTTCAGCAGCTCGACCTTCTCGGCGCGGCTGAGCACGTCCAGCGGGTTCTCGCCGGCGTACAGGCGCGTCGGCGCGACCGCCTTGAACGCCTGCACCCTACCGTTCTGCCCGGCCCGGGAGATCGAGCGCGCAGCGAGCGCCGCCTGGGACAGCGCATCGGGGGTGATGGCATTGCTGTAGGCGAAGCCGGTCTTCTCGCCGGACTGGGCGCGCACGCCCACGCCCTGGTCCATGTGGAAGCTGCCTTCCTTGACGATGCCGTCCTCGAGCATCCAGGACTCGGACACCTGGCTCTGGAAGTACAGGTCGGCGGCGTCGATGCCCGGGCCGCTCAGCTCGTGCAGGATCGGCTGCAGGCCGTCGACGTCCAGGCCGCCGGGGGCCAGCAGGTGCTGGCTGACGGATGACAACAACTCGCTCATGGCTACTCCGTAGGCGCCGGTCCGGGTACGGCCGGCGGGTAGAATCTTCGATGGCGGACCACCGGCATGCGTTGCCGGAGCGCCGTTTGTTCTTCACTGTCGCGTTCGGCCAGCAGCACCGCCTCGCCCTTGTCGCGCTCGGCGAGGATGCGCCCCCAGGGGTCGACGATGGCCGACTGGCCCCAGGTCTCGCGGCCGCGCGGGTGGGTGCCGCCCTGCCCCGCCGCCAGCACGTAGCACTGCGTCTCGATGGCGCGGGCGCGGATCAGCACTTCCCAGTGCGCCTGGCCGGTCACCGCGGTGAAGGCCGAGGGCGCCGTGATCAGCTCGGCGCCGGCCTCGCGCAGCCGGGTGTAGAGCTCGGGGAAGCGCAGGTCGTAGCACACCGTCAGGCCCAGCCGGCCGACCGGCGTGTCGGCCACCACCACCTGGCCGCCGAAGGCGTAGTCGTCGGACTCGCGGTAGCGGCCGCGGGCATCGGCGACGTCCACGTCGAACAGGTGCAGCTTGTCGTAGCGCGCCACCCGCTCGCCGCGCTCGTCGACCAGCAGCGAGCAGGCGTTGGCCTTGGCTTCGGGCTGGCCGTCCGGCGGCAGCGGCAGAGTGCCGGCGACTATCCACAACCTGAGGTCGCGGGCGACGCTTTTCAACCAGGGCAGGATCGGGCCCTCGCCCAGGGCCTCGGCGCGGCCCAGCTCGGCCAGGTCGCGGCGGCCCATGGCGGCGAAATTCTCCGGCAGCACGGCGAGGCGCGCGCCGCCCTCGGCGGCCTGTTCGAGCAGGCGACGGGCGGCGGCGAGGTTGGCCGGGACGTCGTCCTGGCTGACCATCTGGATCACGGCGAGGGACATGCGTTTCTCCGACGACAGATGCGATTCATCCTAACCGATGCCCGCCGGCTCTGCTCACCGCGGTTTCTCGAACGGTTTGTCGAAGGCGATCTCGGGGTTCTGCCAGGGGCCCTTGACGCGATACTGCACGCTGGCGAAGCGCGCCACCCTGTCGCCCAGCAGCTTGTCCACCACGAAGAGCGCGCCGCCCACCGCCGGCGCGCCGACGATGAGCGCGGCCAGCGGCAGGTTGTTGGTCAGCGGCAGGGTCACCAGCAGCTTGGCGTCGATCTGGTCGTGGGCCAGGTCCAGGGTGCCGTTCATCTCGATGTTGCTGGACGGCCCGGTGAGCCTGATCGGCTCGCGGGTGAGGTAGACGCCATTGGTGGCGCCCAGCACGCCCTGCACGCGGTCGTAGCTCAGGCCCTTGCCGAACAGGTCGGAGAAGTCCAGGCGCAGGCGGCGGTTGATGGCGTTGAAGTTGAGCAGGCCGAACACCCGCAGGGCCTGGGCGCTGCCCTCGACGTCGACGAACTGGCCCTTGCGCATGTCGGCCTCCAGGCGCCCGCCGAAGCGGCGCAGGCTGATGTAGGCCGGCGAGCCGGGCCAGTTGCCGTCGATGTCCAGGCTGAAGCGGTCGCTGGTGGCGGTGGGGGCGAAGTCCCAGGCCTTGAGCACGTCGGCCAGGTTCTTGCCTTCCAGGCGCCCCTGGAAGGTACTGCGCGTGGAGCCCACCAGGCCTTCCCAGCGCAGCGTCCCGCCGACCTTGAGGCCGCGCAGGTCGAGCTTGAGGCTGTTGAAGGCGATGCCGCTGGTGGTCGGGCGCACGTTGAAGCTCCAGGCGCCGATGGGCTTGCCGCCCTGGGAGATCTGGCGGATGGCCACGTCCATCGCCGGAATACTGCGCGGGTCGACCTTTTCCAGCGGGTCGGGGGCTATGGTCGGCGCGGCGGCCAGGTCGTTGGTGGGGTTCTTCGGCAGGTCCAGGCGCGCCAGGTTGATCTGGATCGGCCGCTGGCCGCTGTCCGGGAACACCGCCTGGCCGGCCAGCGGGGCGCTGTCGACGCCCAGTTGCCAGCCGCCGGAAACCCGCGCCAGGTCGAGCTTGAAGTTGTCCAGGCTGGCGCCGAAGCCGCGGAAGTGACCGATCTGCAGGTCGGCGCCGCGCAACAGGCCCTGGTTATCGCTGGGCACGCTGCCGATGCCGTACTTCTTCAGCACCGCCTGCCACTGCTCGACGTCCAGGGTGTCCAGGCTGCCGCGCACCTGCACCCCGGTCCAGTTGGGCAGCAGCGCCGGGTCGCCGCCCAGGCGCAGGGTGCCGCGCCCGCCCAGGGGTTTGTCGGCGGGGGCGGCGTAGGCCAGGCTGGCCACCTTGTCGTAGTTGGCCCAGTAGCGCCGCTCGGGGCCTTCGAGGGTCATGCGCCAGTCGCTGGCGCGGGTCTCGTCGGCGGCCTTGCCAAAGGGGGCCGGCAGGTCGATGGCCAGGCCCTTGAGGTCGGAGTTGACCTGCAACTGGCTGTCATGGCCGTCGAGCAGCAGGTCGAGCTGGAACGGCAGGCGCCCGGCGGCCGGCACGGCCTGCTTCACGCCGCCCCAATCGAGCAGGCTCTTCAGCGCCACCTGGCCGCCCACCAGCACGCGGGTGCGCGGCTTGCCCGGGCCGCCCTCGGCGCGGATGCTGCCGCTGACGCGGCTGCCCAGGGCCTGGGCGCTGAGGCCCTTGGCGCTCAGGCCGCTGTTGGTGTCGTAGCGGAAGTCGCCCTTGAGCTGGGCCAGTTCCAGGGCCGGCTTGGCGATCTTCAGGCGCGCGCCCTCGGTGGCGAAGTCCACCACCACCCGCGCCTGCTTCGCCTGTTCCTTGGCCAGCGGGATGTCCAGGTTCAGGTGGCCCTTGAGCGGGCCCTCGCCTTCCCAGCCGGCGAAGACCTGCTGCACGCCCAGGGGCGAGTCCTGGAGGATCTTCAGGCCGTCGCCCAGGCTGCTGTCGACGTCGCCATCGACATGCAGGTGGGCGACTTCGCCCTTGGGCACGTGGGGAATGTCCACCTGCACGTCGCGGACCTGGCTCTGCAGGATGCGCCCGGACTGCGCGCGGATGCGCACGCCGCTGTCCTCCACCAGCACCTCGCCCTCGGCCTGGCTCAGCGCCGGCCAGCCCGGCTGGTAGTCCAGCTCGCCGTCGTGGACCTTGAAGTACAGGCTCATGGCGTGGTCTTCCGGCGCCGAGCCCTTTTTCAGCGAACCCTGCCACTGGAAGTAGCCCTGCTCGACGCGCCCGCCCTTGATGGCGCTGGCCAGCCAGCGGGCCAGGTCCTTGTTCATCTCCGGCAGCACCGTGGGCAGGAACTGCGGGGTGTAGCTGCCGTCGCCGTCCTCCAGGCCCACGCGCAGGTCCATGTAGCTTTCCTTGTCGTGGTCGTGCATCAGGCGGATCAGCATGTCGCCGCCCAGGCGGCCGACGTCGCCCTCGACCTTCATCAGGTGGCTGCCGAGGGTGAAGGCCTCGTCGTCCCACTTCCAGAACAGCCGCGCGTTGGCGCTGCGGAAGCGCCACGGCTCGGGGAACAGGGCGGCCAGGTGGAGCATGAAGTCCTTGGCCGAGGCGTCCAACTGGCCGCCGCCGAGGTTGCCACTGAAGGTGCCATCGACGTTGGCCACCGCCGGCACCTCGTGGAAGGCGCTGACGCCGACCTTCTCCAGGTTCACGCCGTAGGCCAGGCGCTCGGCGCCCTGGCGCTGCGGCCAGTAATCGAGGTTGAGGTGGTGCAGCACGCCCTGCGGCGCCAGGCCCTGCAGCCACTCCACAGCCTTGTCCGGCAAGGGCGCCAGGCTTTCCACCACCGGCAGCAGCGGGCCCAGGTCCAGGCGGTCGGCGCGCAGGCGCCAGTGGTCTTCGCCGCGGGTCTGCCGGTTCAACTCCAGTTCCGCCTCGCCCCAGCGCTTTTCGCCGAGGTTGGCCGCCAGATCGCTGACGCGCAGGCTCATTTCCTCGCCCTGGCGCTGGAAGTACAGCCCCACGCCGAGGTCGCCGACCTTCACCGCCTCGCGGCCATCGAAGGAGGCCTGCACCTGCGGCGCATTGAGCCTGGCCACCGCCGCGCTGGGCTGGCCCTTGTCGATGCGCGCCCAGAACTCGCCGCCGGCCTCCAGGCGCTGGATGCGCCATTGCCGCGTCAGGCTCGCCGGCAGCCACTTCGCCCAGTCGCTCTGCGGCAGGCTGAGGTAGGCGTCGGCCGAGCTGCGCTTCCAGTCCTCGCGGTCGATGCGCGTGTCCACCCGCAGCGCCACCGGCTGGCCGTCGGGCAGGTTGAAGCGGCCATCCAGGCGCTGGCCGAACACGCCGCTGTGCAGGGTCAGGCCGAGATAGGTCAGGTTGAGCGTCTGCCCCTCGCGCGGCAGCAGGCTCAGCTGGCTGTCCAGCAGCGACAGGCGGCGCGGCGTCAGCAGCAGGTCGACGAGCTGGCGCGGGTCGCTGCCCTGCGGGCTGGCCGGCAGGCCCTCGACCTGCCAGTGGCCGTCCTCGCCCTCGCGCAGGCTCAGGTGCAGCCCCTGCAGCTCCAGGCTGTCGATGCGCGGCTGGCGCGCCAGCAGGCTGGCGGGGAGGTCGGGGGTCAGGCGCACCTGCTCCAGGCGCAGGGCGTCGCTGCCCTCGCCGAGCTGGATGTCGCGCACCGTGATGATCGGGCCGAAGCCGCGCCAGCTGCCTTCCAGGGCGCCGATGCGCACCGGCATGTGCAGCCGCGCGCTGGCCTGCTCGGCCAGGTCGTCGCGATATTCCGCTACCAGCGGCGCCAACTGGCGCCCCAGGCTGACGTACAGCGCCAGCAGCACCAGGCCCAGGGCGCAAAGCCCCAGGAGCAGGCGCAGCAGGCGGGCGAACAGGCGGCCGAAGCGGTCCATCTCAGCCGCGCGCCTCAGAGCAGGACCACGTCGTACTGCTCCTGGGAATACATCGGCTCGACCTGGAACTTGATGGTGCGCCCGATGAACATCTCCAGATCGGCGACGTTGCCCGACTCTTCGTCGAGCAGGCGGTCGACCACCTTCTGGTTGGCCAGCACCACGTAGGAGTCGGCCTGGTAGGCGCGGGCCTCACGGAGGATCTCGCGGAAGATCTCGTAGCAGATGGTTTCCGGGGTCTTCAGCATGCCGCGCCCCTGGCAGCACGGGCAGGGCTCGCAGAGCACCTGCACCAGGCTCTCGCGGGTGCGCTTGCGGGTCATCTGCACCAGGCCCAGCTCGGTGATGCCGATGATGTTGGTCTTGGCGTGGTCGCGCTCGAGCTGCTTCTCCAGCGTGCGCAGGACCTGGCGGCGGTGCTCCTCGTCCTCCATGTCGATGAAGTCGATGATGATGATCCCGCCGAGGTTGCGCAGGCGCAGCTGGCGGGCGATGGCGGTGGCGGCCTCGAGGTTGGTCTTGAAGATGGTCTCTTCGAGGTTGCGGTGGCCGACGAAGGCGCCGGTGTTGACGTCGATGGTGGTCATCGCCTCGGTCGGGTCGATGATCAGGTAGCCGCCGGACTTGAGCAGCACCTTGCGCTCCAGGGCCTTTTGGATCTCGTCCTCGACGCCGTAGAGGTCGAAGATCGGCCGCTCGCCGGGGTAGTGCTCCAGGCGGTCGGCGATTTCCGGCATGAGTTCGTCGACGAACTGCGTGATCTTCTGGAAGTTCTCCCGGGAATCCACGCGGATCTTCTCGATGCGCGGGTTGACCAGGTCGCGCAGGGTGCGCTGGGCCAGGGACAGGTCCTCGTAGATCACCGTCGGCGCGCCGACCGTCTGCATCTGCGCGTCGATCTGGTCCCACAGCCGGCGCAGGTAGCGGATGTCGGCGAGGATTTCGTCCTCCCCGGCGCCCTCGGCGGCGGTGCGCAGGATGAAGCCGCCCTTCTCGACGATGCCCTCGGCCTCGACGCACTTGGCCACCACCTGCTTGAGGCGCTCGCGCTCCTGCTCGTCCTCGATTTTCAGGGAAATCCCGACGTGGCTGGTGCGCGGCATGTACACCAGGTAGCGCGAGGGGATCGACAGGTGCGTGGTCAGGCGCGCGCCCTTGGTGCCGATCGGGTCCTTGGTGACCTGCACCACCAGGCTCTGGCCCTCGTGAACCAGGGCGCCGATGCTTTCCACCGCGCTGCCTTCGCGGGTGGAGATTTCCGCCGCGTGGATGAAGGCCGCGCGCTCCAGGCCGATGTCGACGAAGGCCGCCTGCATCCCCGGCAGCACGCGGACCACCTTGCCCTTGTAGATGTTGCCGACTATCCCGCGGCGCAGCGTGCGCTCGACGTGGACTTCCTGAAGGACACCGTTTTCCACCACCGCCACGCGCGATTCCATCGGCGTGATATTGATCAGGATCTCTTCGCTCATGCGCCCTTCCTTATCGCGCCCGTGTGCAGCGCTACTTCTTCAAGACTGCCAGCAAGGGATCGCGAAGTCAGCCAACAGTTCCGCGGTCTCGCACAGGGGCAGGCCGACCACCCCGCTGTAGCTGCCCTCGACGCGGTTGACGAAGATCGCCGCCAGCCCCTGGATAGCGTAGCCGCCCGCCTTGTCCTGGGGCTCGCCGGTGGCCCAGTAGGCCTCGGCTTCGGCCTCGGAAACATTGCGGAACGATACCAGGCTGGTCACCACCCGCACCTCGCAGCGGTCGCGGTCGGCCACCGCCACCGCGGTCAGCACCTGGTGCTGGCGGCCGGACAGCGCGCGCAGCATGGCCAGGCTGTCCTCGCGGTCCGCCGGCTTGCCGAGGATGCGGCCGTCGAGCACCACCGCGGTATCGGCGCCGAGCACGCAGACGTCGGGCCTCTGGGCAAGCATAGTCAGTCCGGCCAGGGCCTTGCCGCGCGCCAGGCGCTCGACGTAGGCGGCCGGCGTCTCGCCGTCCTGCGGGGTTTCGTCGATGTTGCCGGAAACCAGGTGGAAGGACAGGCCGATCTGTGTCAGCAGCTCACGCCGGCGCGGCGAGCTGGAGGCCAGGTAAAGCTGGGGCATCTGCGACTCCCGGAAGAGTCCCGGCCGCCCCTCCCCCGGCCCGTGCCAGGTGGGAAGCGGCGGGACGGGTATTAGTAGACCTTCAGGCGCTGGCCCAGGCCCTTGAGCAGCACCAGCACCCAGGGCCAGAGCAGGCCGCTGACCAGCGCCGGCAACAGGAAGGCCAGGGTCGGCGGGCGGTTGCCGGTCAGGGCGTTGAGCCACAGCTGCACCAGCTGCGCCAGGCCGTAGACCACCATCAGCACCAGGCACTGCTGCCAGACGGGGTACAGGCGCAGGCGCTGCTGCAGGGCCATGACCAGGAACACGATGAAGCTGAGGATCAGCGCGTTCTGCCCGAGCAGGCTGCCGTACAGCACGTCCTCGGCCAGGCCGCAGACCCAGGCGGTGACCATGCCCACCCGCTGCGGCACCATCAGCACCCAGAAGGTGAGGAACAGCGCCAGCCACAGCGGCCGGCCGATTTCCGTGAAGCTGGGCATCGGCGCCACCGACAGCAGCAGCGCCAGCAGCAGGCTGACCCAGATCAGCCAGCCGTTGCGCGGTCCTTGGGCAGGCATCAGTGACGGTTCCTTTGTGACGCGGCCTGGCCCGGCGCCGGCGGATGCGCGGGGGTAGCGGCGGGTGCGGGTGCCGGAGCGGCGCCCTGGGCCGGGGCAGCCGGAGCGGCAGGCGTGGCTGGAGCGGCAGGCGCAGGCGCGCTCGGCGCCGGTGCCTGGCCGTCGGCCTCGGCGGCCTTGCGGTCGGCCTCGGCCTGGGCTTCGGCGGCCTCGGTGGCGCGCTGTTCGGGGGTGCGGCTGTCGCTGAACACCAGCAGCACGTAGCGGCTGCGGTTCATCTTCGCGGTGGGCACGGCGCGGATCACCGCGAACGGCTGGCCGGAATCGTGGATGACTTCCTTGACCACCGCCACCGGGTAGCCGGCCGGGAAGCGCTGGCCGAGGCCAGAGCTGACCAGCAGGTCGCCTTCCTTGATGTCCGCGGTGTCGGCGACGAAGCGCAGTTCCAGGCGTTCCGGGTTGCCGGTGCCGACGGCGATGGCGCGCAGGCCGTTGCGGTTGACCTGCACCGGGATGCTGTGGGTGGTGTCGGTGAGCAGCAGCACGCGGGCGGTGTAGGGCATGACCTCGACCACCTGGCCCATCAGGCCGCTGGCGTCGAGCACCGGCTGGCCCTGGAACACGCCGTCCTTCGAGCCCTTGTCGATAAGGATGCGCTGGGTGAAGGGGTTGGGGTCGACGCCGATCAGCTCGCTGACCAGCACCTTGTCGTCCACCAGGGCGGCGGAGTTGAGCAGCTCGCGCAGGCGCACGTTCTGTTCGGTCAGAGTGGCCAGCTTCTGCAGGCGGCGCTGCATCAGCAGCGACTCGGCCTTCAGCCGTTCGTTCTCGGCGAGCAGCTCGCTGCGGCTGGTGAACTGGTCGCGCACGCCTTCCCAGGCGCGCACCGGCAGGTCGGCCACGCCATAGAAGGGGGTCAGCACCAGGCCCATCTGGCTGCGCACGGGCTTGAGGTAGTCGAAACGCGCGTCGACCACCATCAGGCCCACCGAGAGCACGGCGAGCACCAGCAGGCGCACGCCCAGCGAGGGCCCTTTGGAGAATAGCGGTTTGATGACCAGCTCCTAGCTGATTGAAGGCGGTTGATGTTTCGCCGCGCGCGACAAAACGTCAACCACCCTCAAGGCTCCCACCTCACTCGGTGGAGAGCAGGTCCATGGAGTGACGGTCCATCATGTCCAGCGCCTTGCCGCCGCCACGGGCCACGCAGGTCAGCGGGTCTTCGGCGACGATCACCGGCAGGCCGGTTTCCTGGGCCAGCAGCTTGTCCAGGTCGCGCAGCAGGGCGCCACCACCGGTCAGCACCAGGCCGCGCTCGGCGATGTCCGAGGCCAGTTCCGGCGGGGACTGCTCCAGGGCGCTCTTGACCGCCTGGACGATGGTCGCCAGGGATTCCTGCAGGGCTTCCAGGACCTCGTTGGAGTTCAGGGTGAAGCTGCGCGGCACGCCTTCGGCCAGGTTGCGGCCGCGGACGTCCACCTCGCGCACTTCGCCGCCGGAGAAGGCCGCGCCGATCTCCTGCTTGATGCGCTCGGCGGTGGATTCGCCGATCAGGCTGCCGTAGTTGCGGCGCACGTAGGTGACGATGGCTTCGTCGAAGCGGTCGCCGCCGACGCGCACGGACTCGGCGTAGACCACGCCGTTCAGCGAGATCAGGGCGATCTCGGTGGTGCCGCCGCCGATGTCGACGACCATCGAGCCACGGGCTTCCTCGACCGGCAGGCCGGCGCCGATGGCCGCGGCCATCGGTTCTTCGATCAGGTACACCTCGCGGGCGCCGGCGCCGAGGGCCGACTCGCGGATGGCGCGGCGTTCCACCTGGGTGGACTTGCACGGCACGCAGAGCAGCACGCGCGGGCTGGGCTGCAGGAAGCTGTTCTCGTGCACCTTGTTGATGAAGTACTGCAGCATCTTCTCGCAGACGCTGAAGTCGGCGATGACGCCGTCCTTCATCGGGCGGATGGCCGAGATGTTGCCCGGGGTGCGGCCGAGCATGCGCTTGGCCTCGGTGCCGACGGCGACCACGCTCTTCTGGTTGCCATGGTTGCGGATGGCCACTACCGAAGGCTCATTGAGGACGATGCCGCGTTCGCGCACATAAATAAGGGTATTGGCAGTGCCCAGGTCGATCGACAGATCACTGGAGAACATGCCACGCAATTTTTTGAACATGGAAAGGGAACCCTGGACGATGCGTGGGTGAAAAATGCGCGGGTAAAAAAGTGCGGCAAACTCTAACAACGACGGGGATTTTGGGCAAGGCGGCATTGTGTTAAATTGCTTGACTTTCAGTGCCTTTGAGGCCTGTCCCCGCGGTCCCTGGGACCGTCCGCCGCGGGTTCCGTTCCCCCGCCTACGTTTCGTCCGGCCATGCGTCCGATCGACGCTGGCAGCTCTAGCCTGGAGACCCCCGATGGCGCTTGACCGCTCCGACGTGGAAAAAATCGCCCACCTGGCCCGCCTGGGCCTGGCGGAAACCGACGTCCAACCGACCACCGCGACCCTGAACAACATCCTCGGCCTGGTCGACCAGATGCAGGCGGTGAACACCGACGGCGTCGAACCCCTCGCCCACCCCCTGGAAGCCACCCAGCGCCTGCGCCAGGACCTGGTGACCGAAAGCAACCAGCGCGAGGCCTACCAGGCCATCGCACCGGCCGTGGAAGACGGCCTGTACCTGGTTCCGAAAGTGATCGAGTAATAAGGAAGGACACGGACCCATGCTGCACCAACTGACCCTCGCCGAAGTCGCCCGCGGCCTCGCCGACAAACAGTTCTCCGCCGAAGAGCTGACCCGTGCCCTGCTGAGCCGCATCGAGCAGCTCGACCCGCAGCTCAACAGCTTCATCAGCGTCACCGCCGACCAGGCTATCGCCCAGGCCAAGGCAGCCGACCAACGGCGCGCCAATGGCGAGACTGGCGCCCTGCTCGGCGCGCCCATCGCCCACAAGGACCTGTTCTGCACCAAGGGCGTGCGCACCAGCTGCGGCTCGAAGATCCTCGACAACTTCGTCTCGCCCTACGACGCCACCGTGGTCGAGCGCCTGGCCGCCGCCGGCGCCGTGAGCCTGGGCAAGCTGAACATGGACGAGTTCGCCATGGGCTCGGCCAACGAATCCAGCCACTACGGCGCGGTGAAGAACCCCTGGGACACCAGCCGCGTGCCCGGCGGCTCCTCCGGCGGCTCAGCCGCGGCCGTGGCCGCGCGCCTGATCCCGGCGGCCACCGGCACCGACACCGGCGGCTCGATCCGCCAGCCGGCGGCGCTGACCAACCTCACCGGGATCAAGCCGACCTACGGCCGCGTCTCGCGCTGGGGCATGATCGCCTACGCCTCCAGCCTCGACCAGGCCGGCCCGCTGGCCCGCACCGCCGAGGACTGCGCGCTGATGCTCGGCGCCATGGCCGGCTTCGATCCCAAGGACTCCACCTGCGTCGACCAGCCGCTGGACGACTACCTGGCCGCCCTGGGCAAGCCCCTGGCCGGCCTGCGCATCGGCCTGCCGAAGGAATACTTCGGCGCCGGCCTGGACAGCCGCATCGCCGACGCCGTGCTGGCCGTGGTCGAGCAGCTCAAGCAACTGGGCGCGCAGGTCAAGGACATCTCCCTGCCGAACATGCAGCACGCCATCCCGGCCTACTACGTGATCGCGCCTGCAGAGGCCAGCTCCAACCTGTCGCGCTTCGACGGCGTGCGCTACGGCTACCGCTGCGAGAACCCCAGGGACCTGCAGGACCTGTACAAGCGCTCCCGCGCCGAAGGCTTCGGCGCCGAGGTGAAGCGCCGCATCATGGTCGGCACCTACGCGCTTTCCGCCGGTTACTACGACGCCTATTACCTGAAGGCGCAGAAGATTCGCCGGCTGATCAAGAACGATTTCGTCAGCGCCTTCGCCGACGTCGACGTCATCCTCGGCCCGACCACGCCGAACCCGGCCTGGAAGCTCGGCACCAAGAACGACGACCCGGTCGCCCAGTACCTGGAAGACATCTACACCATCACCGCCAACCTCGCCGGCATCCCCGGGCTGTCCATGCCCGCCGGGTTCGTCGATGGCCTGCCGGTGGGCGTGCAGCTGCTCGCCCCGTACTTCCAGGAAGGCCGCCTGCTCAACGTCGCGCACCAGTACCAACAGGTGACCGACTGGCACAAACAAGCACCGGCTGGATTCTGAGGACGACGCACATGCAATGGGAAACCGTGATCGGGCTGGAAATCCACGCGCAGCTCGCCACCCAATCGAAGATCTTCTCCGGCAGCGCCACCACCTTCGGCGCCGAGCCCAACACCCAGGCCAGCCTGATCGACCTGGCGATGCCCGGCACCCTGCCGGTACTCAACGCCGAGGCGGTGCGCATGGCCTGCCAGTTCGGCCTGGCGATCAACGCCGAAATCGCCGAGCGCAACGTCTTCGCGCGCAAGAACTACTTCTACCCGGACCTGCCCAAGGGCTACCAGACCAGCCAGATGGACCACCCCATCGTCGGCAAGGGCTTCCTCGACATCACCCTGGAAGACGGCACCGTCAAGCGCGTCGGCATCACCCGCGCGCACCTGGAAGAGGACGCCGGCAAGAGCCTGCACGAAGACTTCCACGGCATGAGCGGCATCGACCTGAACCGCGCCGGCACGCCGCTGCTGGAGATCGTCTCCGAGCCGGACATCCGCTCGGCCAAGGAAGCGGTGGCCTATGTCAAGGCGATCCACGCGCTGGTGCGCTACCTGGGCATCTGCGACGGCAACATGGCCGAGGGCTCGCTGCGTTGCGACTGCAACGTCTCGGTACGGCCGAAGGGCCAGGCCGAGTTCGGCACCCGCGCCGAGATCAAGAACGTCAACTCCTTCCGCTTCATCGAAAAGGCGATCAACCACGAAGTGCAGCGGCAGATCGAGCTGATCGAGGACGGCGGCAAGGTGGTGCAGGAAACCCGCCTGTACGACCCGAACAAGGACGAGACGCGCTCCATGCGCAGCAAGGAAGAAGCCAACGACTACCGCTACTTCCCCTGCCCGGACCTGCTGCCGGTGGTGATCGAGCGCAGCTTCCTCGACGACCTGCGCGCCGGCCTGCCGGAGCTGCCGGACCAGAAGCGCGAGCGCTTCGAGAGCCAGTACGGCCTGTCCGCCTACGACGCCAGCGTGCTCTCGGCCAGCCGCGAGATGGCCGACTACTTCGAGCAGGTGCAGGGCATCTGCGCCGACGCCAAGCTGGCGGCCAACTGGGTGATGGGCGAGCTTTCCAGCCTGCTCAACAAGGACGGCCTGGAGATCGAGCAGTCGCCGGTTTCCGCCGAGCAGCTGGGCGGCATGATCCTGCGCATCAAGGACAACACCATCAGCGGCAAGATCGCCAAGATGGTCTTCGAGGCCATGGCCGCCGGCGAAGGCTCGGCCGATGAGATCATCGAGAAGAAGGGCCTGAAGCAGGTCACCGACACCGGCGCCATCGACAAGATGCTCGACGAAGTGCTGGCGGCCAACGCCGAGCAGGTCGAACAGTACCGTGCCAGCGACGAAGCCAAGCGCGGCAAGATGTTCGGCTTCTTCGTCGGCCAGGCCATGAAGGCCTCGAAGGGGAAAGCCAACCCCGGCCAGGTGAACGAACTGCTGAAGAAAAAGCTCGAAGGCTGAGCCCACTCTTCCTGACGCCGGGCTTGCCCGGCGTTTTTTCGTCCGGAGGTTCGATGCTGCGTTCCCTCGCCCTGCCTGCCCTGCTCTGCGGCCTGGCCCTGCTGGCCGGTTGCGCCAGCTCGTCCTATGAAAGCGGCTCGGCGCGCGGCTACCGCGCCGAGGGCACCGCGTCCTACTACGGCCGCGCGCACCATGGGAAGAAAACCGCCAGCGGCGAGCGCTTCGACCAGCACGCCCTGACCGCCGCGCACCGCAGCCTGCCGTTCGGCACGCGGCTGAAGGTCACCAACCTCGACAACGGCCGCAGCGTGGTGGTGCGGGTGAACGACCGCGGGCCCTTCGGCCGCGGGCGGATCATCGACCTGTCGCGGGCGGCCGCGGAACGCCTCGACATGTTGCGCAGCGGCACCGCCCCGGTGCGCCTGGAAGCCATCGATTAGGAGCAGTCCGAATGACCGACAAGCGCAAGGCCGGCGAACAGGTTCGCCGCGAAGTGATGGGCGACGCCTTCGTCGACCGCGCCCTGAACAACGCCACCGACTTCACCCAGCCGCTGCAGGACTTCGTCAACGAAAACGCCTGGGGCAGCGTCTGGTCCCGCGACGGCCTGCCGCGCAAGACCCGCAGCCTGATCACCCTGGCCGCCCTCACCGCACTGAAATGCCCGCAGGAACTGAAAGGCCACGTGCGCGGCGCGCTGAACAACGGCTGCACGGTGGAGGAAATCCGCGAGGCGCTGCTGCATTGCGCAGTCTACGCCGGGGTGCCGGCGGCGATCGACGCCTTCCGCGCGGCGCAGGAAGTGATCGAGGCGTGGCAGGCGGATCGGCAGGCCTGACGGGCGCGGGCCTTGCCCGCGAATCGCGCGCAGGGCGCGCTCCTACATGGGCATGGTGTTGGGGCAGCCCGTAGGAGCGGATCTCATCCGCGAATCGCGCCGATACGTCCAGCTATCGCGGACAAGGTCCGCTCCTACGACAGCCGGAACGCCGGAGACCGCGGCCAATGGCGGATAACCGGGAGCTCCGCGATTCCAGCTCGCTCCGAACGGTCCCCTCTCCCTTCAGGGAGCGGAGTCAGGGTTGGCAGAGGTGTGTGGGCGAAGTCCGTAACCCTCTCCCCAGCCCTCTCCCTGAAGGGAGAGGGAGCCTGTCCTGAGCAAGCTCAAGGTCAAGAGTCAGCCGGCAACTTCGGCGCTTTCGTAGGAGCGAGCTTGCTCGCGAACCCGCCTCGCAGCAAAACCGTTCGCGAGCAAGCTCGCTCCCACGACAGCCGGAACGCCGGAGACAGGGCCAATGGCGGATAACCGGGAGCTCCGCGATTCCAGCTCGCTCCGGACGGTCCCCTCTCCCTTCAGGGAGAGGGTTAGGGAGAGGGAGCGGAGTCAGGGTTGGCAGAGGTGTGTGGGCGAAGTCCGTAACCCTCTCCCCAGCCCTCTCCCTGAAGGGAGAGGGAGCCTGTCCTGAGCAAGCTCAAGGTCAAGAGTCAGCCGGCAACCCCGGCGCTTTCGTAGGGAACGCTTTTGCTTACGGCTTCCAGCCTCCAGCCTCCAGCCGCCCTTACGGATAACTGAACTGCTTCACCAACGTCAGCTCCCCCGGCTGGCGCATCGGCACCAGGAAGCTCTCCTGCTTCTCGTTCGGCGTGCCCTCCTCCGTCACTATCGTCACCCTGGCCGTGGTCAGCGGCTGGGCGGCTTCCACGTCGCCGCTCTCGCTGTCCTGGCTGTAGCCGCCGCCGAAGTAGTTCACGTAGACCAGGTACGCGCCCTTCAGCGGCGTAGGCGTGGCGATGATTTCCGGGCCGTAGCCGGTGGTCACGTCGACGTCCTGGGTGGCGCCGTTGGGCAGGCTGCGGTTGCCGTACCAGACGTGGCCGCCGTCGGGGGTCACCAGGTGCAGGTCGAGGTCGGTGTTGTCGCTGTCCCAGGACAGCATCACCCGCAGCTTGGCCGGCACCTCGCCGCCGCCACCGCCGTGGTAGAACTGCACGCGCTTGCGCTGCTGGCCATCCGGGCTGATCACTTCCAGGCTGTTGCTGCCGGCCGGGAACGCGTAGGGGCGGTCGAAGCCACCGTCCTCGCCGATCTTCAGCGGCATCGACACGCCGTTGACCACCAGGGTGGCCGGCTTGTCCTTCGCCGCGTTGGCGATCTCGCCCTTGATCCTCGCGGTCATGGCCTGGTCGGCCGGGGTGTTCACCGAGGCCGCCGGGTAGTTCACCCTCTGCCGGAAGTTGGCGCCCTCGCCGTTGCCGGGGCGCCAGCCGCCCAGCGGGGCGTCCAGGCGGATGCCCGGCTCGGCGGCCTGGGCGAGCCCGGTGATGAGGAGGAGGAGCAGGCAGGGACGCAGCTTCATGGCGGTCATTCCAGTATCAGGCGGCGGGCGAGGCTTTCGACGAAGCCCTCGTCCTGGCCGTTGGGGTGCGCCTGGAAAGCCAGGTGCAGGTATTCGTGGGTGAGGTCGAGGCGGTCCTGCAGCGAGTACAGGCCGCGCACGTAGATGCGCTGGCGCTCACGGTCGACGTAGGGGCGCCCGGAGGACAGCTGGCACACGGCGAAGCTTTGCAGTTCCTCGTAGCCCGGCTCACCGTCAAGCTTCGTGCGCCACGCGCGGCGCTGCTTGCGCAGCCAGTCCTCGGCCGCCGGCAGCGGCTGGCAGGCGGCCACCGGGTTGTTCCAGGCGCTGAGGCTGGCCTGCGGGAAGGCGCGGGCGAGGATGGCGTCGAAGCGCAGGCCGTTGACCGCCTGGGCCTTGGCGTCCTGCCAGGAGAGTTTCGCCGGGCCGGCCTGGTCGGCGTGGTAGGTGACCGGGCTGCCGGCCAGCACCAGGCCGTCGGTGAAGGCCGCCACGGCGCGCATCTGCGCCGTGGCCGGGCGCGGCGCGACGCGCTGGCGCTGGCTGCTGTCGGCGATGCTCAGGCACTCGCCGCGCTGCCCGGCGTTCTGCAGCAGGTAGCTGCGGATGGCCACGGCCAGGGCGCGGGCGGCCTCGACCGGGGTCGCCGCGGCTTCGCGCTGCAGCACCCGGGCAACGTATTCCTCGCGGTCCAGGCGCGCCACCAGTTGCGGCTTGCCGTCGCGCTGCAGGAAGAGTTCGCCGTCGCTGTGGATATCCAGGTCGTTGCCGTTCGCGAAGCTCGCCCGGTAGCTGCCGCTGAGGCCGCCGGCCGCCGCCGGGCGGCCCTGGACGTCGAAGACCTCGCGCAGCGGGTAGCGCTCGAACAGCGCCACCGCCACGCAGCGCCCCGGCTCGCGCGGCCAGGGCGCCGGCAGCGCGGCGCCGAGGGCTTCGGCGTAGTGCGCCAGCACCGTCTTGCTGGTGCCGGGCCCGGAGGCCCAGACCGCCGAGCCGTCCGCCAGCCAGCCGGCGAAGCCGCCGCGGCGGGACTGCGGGTCGTGCTCGTCGAGCCAGCTCCAGGTCTTCACCCGCAGGCGCCCGCCCAGGCTGGCCAGGGCGCGGCCGTCGTCGGCGTTGACCACCACGTCGAGCAGCACTTGGCGCGCCTCGGCCTGGGCCGGCAGGCGCATCAGCATGTCGAGCAGTTCGGCCACCGGCACTTCGGTCTGTGGTTGCAGGCGCTCGAGGTCGAGCAGCCAGGCAGGCGCCTGGCGTTCCTGCCAGTAGCGGCGCCAGGTGGCGGCGTCCAGGCCGAGGCGCGCCGGCTGGTAGTAGAGGCCGCAGGACTTCACCAGCGCCTGGTCGCGGCCGATGCTCTGCCCGGCCGAGCAGCAGTACACCTCCTCGCGGGACTGGCCCTTGCAGGCGTACTCCGGCTCGTGCCGGTCGTTGTCCACCAGCCAGGCGAAGACGAAGAGTTTCCACAGGCTGCCCAGCGGCGTGCGCAGGTCCGCCGGCAGGGGCTCGCGGGCGAGCACCTGCTGCTGGTCCAGGCGCAGCAGCAGGTCGCCCTGGGGGCTGCGCCAGGCCAGCTCGACGGGCGCCTGCGCCGCCGCGCACAACGGCAGCAGAAGCAGCAGCCAGGCCAGGCGCCGTCCCATTTACTGCACCTTCACCTTGGCCAGCGCCGGGTTCTGCTCCAGGGCCTGCTCCGCCGGCGCGTACATGCGCACATAGCGCGCCGGCGGCAGGGCGAACTCGCCCTTCTGCGAGAAGCGCACCAGGTGGCGGAAGCGCAGTTCGCCGGCCAGGCTGTCCACCGGGATGCCGTAGTGCAGGTCGCCCGGCTCGTTGCGCGCGCGTTCCAGGCTGGTGGCCTCGGTGCCGCCCAGGCCGCTGACCTGGATGCCCCAGGTGGTGCGCTCGACGTCGGCGCCCGGCGGCAGCGGCACTTCCAGCATGCCGTAGCGCAGCGCGGTGGGCTGCTCGGTCTTGACCGTCACTTCGTCCAGGTACAGCTCGTCGCTGGACAACGGCTTGTCGCCCAGTTCCTCGACCTTGAACTCGAACGCCTTGTCCCCCGGCACCAGGCGCAGCAGGCGGCGGCTGATGCTCACCGGCAACTGGCTGGCCGGGGCCTCGGCGCTGCGGTAGCTGAGCGAGGCATTGAGCGGGCGCGACGGCGGAGTCTGCAGGGTCAGCTCGGCGGGCACGCCCTGGCCTTGCCACTGCCAGTAGCGCTCGCCGCTGGGGCCCTGCTGCTCGGCCCAGTCCTTGCCCGGCTTGAGCGGTTCGGGAGCCTGCGCCTGGGCCAGGGCGCGCTGCAGCCAGGTCAGCGCCAGGGCGCGTTCCAGGGTCGACTGCTGCGGCCCCAGGCGCGCCAGCAGGGCGCGGGCGCGGTTGACGTCGGGCGCCGCCAGCGACAGCTGCACCGCCTGGGCGAACGGCTGGTCGCTGTTGTTGACCTTGAAGCGAGCGGCATCCAACTGCTTGGCGAAGGCCGCCGGCAGCGGCACCTTGGCCTGCTGCGCAAGGTTCGCGGCCAGCACCCGCGCCACGGCCAGGCCGAGGCTGGAGTCCGGCTCGGCCATCACCAGGCTGACTTCGGCGTCGGCCGGCAGTTTCGCGTCCTCGCCCGCCCCGGCCTTGGCCAGGTCGTCGAGCAGGCCGCCGACCAGGGTCTGCACCGGCAGCTGCATGTCGCGGGCGAAGCCGAGGATCAGCGCGCGTTGCAGCAGCGGCGTCTGCCCGGCCAACTTGGCGTAGAGGTCGAGCACGCGCTGCCAGTGCTCCGGCGGCAGGCTGATCTGCAGCGCGCGGCTGGCGTGCCAGTCGGCGTAGTAGGCGTAGGCGGTGAGGAAGGCGTCGCTGTCGGTGTTGTCGCCCCACCAGGTGAAGTAGGCGTTCGGCCCGGCCATCTGCACCAGGCGCAGGCGGCTGTTCTGCATGATCAGGCGCAGGCGGTCGCGCACCCGCGGCTCGCCCTCGGCCAGCAGCGGGTAGGCCACGCTCAGCGGCAGCAGGCGGCTGGCGGTCTGCTCGACGCAGCCGTAGGGGTAGGCCAGCAGGTCGTCGAGGCTGCCGCGGAACAGCGCGCTGGCGCTGTCGTCCAGGCGCAGGCGGATGTCGCGGGCGTCCGCCGGCAATTGCAGCGGGCTGTTCTGCCCGGCCAGTTGCAGGCTGCGCGCTTGCAGCACCTGCCAGCCGTCGGCGGCCAGGGCGAAGCGCACGGCCAGGCTGTCGCGCACCTGGCCGTCCTGGCGCAGCTCGGCGCTCCACTCGCCGTCGCTCAGGGCCTGGGCCGGCAGGCGCACGTAGTTCACGCCCTTGACCAGTTCCAGCGCCTGGGTCTGCTCCTGGCCGGCGTAGCGCACCAGCAGCTCGGCCTTGGCCTGCTCGCCCTGGTTGAACACGAACAGGCCGAGGTCCGGCCTGTCGCCGGCGCGGAAGCGCTTCGGCCCGCTCCATTTCAGGTACAGCGGTTTTTCCGAGCGGATGAACTGCTTCTTCTGACCGACCTGGCCGTCGCCGTCCATGGCCCGCGCGGTGATGCGCCAGCGCGTCAGCGAATCGGGCATGCGGAAGCTGAAGCGCGCCTTGCCCTCGGCGTCGGTGACCAGCTTGGGTTCCCAGGCGGCGGTGTCCACGTCCTCGCGGCGCGGCCGCTCCAGCACCTTCACCCCGCGCTCGCTGCGGTTGCTGCGCCCCGGCGCGCTGGCGCTGCCCGGCAGGGCCACGTCGTAGCTGATGAACGACAGGCTGGCGCTGGTGCGCACGTTGTTGCGCCGCGGGTGGTAGAAGAACTGGTCGATGCCCGGGGCGATCTCCGGTTGCAGGGCGTAGATCATCTCGTCCACCACGCCCACCGCCACCTGGCTGGACACCGGCTTGCCGGCGTAACTGGTGGAGAGGTCGACGGTCACGGTGTCGCCCGGCTCGTAGCGTTCCTTGTCGGTGGCGATGGCGATTTCCACCTGCGGCACCGTCACCTTGATGCCGGCGTTCTGGAAGCTGTAGTCGCCGCCGCGGGTGTAGAGCACCGAGAAGGTCAGGTTCGGCGAGAAGTCCGGCTTCACCGGGATGCGCGCGCGGTACTGGGTGGGGTTGAGCTTCTCCAGCTTGAGCCAGTCGCCGCCCCTGGACAGCAACGCGGTGGCCTCGACCTTGTCGCGCTCCAGGGATAGCAGGGCGTCGTCCACCGGCTCGGGGAAGGTGATCAGCGCCAGGGCTTCGTCGCCGGCCTGGTACTCGGTCTTGTCGAGGACGATTTCCACGGTGCCGGGCACCGCCTTCACGCCTTCCCCGCTCACCGCGTGGCCGGTGCCGCCGAGCAGTTGGCCCTGGGCGTCGCGCAGCTCGATGCTGTAGGTGCCGGGCTTGTCGAAGGCGATGACGAACTTGCCGTCGCCGGCCTCGCCGTCGCCCGTGGAGCGGTCCTCCAGGCGCACCCAGCGATAGCTCTTGGGCTTGAGTTCGGTGGGCTGTTCCGCCGCGTAGCTGAACTCGACCTTGTCGCCCACCGCGCTGAAGCGCTGCGGCGCGGCCAGGCGATAGCGCGCGGCGCCGCGCTCGATGAGGATTTCCTTGCTGGTCTTCACCCGGTAGGCCGCGCCGTCGCTGGCGAACACCGTCAGCAGGTAGCGGCTGGGCTTGTCCGCCGCCGGCAGTTCGAGGGCGGCGCGGCCCTGGGCGTCGGTGGCAAGCTCGGTGCTGCTCAGCTCCACCGGGAACTGGCCGAGGTACTGCAGCTCGTTGTCGACCATGGACAGCTGCTGGGCGCGCAGGCTCAGTTGCAGCTTGGCGTTGGCCACCGGCTTGCCGTCCGGGTAGAGCAGGATCAGGTTGCCCTTCACCGCTTCGCCGGTCTTGAAGTCCGGCTTGGCCAGGTCGAGGGAAATCTCGAAGTGCGGCTTGATGTACTCGGCCACGCGGAAGGCGCTGCTGTAGGTCTGCCCGCGGTAGTCGAAGCGCAGCTCGTAGCCGCCGGCCACGGCATTGCTGGGCAGCTGGAAGCGGCCGTTGGCGCCGGCCTTGGGGTCCAGTTGCAGGTCGAGGGTCTGCAGGGTGGTGCCGGCGGCGTCGATCACGCTCAGCTTCACCGGCGCGGCCTGGGGCGCGGCGGAGTCGCGGGCGTTCTTGAATTCGCGGCCGTAGATCTTCAGCGCCACCCAGTCGCCCGGGCGGTACAGCGGGCGGTCGGTGAAGGCGTAGAGCTTGGTGTCGTAGATTTCGCTGTCGTAGTAGAAGTTTTCCGAGACGAAGACGCCGCCTTCCTGGTCTTCGCCGATCACGAAGGAGCGCTCCGGGCTGGCGTGCTGCAGGCGCAGCAGGCCCTCGGCGTCGGTGCGGCCGCTGCTCATCACGCCCAGGCCGTCGGTCCAGAGCACCTGGGTATCCGGCACCGGGGTGCCTTCGTGCTTGCGCGCCGACCACACCAGCAGTTCGTTGCCGGCGATCTTGCTCACCGCCACGGTGCTGGAGACGAACACCACGGTGGTGGCGCGGTATTTGCCCACCAGCGCCTCGACCAGGTACAGCCCCGGCTTGAGCTTGCCCAGCGGCACGTAGACGTTGCCCGGCGAGACGTTGATGAACTCGCTGGAGGAACCGGCCAGCTTGACGTCGGCCGGCGGCTCTATGGGCTTGGCGTCCCACAGCGGATAGCGGAACTGCTCGACCAGCGGCAGGCCGGGAATCGGCGCGTACTGCGGCTGGGCGTCGTAGGGCGTGGGCGCGGCCATGGCCTGGCCCATCTTCAGCTCCGGCACCACCTCGGTGACCTGCTTGCGCGACTCGTAGGAGAAGGCGCGCTGCATCACCCGCCGCGACTTGCGGTACCAGTTGTCCCACAGGTAGGCCAGGGTGTTGGACAGCCCCTCGCCCTTGAACTGCCCCTCGGCCAGCACCCGGTGCAGGTTCTTCTGGCGCTTGAGGAAGTCCAGCGGCTTGTCGATGCGGTAGACGCGCATGTCCCCCCCGCCATAGGCCTCCATGCGGTAGCGGCGGTAATCGCGGCCCGGCGCCTCCAGGCGCACGCGGGCCTCTTCGTCGGGGGCGAAGCTGCTGTCGGCGAGCAGGAAGAACGACTCGCCGCTGATCGGCGCGTAGTTGCTTGCCGGCACCTCGTCGTCGGCCCGGGCCTGCGCCGGCGCGCCCGCCAGCAGGCCGCCCAGGGCCAGGCCGGCGCACAGCGCGAGCAGCTTCATCGGGCGAGGAACGACAAGCGGTACACGCCGACGAAGTTGGGGTTGGCAGGGTCGGGTATCCATCGGGTGTCCTTCCATGTCATGAGTTGTTGCAGGCTGACCGAGCGCATGCCGTTGTCGGTCGGCGTGCTGGTACCGGTGTGGTAGGCGATGTTGCGGCCCATCCAGATCATCAGGTGCTGGTCGTCGCCCTGGTCGAAGAAGATCAGGTCGCCGGGCCGCGCCTGGTTGAGGTCGCGGCCGACGAGGGTGCTGTTGTACTGGATCAGCTTGATGGCGTTGACGTAGGGGCCGACCTGGCCGCCGCCCTGCCGCCAGTTCTGCGCCAGGGCGCGCTGCTCGTCGCTCAGCGCCAGCTCCGGCGGCAGGTAGCGGTTGGACAGGCCGTTGGCGCGCAGCCACTTGGCGTCGTGGGGCTTGAGCGCCTCGTTGGCGGCGAAGCGCACCAGGCCCGCGCAGTCCTGCTGGTGCCAGCGCGGGCTGGGGCCCTGGCGCAGCTGTTCCTCGGCGATGCGCACGAACCAGGCGCGGAACACCTGGGACTGCTGCGGGTCGAGCGACGCGCTACCGGCCTGTGCCGCCTGGGCGGCCCACAGGCCGAACGCCAGCAGCAGGGCGCGTGCCGTCACAGCGCGCGCCACTGCAGCGGCAGCCATTGCCAGGGTTGTTCGGCGCGGCTGCCGGCGGGCAGGCCGAGGGCGTAGCCGCCGTGCCCGGCCAGGGCCTTCAGGCGCGGCAGCAGCAGGCTGTCGGCGGCGTTGCGGAACACCGGCTCCATGTCCTGCGGCAGGCTCTCCAGGGTTTCGCGCTGGAGCAGCGTGGACAGCGACTGCGGCGCCAGGTAGGCCGGCACCAGGGCGTCCTTGGGCAGCACGTCGGCCAGCGGCGGGAAGCGCTTGTCGAGGGTGCCCAGGGCCTTGTCCAGCAACTGGTCGTCGAGGGAGAACAGCAGGGTGCTGCCCTGCCGCGCCAGGCCGACGCGGAAGAAGCCGCGGCCGCTGACGGCGTCCGGGTCGGCCGCATCGGCGGCGGCGTACTGGCCGAAATTGGAGCTGACCTGGCGCAGCCACTTGTGGGTCTCGCCCTGGTTCTGCTCGTCCACCGGGAAGTTGCCGCCTTCGGCGTTGGCCTCGTAGGCACCCACCAGGCTGGCGAACAGCCTGCCCAGGTCGGCGTCCAGTTCCGGGCCGGGCGGCGCGCTGAGCGTGGCCACCAGCAGCGGCGTGTACAGGCGCGAGTCGGCGTACCAGCACAGGCCGGCGGCGCCGGAGAGGTGTTCGGAGAAGGCCGCGGCCATCTTCTGCTCGGCGCCCAGGCGCACCAGCAGGCTGTCGTACAGGCCCGGGGTCAGCGGCAGCGCCACGCAGGCGCTGGCACCCATGGGCATGGCCTGCCACACGGGGCTGAAGTCGAGGTCCGGCTGGCGCTCCACCGCGTTCAGCGCCAGGTAGCTGCTCCAGCCCTTGGCATCCTTGTCGAAACGCACCCCGGCGAAGGCCGGGATGAAGCGCTGGTAGCCCATGGCCAGGGCGCCGGCGCCGAGGCTGATGCGCTGGCTCAGCTCGCCGCGCGGGCCCAGGCCGAAGGCGCGCGGGAAGGCGTCGTCACCGCCGAGCAGGGCGGCCAGGTCGGCGCTGACCTGGGCGTCGGCCGCGCCAGGCTCCTCGTCGCTGGCGTCGGGGAACAGCATCTTCGGGTTGGACAGCAGCACCAGGTAGTCGCCACTGGAGGCGAACAGCAGGGTCTTCTGGGCGTTGTAGCGCAGGCGGTAGACATTGGCGCCGCCCTTCAGCTCGCCGACCTTGCGCAGCTGGCTGTCGTCGGCGGCGATGTGCGCCAGCGGCTCCAGCAGCCTGGCCAGGCCGCCGCGCTTCATCACCACCAGGAAGTCGCGCAGGCGGCCGTCGGCGCCGCGCCACAGGGCGACCTGGGCCGGCTGGTCGAGCAGTTCCTCGACCAGGCTGTCCTTCAGCGTCAGATCGTGCTCGTAGACGATGCGCCGCAGGCTGCCGGACAGGCCGAGGCGGTCGCCGTCGTTCTCGTAGTAGAAGACGAAGTCCTCGGTGAGGGTGTCGCGCAGCAGCGGCACCTCCAGCAGTTCCTTGGGCAGGCGGGCGAGCGAGGCGCTTTCGATGAGCGCGTCGGGGTGCCTGATGTCGCGGCCCGGGGCATTGGCCGGCGGCGCCTCCAGCCCGGCCAGCGGGCCGCTCGGCGGCGCCAGCCAGACGTAGCGCGCCAACAGGCCGCCGAGGACCAGCAGGGCCAGCACCAGGCCGCCGAAGATCAGCGGCCAGCGCTTCACCGGTGCGGCTTCGGCGGAAGGAGTGGGGCTGGGAGTGGTGTTGTCGCTCATGCTTGCTCGATCCCGTTTCATCCCTGGCAGGGGACAGCTTTCAGTAGGTGAAGGTCTTGACCAGGACCAGGTCGCCGATGGTGCGCAGCGGCACCACGAAGGTCTCGCGCTTCTCGTCGACGCTGTTTTCGTTGAACACCAGGTTGACCTGGGCGGTGATCACGTCCTGCTGGTTGGCGCCGGCCTGGAAGTTATAGCCCTGCGCGCCGAAATTGCCCCAGTAGTTGACGTAGACCAGGTAGGTGCCGTGCAGCGGCGCGGCCATGCTGAACATTTCCGGGCCGGGGCCGTCGACGCCATCCGGGTCGAGGCCGCCGCCGTTGTTCAGCCGTGGGCGCGCCCAGAAGGCGTGCTGGCCGTCGGGGGTGACTATGTGCAGGTCCAGCTCGGCCTTGGGGTCGTCCCAGCCCAGCGCCACGCGCACCCGCGGCGGCACGCGCCCGGCGTTGGCCTCGTAGAACTGCACGCGCTTGAGCGACTGGCCGTCGGCGCTGGCCACCTCGATGCTGTTGGAGCCCGCGCCGAAGGCGTAGGGGCGGACGAAATGGCCCTGGGCATCGGTGTATAGAGGCAGCGGGTTGCCGTTGACCACCAGGCGCTGGGCGCGGTCGGTGCCGGCGAGGTTCTTCAGGTCGCCCTCGATCAGGCTGCGGCCGCGCTGGCCGCCACGGTCGATGGGCGGGGTCGGATAGGCCACGCGCGGGCTGTCGAGGTCGTCGAGCAACCCCGAGTAGCGCCAGCCGGCGGCCGGGCTGGACAGTTCGGCCCCCGGCCCGGCATACGACGACGCCAGCCAGAGCAGGCCGAGCAGCAGCGCGAGGCTGCGGGCGGAATCCTGGAAACGCATGAGCAATCCTTTGTCGCGCGTTGGAAGGGGGACAGTGTAACCGCCTGTAAAACGGCTTGAAATGGCCTTCGGGCAGAGTAAGTGATGTTGTCTGCGAATTCAGATTCTGCTTAGGTCGCCCCCCATCGGGAGGTTGTCCAGGGCGTAGGGCGTATAACGCCTACGGCGTTATCCGCCGTTTGACCTCGACCCCAGGCGCGCTTCGGGTTCGGCCACGGAGCGCCTGTTTCGGGACACTCCGGGCTCGACCGCAACGCCGGGCATGAGTTAGGTGAAGCGGCGTATAACCGCGAACGGTTATACGCCCTACGCCGAGGGAGGGCTGGGCGTAGGGCGTATAACGCCTACGGCGTTATCCGCCGTTTGACCTCGATCCCAGGCGCGCTTCGGGTTCGGCCACGGAGCGCCTGTTTCGGGACACTCCGGGCTCGACCGCAACGCCGGGCATGAGTTAGGTGAAGCGGCGTATAACCGCGAACGGTTATACGCCCTACGAACTTGCCGGCTGACGTTGCGATTCGGGGTTGAGCACCTCAGATCCACCCACCCCACTGCAGGATGAACAGCCCGAGGTTGGTGGTCAGCGCCGCCGCCAGGGTGGTGATGACGATGATCGAGGCCGCCAGTTCGGCGTTGCCCTGGGCGGCGCGCGCCATCACGTAGCTGGCGGCGGCCGTGGGGCTGGCGAAGTAGAGGAACAGCACGCCCAGTTCGGCGCCGCGGAAGCCGCAGAGCCAGGCGGCGGCGGTGCACAGCGCCGGCAGCCAGACCATTTTCATCAGGCTGGCGCTCAGGGCCAGGCTGCCACTGCTGCGCAGGGCCGGCAGCGACAGGGTGCCGCCGATGCAGACCAGCGCCAGGGGCAGGGTCATCTGCGCGAAATAGTCGCCGGAGGTGAGCACCCAGGCCGGCAGGGCGATGCCCCACCAGGCGAACGGGAAGGCCGCCAGCACGCCGATGATCAGCGGGTTGACCAGCACCTGGCGGGCGATGCTCAGCGGGTCGGACTTGAGCACCGGGCTGTAGATCGCCAGGACCACCGTGGCCAGGGTGTTGTAGCAGAGGATCACCAGGGCCGCGAGCACCGAGCCCAGGGCCAGGCCGTGCTCGCCGTAGAGGCTGGTGGCCAGGGCCAGGCCGACGATGCCGTTGTTGCCGCGGAAGGCGCCCTGCACGTAGACGCCGCGCTCCTGCCGCGGCACCCGCCAGTGCGCCCAGGCCCAGGCGAGCAGGAAGCCGCCGAGGGTGGCCAGGCAGAAGAACGTCAGCACCGCCGGACTGGCCGCGCGGTGCAGGTCGGAATGGTAGATGCCGAGGAACAGCATCACCGGCATGGTGGCGTTGAACACCAGGGCCGAGGCGGTCTGGATGAAGCCCTGGTCGATCCAGCCGACGCGGCGCAGCAGCACGCCGATGAACAGCATGGAGAACACCGGCGCGGTGATGCCGAGGGTCTGGAACAGCAGTGCGAGCATGGAGGGGAAACGCCGGCGGAAGAACTGCGGCGATCATAGCAAGGGGCGGTGCTTCGCGTGCTAACGATTTGCCTCAGGCGGGCTCCGCTTCCTCGGCCTCGGCACGTGCCCGGAGGCTCGCGGGCGCCGGCAGTTCCAGCGGACGCTGCTCGTCCAGGCGGGTGAGCTTGCCGTCGACGCTGGCGCCGTTCTCCATGCTCAGCTGGCGGTAGTGGATATTGCCGATGACGCGGGCGTTGGAATGCAGCTCCAGCAGGTGCTCTACGTAGAGGTCGCCGACGATGGTGCCGTCGATCAGCGCGTCGTAGCTGCTGACGCAGCCCTCGATCCGCCCTTCCGCGCCCAGGGCCAGCAGGCTCTGGGTGCCCGGCTTGTGGCGCACGTTGCCCTGGATGCGGCCCTGGACCTTCAGGCCCTCCTCGAACTCCAGGTCGCCCACCAGCGCCAGGTTGCCCGACAGCAGGCTGGAAAACCTGTCCACCGCCACCTGCGGCCCCTTCTTCTTGTTGCTGCTGAACATGTTCGTCCTCCTGCGGATCACTTGGCGGGTTTCTGCTGGCGGTAGAACGCCAGGTCGGTCTTGAGCTTCTTGAGTTCCCCGGACATCTGGTCGATGCGCCGCTGCAGTTGCTCGCGCGTGGCCTGGGCCTCGGCGGTCAGCAGCCGCTGGCGCTGCAGGTCGGCGGCCAGCGCGGCATTGCCGGCCTGCAGCGCTTCGATGCGCTGCTGTGTTTCGGCCTGCTGCGAGCCGCGCCAGAAATGCACCGCGGCGAAGGCCATGGCCAGCGCCAGCGCGGCCCAGAGCAGCGGCCGGTAGCTGCGCGCCACCTGGGCGCGCGGCTGGTGCTCGGCGCGCAGCAGTTCGCGGGTGGTCGCCGGCCTAGTCCTGCGCCAGCGCATCGAGGGCCTTCTCCATGTCGCCGAGGGAAAGGAAATGCTGCGGGTCGACGAACTCGCCGCGGTAGAGCACTTCGAAATGCAGGTGCGAGCCGGTGGAGCGTCCCGTGGAGCCCATGGCGGCGATGCGCTGGCCGGGCATCACCACGTCGCCGACGCGCACCTCGGTCCTGGACAGGTGCGCATAGCGGGTGAGCAGGCCGTTGCCGTGGTCGATTTCCACGCGGATGCCATAGGAGCTGAAGGGGCCGGCGGCGACCACCCGGCCACCGGCGGCGGCCTGGATCTCGGTGCCGCCGGGCGCGGCGAAGTCGAGCCCGGAGTGGAAGGCCAGGCGGCGGTTGAACGGGTCCACCCGGTTGCCGAAGGCCGAGCCCAGGCGCGCCTTGGCCACCGGGCGATGGGTGGGGATGGCGAGGAAGTCGGCGTTGCGCCGCGACACCGCGTCCAGCAGCAGGTCGAGCTGGCGGCGCAGGCAACGGGCGGCCGCGGTACCCTGCTGCACGTCGACCAGCGGCGCGGCCTGGCATGGCCGCGGCGGCAGCAGCAGGCCGCCCTCCCCGTCAGCGCCGCGTGCCGGTGCCTGCTCCGGCACCAGGCCGGGGTCGATGCGCGCCAGCTTGCGGGCGATGTCCTCGTGGCCGTCGACCACTTTCAGCAGGTAGGCGGCGTCCTTTTCCAGCACTTGCAGGCGCCCGGCCAGCTCGCCCAGGCGCGCCACGGCGAAGCGCTGCTCCGGCGTCTGCTGCGGGGCGGCCTCGGCCAGCGGCGCGGGCGGCGCCATGACGCGGCCGAGCCACAGGCCGGCGGCGAAGGCCAGCAGCGCCAGCGCCGCGGCGCCGGCGAGCGCGAGGCCAAGGAAGCGGCGCGGGTTCACCAGGCACAATGCCTCGCGCGTCAACGCCTGACCAGAAGGGGAAAGACCATGCATGGCGATATCCGGAATCCGAATGCGACGGGCTGTTTACCGCAAAGCCGTCGAGGGTACCGGGTATGGGTCCGGGAACGATGCAGCAGTCCCCAAAACTGCCAATCAATTGCGAGCTTTCCTGCAAAATCTGAAGGAATTCACAGCACGATCTTTCCCAAAATCCTATCGAAGGAGGCCTACCCCGCGACAGGTAGGCACCTCCCCTCAGGCCGGGAGCACCGCCTCGACCTCCCGCAGGTGACTATCCTCCAGGCGCAGCTGGCGCTCGTGGAAGCGCCTGAGGTCGGCGCGGTGGCCGATGCTGACCAGGGTCACGCCGGGCAGTTGCTCCAGCAGGGTCTGGTAGAGCGCGGCTTCGTCGTTGTCGTCCAGCGCCGAGGTGGCCTCGTCGAGGAACAGCCAGGCCGGCGCGTAGAGCAGCGCGCGGGCGATGGCCAGGCGCTGCTGTTCGCCCGGCGAGAGCAGGCGCTGCCAGTGCTGGGCTTCGTCCAGGCGCTCGCCCAGGTGCTCCAGGCGGCACAGGCGCAGCACTTCGCGTAGGCGCTCGGGGCTGTGCCGGCCGGGCTCCTCCGGATAGCTCAGGGCCGTGGCCAGGCTGCCGATCGGCAGGTAGGGCTTCTGCGGCAGGAACAGCGTGCGCGCCGCGGGCATCTGCACCTGCCCGGCGCCGTAGCGCCAGAGCCCGCTCATGGCGCGCAGCAGGGTGCTCTTGCCGGCGCCGGAGGGGCCACTGATCAGCACGTGCTCGCCGGCCCGCAGGGCCAGGTCGGCGGGCTCCAGCAGCACGCTGCCGTCGCCCAGGCGCAGGCTCAGGTGCTTGAGTTGCAGGCCGTTGCCGGCGGCGTGCACGGCGATGCTCTCGTGCTCGCCGGCGACCTCATCCATGGCGTTGCGGAAGCTCAGCAGACGGTCGCAGGTGGCGCGCCAGGTGGCCAGGCTGGAGTAGGCGTCGATGAACCAGCTCAGGCCGTCCTGGACGTTGCCGAAGGCGGAGTTGATCTGCATGAGCTCGCCGAGCTGGATCTTGCCGGCGAAGTAGCGCGGCGCGGCCACCACGATCGGGAAGATGATGGCGATCTGGGCGTAGCCGGAGCTGAAGAAGGTCAGGCGCTTCTGCACCTTCATCAGCTCCCAGAAGTTGCCCCAGACGTTGCGGAAGCGCGTCATCAGGCGTTCGTTCTCACTGCCTTCGCCGTTGTACAGGGCGATGCTCTCGGCGTTCTCGCGGATGCGCACCAGGCCGAAGCGCAGGTCGGCCTCGTAGCGCTGCTGCTGGTTGTTCAGGCCGATCAGGCGGCGGGCGATCAGGTGCGTCAGCCAGCTGCCGACCAGGGCGTAGAGCAGCGCGGCCCAGAACATGTAGCCGGGAATGCTGATGCCGAACAGCTCGATGCTGCCGGACACGCCCCAGAGGATCACCGAGAAGGACACCAGGCTGACCAGGTTGCGGATCAGCCCCAGGCCCAGGCTCAGGGTGGTGTCGGTGAAGCTGTTGAGATCCTCGGACAGGCGCTGGTCGGGGTTGTCGGTGTAGCCGCGCTGTTCCAGGCGGTAGTAGTTCTTGTCGGACAGCCAGGCGGCGAAGTGCTTCTCGGTGAGCCAGCGGCGCCAGCGGATGGTCAGCATCTGCGTCAGGTACAGGCGGTACACGGCGACCAGGATGGCCACCGCGGCGATCCCGCAGAAGTACAGGATCAGCCGGATGAAGGCGTCGAGGTCCTTGTTCTGCAGGGCGTTGTAGAAGTCGCGGTACCAGGTGTTGACCCACACCGAGACGCCCACGCCGACCAGCGACAGGGCGATCACCACGATCAGCAGCAGCCAGGCCATGCCCTTCTCTTCGCTGCGCCAGTAGGGCGCCGTCAGTTTCCACACCTGGGAGAAGAAATGCCCGCGAACGGCATCGTTCGCGGCACGGTATTCGGCGCTTTCGGTCATCAGTCAGGGCTCAGCACGGGCGGCACAAAAAAAAGGAGCGCCCAGTTGGCGCTCCCTGTCTTATGAATTCCTTAACGCCTCACGGGGCGCTTCTGCAGCTTACGCTGCAACGTCCGCCGATGCATCCCCAGGGCGCGGGCGGTGGCGGAAATGTTGCCGTCGTGCTCGGCCAGCACGCGCTGGATGTGCTCCCACTGCAGGCGGTCCACCGACATCGGGTTTTCCGGCACCAGGCTGTCCAGGTCGGCGTGCTGCGAGAGCAGCGCGGTCAGCACGTCGTCGGCGTCGGCCGGCTTGCACAGGTAGTTGGTGGCGCCGCGCTTGATGGCCTCCACCGCGGTGGCGATGCTGGAGTAGCCGGTGAGGATCACCACGCGCATCTCCGCATCCAGCTCCAGCAGCTTGGGCAGCAGCACCAGGCCGGAGTCGCCGTCCATCTTCAGGTCGAGCACGGCGTAGTCGGGCAGGTCCTCCTTGGCCAATGCCAGGCCTTCCTCGGCGGAACCGGCGACCGATACTCGCAGGCCGCGGCGGCTCATCGCACGCGCCATCACACGGGTGAAGGTGGCGTCGTCGTCCACCAGCAGCAGGTGGGGTTGCTCTTCGCCTTCGAACAGATTCTCTTCGCTCATGGGTACTTCCTCGCGCGTGGGTTCACACCACACCATAGCTGCGCGGCAGGCGCAGCTCGGTGAGCGTGCCGCCGTCTTCGTGGTTGTACAACTTCACCGTGCCGCCGGCGCGGGTGACGCTGGCCTGGCTGAGGAACAGGCCGAGGCCGAAGCCCTTGCCCTTGGTGGTGAAGAAGGGTTTGCCGAGTTGCTCGGCGATCGCCAGGGGCACGCCGGGGCCGTGGTCGCGGATGCTCAGGCAGATGTCGGTGGCAGTCCAGTCGACGCAGATCTCCAGGTCGTCCGGGCAGGCATCGGCAGCATTGTTCAGCAGGTTCAGCAGGGCCTGGGTGAGGTCGGTGGGCGGCGTCAGCCGCGGGGCGCTGCCCGGGCCCAGGTTCAGGTAGCGGTAGGTGGCCTCCGGGCGCATCAGGTGCCAGCGGCGCAGCACCGCCTCCAGCCATTCGTTGACGCCCTGTTCCTGGATGGCCTGGCGGCGGTCGGCCTCGGCGGCGCGCACCAGTTGCTGCAGGGTGTCCTTGCACAGCTTGACCTGCTCCTGCAGCAGCGCCAGGTCTTCCTGCAGCAGCGGGTCCTTCGGGTGCGCCTGGCGCAGTTCCTTGAGCAGCACGCTCATGGTCGCCAGCGGCGTGCCCAGCTCATGGGCGGCGCCGGCGGCCTGGGTGGCCACGGCGAGCAGCTGCTGGTCGCGCATGCCCTCCTCGCGGCGCTGCGCGACTATCTGTTCCTGGCGGCGCAGCGCCTGGGACATGCGCGCGACGAAGAAGGTGATCAGCCCGGCGGCCAGGGCGAAGCTCAGCCACATGCCGTAGATCAGCAGGTAGTCGCGCTGCGCCGGGGCGATATTCAGCGGGTGGAACCACACCAGCAGCACCGTGTAGGCGGCCAGGGCCAGGCCGGCGAGGACGATGGTGTAGAGCCACGGCAGGGTCGCCGCGGCGATGGTCAGCGGCACCAGGTAATAGGAGACGAAGGGGTTGGACGAGCCGCCGGAGAAATACAGCAGGGCGCTGTGGATGATCAGGTCGCAGCCCAGCTGCACCGCGTACTCCACCTCGGTCACCGGCCAGGGCCCGCGCAGGCGCAGGGCGGTGGCCAGGCACAGCACCAGGGACACGCCGAGGGTCACCCCCAGCGCCGCCCAGGGCAGCGGGATCAACTGGGCCTTGTAGGCGATGCCCACCGAACCGGCCTGGGCGGCCAGCACGAGAATACGGATGAGCGTCAGGTGCAGCAGGTTCTGCCGGCTGGCGGATAACTGGAAAACCGGTGTGCGCATGGTGAATTCCGGAATTTGCGCGAGTATAGCCAAGCCCCTTCCCCTCTCGGTGCGTCATAGCGACACAGCATACGAGATAAAGGCTATCGCGATTCAACCCCTTTGAACGCCGACCTGCGTCAATAGGTCTGACTGTCCATGTGCGGGGTCGTCTACCCTGCACCCGGGACTCATTACAGGACCAAGGAGTCGAACATGTCCGCATTGAAGAAAAGCCTCGCCGCCCTGGCCGCAGCCGTCGCCCTGGCCGCCACCAGCTTCGCCGCCCACGCCGACGAGCCGCGCTACAACCTGGTGTCGCTGCACGCCGAGGCCAGCCAGGAAGTGGCCCACGACCAGATGCACGTGACCCTCTTCAACGAAGCCCAGGCCAGCGACCCGGCCAGGCTCGCCGCCGAGACCACCGCCGCCCTCAACGCCGCGGTGACCGAGGCGCGCAAGACCAAGGGCGTGACCGTCAGCCTGGGCAGCCGCAACAGCTACCCGGTGTACGACGACAAGGGCCAGAAGATCACCGCCTGGCGCGAACGCGCCGAGCTGCGCCTGGAAAGCTCGGACTTCGCCGCTCTGTCGCAGCTCACCGCCAGCCTGCTGGGCAAGCTGAAGATGGGTAACATGAGCTTCAGCATCGCCGACTCCACCCGCCAGCAGAACGAGGACAGCCTGATGAAGAACGCCGTGGCGGCGTTCAAGGCCCGCGCCCAGCTGCTGACCGATTCCCTCGGCGGCAAGGGCTACCGCCTGGTCAACCTGAACCTGAACAGCGCCGGCGCGCCGCGGCCGATGCCGGTGATGCGCATGGCGACGATGAAGGCCGACGCCGGCTTCGCCGCGGCCCCGGAGATCGAGGCCGGCACCAGCCAGGTCACGGTGACCGCCGACGGCACCATCGAAGTGCAGATGCCCTGATGCGGGCCCGCCGCGGCGCCACCCGCCCGGGCGCCGCGGCGGGCTTCTTGCGTTATTGCGACATTCCCTTACGACTTCCCCACAGCTTCTACACTGTGGCGGGTGTGGCCCTTGCGCCCGGCATGTGCCCTGCATAGTTTCAGGCGACACGCCCCACAAGGACGTGCCTCGATGACAACCACAACAAACTGAGGTCAGCATGCGCAAGAATGCCGTCATCCGCTCCATGATCGCCGCTGGGTTGATCGCCAGCGCTCCCTTCGCCCACGCCGCCGGCAACCTGGTGTTCTGCTCCGAGGGCAGCCCGGCGGGCTTCGACCCCGGCCAGTACACCACCGGCACCGATTTCGACGCCGCCGCCGAGACGGTGTTCAACCGCCTCACCCAGTTCGAACGCGGCGGCACCCAGGTGATCCCCGGCCTGGCCGAGAAGTGGGACGTATCCGATGACGGCAAGACCTACACCTTCCACCTGCGCCACGGCGTGAAGTTCCACACCACCGACTACTTCAAGCCGACCCGCGAATTCAACGCCGACGACGTGCTGTTCACCTTCGAGCGCATGCTCGACAAGAACCACCCGTTCCGTAAGGCCTACCCCACCGAATTCCCCTACTTCACCGACATGGGCATGGACGCCAACATCGCCAAGGTGGAGAAGGTCGACGACTACACCGTGAAGTTCGTCCTCAACGAGGTCGACGCCGCGTTCATCCAGAACCTAGCCATGAGCTTCGCCTCCATCCAGTCCGCCGAATACGCCGACCAGTTGCTCAAGCGGAACCGCGCCAGCGACATCAACCAGAAGCCGATCGGCACCGGGCCCTTCGTGTTCAGCCGCTACCAGAAGGACGCGATGATCCGCTTCAAGGCCAACAAGGACTACTGGGTGCCCGGCGAGGTGAAGATCGACAACCTGATCTTCGCCATCAACACCGACGCCTCGGTGCGCATGCAGAAGCTCAAGGCCAACGAGTGCCAGATCACCCTGTTCCCGCGCCCGGCGGACCTGGAGTCGCTGAAGAAGGACGCCAACCTGAACATGCCTTCGCAGCCGGGCTTCAACCTCGGCTACATCGCCTACAACGTGCTGCACAAGCCGCTGGACAAGCTGGAAGTGCGCGAGGCGCTGGACATGGCGGTGAACAAGAAAGCCATCATCGACGCCGTCTACCAGGGCGCCGGCCAGCTCGCCGTGAACGGCATGCCGCCGACCCAGTGGTCCTACGACGACAGCATCAAGGACGCCGGCTACGACCCGGAGAAGGCCAAGGAACTGCTGAAGAAGGCCGGCGTGCCCGAAGGCACCGAGATCACCCTGTGGGCCATGCCCGTGCAGCGCCCGTACAACCCCAACGCCAAGCTGATGGCCGAGATGCTCCAGGCCGACTGGGCCAAGGTCGGCATCAAGGCCAAGATCGTCACCTACGAATGGGGCGAGTACATCAAGCGCGCCAAGGCCGGCGAGCACGACGCCATGCTGATCGGCTGGAGCGGCGACAACGGCGACCCGGACAACTGGCTGGGCACCCTGTACAGCTGCGACGCGGTCAACGGCAACAACTTCTCCAAATGGTGCGACCAGCCCTACGACAAGCTGATCAAGGAAGCCAAGCGCACCCCCGACCAGGCCAAGCGCACCGAGCTGTACAAGCAGGCCCAGCACATCCTCAAGGAGCAGGTGCCGATCACCCCGATCGCCCACTCCACCGTGTACCAGCCGATGCGCAAGACGGTCGAGGACTTCAAGATCAGCCCCTTCGCGCTCAACTCCTTCTACGGCGTGGGCGTCGGCAAGTAAGGTCCGCGGCCGCCGCGAGGCGGCCGTCACGCCATGCTGCGCTGGTTACAGCCGCTTGCCGATAGACGACCGGGCCGCCCTACATGGGCGGCCCTGGCGTTGCTGCTCGTCGCCGCGCCGACCCTGGCCCGGCCCCTGGTGGTGTGCACCGAGGGCAGCCCGGAAGGCTTCGACATCACCCAGTACACCGCCGCCACCACCGCCGACGCCACGGCGGAGACGGTGTACGAACGCCTGGTGCAGTTCGCCCCCGGCAGCACCAAGGTGATCCCCGCGCTGGCGCAGAGTTGGGACATCAGCGCCGACGGTCTGGCCTACACCTTCCACCTGCGCCCGGGCGTGAAGTTCCAGCGCACCGACTACTTCACGCCTACCCGCACCTTCAACGCCGACGACGTGCTCTGGAGCTTCCGGCGCCAGCTCGACCCGGCGCATCCATGGAACAGGCTGGCCCCGCGCGGCTTCCCCTATGCCCAGTCGATGGGCCTGCCGGGGCTGATCGAGCGCATCGAGAAAGTCGACGACCTGACCGTGCGCTTCACCCTGCGCCATCCCGAGGCGCCCTTCCTCGCCGACCTGGCCATGGGCTTCGCCTCCATCTACTCGGCCGAATACGCCGACCTGCTGCTGGCGGCCGGCAAGCCAGAGCAACTGAACAACCTGCCCCTGGGCACCGGCCCCTTCGTCTTCCAGCGCTACCAGAAGGACGCCCAGGTGCGCTTCGCCGCCAACCCCGACTACTGGGGCGGCACGCCGAAGATCGAGCGCCTGCTGCTGGCCATCACCCCCGACCCCAGCGTGCGCATCCAGAAGCTGCGCGCCGGCGACTGCCAGGTGGCGGTGTACCCGCGGCCCACGGACATCCCCGAACTGCGCAGGGACCCGCGCCTGAAGGTGGAGGAGCTGGACTCCCTGCTGGTCGCCTACGTCGCCATCAACACCCGGCACAGGCCTCTGGACGACGTGCGCGTGCGCCAGGCCATCAACCTCGCCTTCGACCGCGACGCCTACCGCAAGGCGCAGTTCGGCGAGGGCGGCGCCAGCCCGGCGGTGGCGCCCTACCCGCCGACGCTGTGGGGTTCGGACGCGGACCTGAAGGGCTGGCCGCGCGACCTCGAACGGGCCCGCCAGCTGCTGGCCGAAGCCGGCGTGCAGCCCGGGCAGAAGCTCAGCATCTGGACCCGCCCCGGCGGCGGCCCGACCAACCCCAACCCCGGCATAGGCGCGCAGATGCTGCAGAACGACCTGGGCAAGCTGGGCATCCGCGCCGACATCCGCGTCTACGAATGGGGCGAACTGATCCGCCGTGCCAAGCACGGCGAGCACGACCTGGTGTTCATGGGCTGGGTGGGCGACAACGGCGACCCGGACAACTTCCTCACCCCCAACCTGTCCTGCGCCGCCGCGCAGAGCGGCGAGAACATGGCCGGCTGGTGCAACGCCCAGTTCGACGACCTGCTGCGCCAGGCCCGCGCCAGCACCGACCAGGACACCCGCGCCGCGCTGTACCGCCAGGCCCTGGCGATCTTCCAGCGCGAAGCGCCCTGGATAGCCCTGGCCTACCCGAAGCAGTTCGTGGTGCTGAGCCCCAGGGTGAAGGGCTTCACCCTGAGCCCGCTGGGCTCGAACAACTTCACCCACGTCGAACTCGGGCCCTGAGCCCGTATTTCCCGCCCCTGTAGCGGACCTTGTCCGCGATAGCCGGAGGTTCCGGCGCGGTTCGCGGATAAGATCCGCTCCTACGCCACCCCCCCCACACCATTCCAATGTAGGAGCGCGCCCTGCGCGCGATATCGCGGGCAGGGCCCGCTCCAGGTTACCGAGAGACACGGCATGCCTCCCCCGTAGGAGCGGACCTTGTCCGCGATAGCCGGAGGTTCCGGCGCGGTTCGCGGATAAGATCCGCTCCTACGCCGCCCCACCCACACCATTCCAATGTAGGAGCGCGCCCTGCGCGCGATATCGCGGGCAGGGCCCGCTCCTACAGGTTGGAGCTAATATTCCTACGACACTGTATCCAAACACGCTGCGAAGCCTCTATTCCGGGCATCGGCGAGAAGCGGCGTAGTGAAGCACCAGGCATTTTTTCATTGTCGCGGCCGCCAGGCATGGCTTAGCTTCCCCCCTGAAGGTCCGGCAGCCCCGGCCCCCACGCCTTCCACGGCACGGCGTACCCGCCGCTGCCGCCCCTGCGCCCGCCCCATCCGCTGCGGGCAGCCATGAGCCAGGCCCGACCGGCCAGGCTCTTCCAACAATCATCCCACCGCACTCGCTTTCCGCCTTGCAGCCGGCCACCGGCCGTTCCCGGCGCGCGCCCAGGTGCCCGCCGTTGCGCACAGCACTAGAAACGAGGAGCAATCAGATGACCAATCCACACTTCCGCCCCACCGCCATCGGCCTGGCGCTGCTCGCCGGCGTCACCGGCCAGGCCTGGGCGGCCGAAGAGGACGACAGGCAGCGGGGGCAGGCCGCCGCCAAGGGCTTCATCGAAGGCCAGAGCCTGACCCTGAGCACCCGCAACTTCGCCTCCCGCGAGCAAAAACATGGGCGCTTCGTCTTCAAGATCCCCAAGGACGACGGCTACGAGCCCACCCACAGCCGGCGCACCTGGGTGCAGGGCAGCATCCTGCAGTACAGTTCCGGCTACACCCGGGGCACCGTCGGCTTCGGCCTCGACGTCGGCGCCTTCCATGCCCTCAACCTGGAGCGCGGCAAGGGCGTGGTCGCCGGCGGCAGCAACCGCACCCTGACCGACAGCGACGGGCGGCCGCTGGACGAGTGGTCCAAGCTGGGCGTGGCCAACCTGCGCCTGCGGATGTCCAACAGCGAACTGCGCGCCGGCCGCTTCCAGGTCCAGACGCCGGTGCTGGCCACCATCGACAACCGCGCCCTGCCCTCCACCTTCCGCGGCGTCGGCCTGACCAGCAGCGAACTCACCGGGCTCAGGCTGCAGGCCGGCAGCTTCGATCGCGTCAGCCCGCGCACCGGGGCCGGCGACGAGAAACTCACCACCACCTACGGCGACCGCAAGGCCAAGGGCGACCGCTACAGCTACCTCGGCGGGACCTACCGCGCGACGCCCAACCTCAGCCTCAGCGCCTACGGCGGCGAGTTCGAGGACATCTGGCGGCAGTACTACCTGGGCTTCTCCCACGACCTCGGCGACCCCGACGTGCTGGCCCTGCACACCCGTTTCGACGGCTACAGCACCCGCGATGCCGGCAGCCGCAAGGCCGGCTACATCGACAACGACACCTGGAGCCTGGCCTTCACCCTCGCCCGCGGCGCCCATAGCCTGATGGCGGGCTGGCAGCAGGTCGATGGCGACGAGTATTTCGACTACGTCAACGAGACCGCGGCCATCTACCTGGTCAACTACCTGCAATCCGACTACAACGGCCCCAACGAGAAGTCCGCCCAGCTGGCCTACGGCACCGACTGGGCCCGCTACGGCATACCGGGGCTGAGCAGCACGCTGTGGTACGCCAAGGGCTGGGGCATCGACGGCACCCGCTACGACGGCGACCGCAACGGCGCCCACGGCAGCTACGCCGAGGTGCGCAAGCAGGATGGCGAAAGGCATCGCGAACTGGGCATGACCATCGCCTACAAGATCCAGGACGGCCCGCTCAAGAGCAGCAGCATCAAGCTGACCTACCGGCGCCACCGGGCCAGCCAGAACCAGGCCGACGGCAGCATCGACGACGTGCGCCTGATCACCACCCTGCCCTTCAACCTGCTGTAGCCACCCACCCCGGCGCCGCCCCGCCAGAGGCGGCGCCGGGCAGGTAGGCGCCCTCCATCGCCCCCGCGCCTACCTTCGACGAGTACCCCGTCGCCCGAATGCAATCCCCTGAATATTCGGAATTTTCCGTTTTTCGCAGCGCGGCCGAATCCGCCTTGATCGCCCTTCCCGCCCCCACTTAGCTTCGGCCCCTCACAGGGGCCAGCGCACCCACGGCGTCATCGGCCTAGCCCCTCCAACAAGAACAAGAAGGGAGCAACAGCCAATGATCCAGCAGCACATCCGCCCCACCGCCCTGGGCCTGTCCCTCGGCGCCTGCCTGTTCGGCCAGGCCTGGGCCGCCGAGGACGACCGCCGCGAGGCCCGCGGCCAGGCCGGCGCCAAGGGCTTCGTCGAAGGCCAGAGCCTGAGCCTGCGCACCCGCAACTTCGCCGCCCTGGAGCAGGCCCAGGACAGCAACGGCTTCCGCATCCCCAAGGAAGACGGTTCGGAGTTCACCCACAACCGCCGCACCTGGGTGCAGGGCACCCTGCTCAAGTACAGCTCCGGCTATACCCGGGGCACCGTCGGCTTCGGCCTGGACGTGGCCGGCTACCACGCCCTCAGCCTGGAGCGCGGCAAGGGCGTGATCGCCGGCGGCGGCGGCAACCGCACCCTGACCGACAGCGACGGCAACGCGGTGGACGAATGGTCCAAGCTGGGCATCGCCAACCTGCGCCTGCGCGTCTCCAGCACCGAACTCAGGGGCGGCCGCTTCCAGGTCGACACGCCGGTGTTCAACAGCCACGACAACCGCGTCCTGCCCGCCAGCTTCGACGGCTTCGCCCTGCTCAGCGAGGAACTGCCGGGCCTGGCGCTGCAGGCCGGCAGCTTCACCCGCGCCAGCCCCCGCGCCGGCGCCGGCGAGGAAGACCTGACCACCGAATACGGCACCCGCCTGGCCAAGGGCGACCGCTACAGCTACCTCGGCGGCAGCTACAAGGCCCCCGGCGGCCTGTCGGCGACACTCTACGGCGGGCACTTCGAGGACGTCTGGAACCAGTACTACCTGGGCCTGAGCCACAGCCTGGGCGACCCGCAGAAGCTCGCCCTGCGGACCCGCGCCAACCTCTACAGCACCCGCGACACCGGCCGCCGCGCCGCCGGCTACATCGACAACGACACCTGGAGCCTGGACTTCACCCTCAGCCGCGGCGCCCACTCGCTGATGTTCGGCTGGCAGCAGGTCGAAGGCGACGAATACTTCGACTACGTGCACGAGACCAAGGCCATCCACCTGAGCAACGTGGCCTTCGCCGACTACAACGGGCCCAACGAGAAATCCGCGCAGCTGCGCTACAACACCGACTGGGCGGCCTACGGCGTGCCGGGGCTGAGCACCTCGGTGTGGTACGTCAAGGGCTGGGACATCGACGGCACGGGCTACACCGGCGACCGCAACGGCGCCTACGGCAACTACGCGAAGGGCCGCGAGCAGGACGGCGAGAAGCACCGCGAACTGGGCCTGTCGGCCGCCTACGTGGTGCAGAACGGGGCGCTCAAACGCAGCCACTTCCGCCTCATGTACGTCAGCCACCGCGCCAGCCAGAAACAGAGCAACGGCAGCGTCGACGAGCTGCGGCTGGTCAGTACCTTTCCCTTCGAGTTGCTCTAGCCACCGTGCAACATTGCAGGCTGTACCGAGGTGCTCGCTCCTACGAAAAGCCGTGCTCGCCTGCAACGTAGGAGCGGACCTTGTCCGCGATAGCCGGACGTCCCGGCGCGGTTCGCGGATGAGATCCGCTCCTACGCTGCCCCACCCGCGCCATCCCCCTGTAGGAGCGCGCCCTGCGCGCGAATCGCAGGCAGGGCCTGCTCCTACAGGTTGCCGGGCAGCGCGGTATTTCTCCCGTAGGAGCGGACCTTGTCCGCGATAGCCGAACGCCCCGGTGCGATCACGGATGAAATCCTGCGCCGCCATCCCCCTGTAGGAGCGCGCCCTGCGCGCGAATCGCGGGCAGGGCCCGCTACAATGCCCTCCGGTGCGGTAGGCCTTACCCCGCCAGACCGAATGGATCGTCGATGGAATGGCTCGGCCGGGTGAACCAGCGCGGGCCTTCGGCGTTCATGTAGAAGTGGTCTTCCAGGCGGATGCCGAACTCGCCGGGCACGCAGATCATCGGTTCGTTGCTGAAGCACATGCCGGCCTCCAGCGGGGTTTCGTCGCCGCGCACCAGGTAGGGGCCTTCGTGTATGTCGAGGCCGATGCCGTGGCCGGTGCGGTGCGGCAGGCCGGGCAAGGCGTAGTCCGGGCCCAGGCCGCCGGCTTCCAGGCAACGCCGCGCGGCGGCGTCCACCGCCTGGCAGGGCGCACCCGGCACGGCGGCGGCGAAGGCGGCCAGTTGCGCGGCCTTCTCCAGGTTCCACAGGCTGCGCTGGCGCTCGCTGGGCGTGCCGAATACGTAGCTGCGGGTGATGTCCGAGTTGTAGCCGTGCAACTGGCAGCCGGTGTCGATCAGCACCATGTCGCCTTCGCGCAGCGGGCGCGGCTCGCGCACGCCGTGGGGGAAGGCGCTGTCCTCGCCGAACAGCACGATGCAGAAGGTCGAACCTGGCGCGCCGACGCGGCGGTGCGCCGCCTCTATGAAGCGCACCACCTCGGTGGTGCTGATGCCTTCGCGGAGGATGCTGGCGGCGGCCTTGTGCACTTCCAGGGTCATGTCCTTGGCGCGCTGCATCAGCGCCAGCTCGGCGGCCGACTTGCGCTGCCGCCCATGGTCGACGGCGGCGCTCGCATCCACCAGGCGCAGGGCGCCGGCAACCTCGCGCAGGCGCTCGACCATGCCGAACGGCAGGCTCGGGCACAGGCCGAGGCGGGCGTTGGCCGGCACGCCCAGCTCCACCAGCATGTCCAGCAGCAGGCGGTAAGGACTCTGGTGTTCCTGCCAGGTGCGGATCGCCCCGGGCAGCACCTGGAAGTCGCGCACCGTGCCCTCCTCGAAGGCCGGGGCGAGGTACTGCGGCTCGCCCTCGGCGGGCACCAGCAGGCCGACCAGGCGTTCGCTGGGGTTCCATTTCACCCCGCTGAAATAGCGCAGGTAGCTGCCGGCATCGACGAACGCCGCGGCCATGCCCTGCTCGCGCAGGCGCGCCTGCAGGCCGGCCACGCGGGCCCGGTATTCGTCCAGCCCGATCGGCTCGACGCCGCCGCTCATGTCGCGCAGCCCCGCCAGAGCCTGCTCGGGGCTGCTGCCCCCAACGCCCAACGTCATCGCCCAACTCCCATCCTGAAAACTCCGGCGGAATTTAAGCATTACTTAAAATCCGTGCCAAACGAATTTTAAGCACCACTTAAAATCACGGCAAAAGCCCTCTTCGCAAGCCAACCTTTCCGGCCCTCTTCCTCCGCCTTCCTTCGCCGGTATACTGCCGGCATCCTCCAAGAGCCCAGCCAATGACCGTCGATCGAATCGGAGAGCGCCTGCGTCGCTATAGGCGCGCCGCGAAGAAGACCCTCAACCAGGTGGCCAGCGAATCCGGCCTCACCGCCAGCTTCCTGTCCCAGGCCGAACGCAACCTCACCGGGGTTTCCATCTCGTCCCTGGCCAGCATCGCCAAATCTCTGGGGGTGCCGCTCAACGAACTGTTCGACCAGCCGCAGCAAGCGCAGCCGGACACCCACCAGGGCGAGCGCGTGCGCTATGCCATCGAGGGCCAGCCGCTGGGCTACGAGCGCCTGTCCAGCTCCTTCCCCGGCAACCAGCTCAACGCGGTGAAGATGAACATGCCGGTCGGCTACCAGTCCGAGCTGATCGCCCACGAGGGCGCGGAATTCGCCTACGTGCTCAGCGGCAGCATCGTCTACACCATCGATGGCCGCAGCTACCCCCTGGGCCCCGGCGACTCGGTGCACTTCGACGCCGGCAAGCCCCACTGCCTGCGCAATGCCGGCGAGGAAACCGCCGAGGTGCAGACCGTCACCACCATGCCGCTGTTCGGCGAGCATCCGGGTAGCTGAGACATTCCCTAGGTATTAGGACGCTTCTGATTTTTGCAGTAGCACTGAATTTAAGTTGACCTTAATTTTAGCCTGACTTAACTTCGCGTTCGACGTTCGCCGGCTACCCCGGCGGCATCCGACCATCGCCCACGGGGGAGCGGTGGCGCCCGAGCCGGCACAGGTCCATCAGGCCCGCGCCCGGTTCCCTCAGAAAAAGAACAACGAGGTTAGGCATGCGTATGAAGCGTCGTAACTCCATGCATTCACTGGTCGCTGGCGGCCTGTTGCTGGCCAGCTCGGCGAGCTTCGCCGGCAGCACCCTGGTGTACTGCTCCGAAGGCAGCCCGGCCGGCTTCGACCCGGGCCAGTACACCACCGGCACCGACTACGACGCCACGTCGGAAACCCTGTTCAATCGCCTGGTGCAGTTCGAGCGCGGCGGCACCGAGGCCGTGCCGGCCCTGGCCGAAAGCTGGGAGACCAGCGCCGACGGCAAGGCCTGGACCTTCCACCTGCGCCACGGCGTGAAGTTCCACACCACCGACTACTTCAAGCCCAGCCGCGAATTCAACGCCGACGACGTGGTCTTCACCTTCGAGCGCATGCTCGACAAGGACCAGCCGTTCCGCAAGGCCTACCCCACCGAGTTCCCCTACTTCACCGACATGGGCCTGGACCGCAACATCGCCAGGGTGGAGAAGCTCGACGACTACACCGTGAAGTTCGTCCTCAACGAGGTCGACGCCGCCTTCATCCAGAACCTGGCCATGAGCTTCGCGGCCATCCAGTCCGCCGAGTACGCCGGCCAGTTGCTCGCCCGGGGCAAGGCCAGCGAGATCAACCAGAAGCCCATCGGCACCGGACCCTTCGTGCTCAGCCGCTACCAGAAGGACGCGCTGATCCGCTTCAAGGGCAACAAGGACTACTGGAAGCCCGAGGACGTGCGCCTGGACAACCTGATCTTCGCCATCAACACCGACGCCTCGGTGCGCATGCAGAAGCTCAAGGCCGGCGAATGCCAGATCAGCCTCAACCCGCGTCCGGCGGACCTGGCCTCGCTGAAGCAGGACGCCAACCTGAACATGCCCTCGCAGCCGGGCTTCAACCTCGGCTACATCGCCTACAACGTCACCCACAAGCCGCTGGACCGCGTCGAAGTTCGCCAGGCGCTGGACATGGCGGTGAACAAGCAGGCGATCATCGACGCCATCTACCAGGGCGCCGGCCAGTTGGCGGTGAACGCCATGCCGCCGACGCAGTGGTCCTATGACGAATCCATCAAGGGCCAGGCCTACGATCCGGCGAAGGCCCGGGAACTGCTGAAGCAGGCCGGCATCGCCGAAGGCACCGAGATCACCCTCTGGGCCATGCCGGTGCAGCGCCCGTACAACCCCAATGCCAAGCTGATGGCCGAGATGATCCAGGCCGACTGGGCCAAGGTCGGCATCAAGGCCAGGATCGTCAGCTACGAGTGGGGCGAGTACATCAAGCGCGCCCACGCCGGCGAGCACGACGCCGCCCTGTTCGGCTGGACCGGCGACAACGGCGACCCGGACAACTGGCTCGGCACCCTCTACGGCTGCGACGCGGTCAACGGCAACAACATCTCCAAGTGGTGCGACGCGGCCTACGACAAGCTGGTCAAGCAGGCCAAGGCCACCACCGACCACGCCCAGCGCGTCGCCCTCTACCAGCAGGCCCAGCAGTTGCTCGCCCAGCAGCTGCCCATCAGCCCCATCGCCCACTCCACGGTGTACCAGCCCATGCGCAAGTCGGTGCAGGGCTTCCTCATCAGCCCCTTCGGGCGCAACACCTTCTACGGCGTGAGCAACCAGCCCTAGCCGAGGCTTTCGGCCCGCCGACCCGGCGCAGACCGGGCGGCCCTTCGTTTCGCCACTGCCCCACACCCCGCGCGCCCGCCCCGGCAGGCGCGGCGGGATGCGTTTGCCGTCTCGAACAACAACGAAGAAGAAAAAGGAGCAATCCATGCAGTGTCCCTACCTCAAACCCGCTGTACTGGGCCTGGCGATCGGCGCCGGGCTGCTCGGCCAGGCCCAGGCCGCCGAGGACGATGCGAACAAGGGCCAGGCCGGCGCCAGCGGCTTCATCGAGGGCCAGAAACTGACCCTCAGCACGCGCAACTTCTTTTCCCGCGAGCAGATGCACGACAGCTTCGGCTTCCGCATTCCCAAGGAAGGCGGCTCGGAATTCACCCACAGCCGCCGCGCCTGGGTGCAGGGCACCATCCTCCAGTACAGCTCCGGCTACACCCAGGGCACCGTCGGCTTCGGCCTCGACGTGGCCGGCTTCAACGCCATCAACCTGGAGCGCGGCAAGGGCGTGATCGGCGGCGGCGGCAACCGCACCCTGGCCCACAGCGACGGCGAGGCGGTGGACGAGTGGTCGAAGCTGGGCATCGCCAACCTGCGCCTGCGCGTCTCCAACACCGAGCTCAAGGCCGGGCGCTTCCAGGTCGAGACGCCGGTGTTCAACAGCATCGACAACCGCGCCCTGCCGTCGAGCTTCAACGGCGTCGGCTTGCTCAGCGAAGAGCTGGCCGGCCTCACGCTGCAGGCCGGCAGCTTCACCCGCGCCAGCCCGCGCACCGGGGCGGGCGACGAGGACTTCACCACCGAGTACGGCACGCGCCAGGTCAAGGGCGACCGCTACAGCTACCTCGGCGGCACCTACAAGGTCGCCGACAACCTCTCGGTGAGCGCCTACGGCGGGCATTTCGAGGACGTCTGGAACCAGTACTACCTCGGCTTCTCCCACGACCTGGGCGACGCCCGGAGCCTGGCCCTGAACACCAGCTTCAACCTCTACAGCACCCGCGACACCGGCAACCGCGAGGCCGGCTACATCGACAACGACACCTGGAGCCTGGCCTTCACCCTCAGCCATGGCGCCCACAGCCTGATGCTCGGCTGGCAGCAGGTGGACGGCAACGAGTACTTCGACTACGTGCACGAGACCTCGGCCATCTACCTGGCCAACTCGCTGCTGTCGGACTACAACGGTCCCAACGAAAAATCCGTGCAGCTGCGCTACGGCACCGACTTCGCACCCTACGGCGTGCCCGGCCTGAGCACCGCGGTGTGGTACGCCAAGGGCTGGGACATCGACGGCACCCACTACGACGGCGATCGCAACGGCGCCTACGGCAACTACGCCGAGGTCCGCGGCCAGGACGGCGAGAAGCACCACGAACTGGGCCTGATGGGCACCTACGTGGTCCAGGACGGCCCGCTCAAGCGCAGCAAGTTCCGCCTGATGTACATGAAGCACCTGGCCAGCCAGAACCAGGTCGACGGCAGCGTCGACGAGGTCCGCCTGGTCAGCACCTTCCCCTTCGACCTGCTGTAGGAGAACCCCCATGATCCCGCGCTACCTGCCCCTGCTCCTGGCGCTCGGCGCCGGCCCCGCGCTGGCGCAGAACCTGGTGGTGTGTACCGAGGCCAGCCCCGAGGGCTTCGACATCGTCCAGTACACCGGCGCGGTCACCGCCGACGCCGCCGCCGAGACGGTGTTCAGCCGCCTGGTGGCGTTCCGCCCGGGCACCACCGAGGTAGTGCCGGCCCTGGCGCAGAGTTGGGAGGTCAGCCCCGACGGGCTGGCCTACACCTTCCACCTGCGCCCGGGGGTGAAGTTCCACAGCACCGAGTACTTCAAGCCCAGCCGCACGCTGAATGCCGACGACGTGCTCTGGAGCTTCCGCCGCGCGCTGGACCCGCAACACCCCTGGCACGCCTCGGCGCCGCGCGGCTACGCCTACTTCGAGGCCATGGGCATGGGCGAGCTGATCAAGTCGGTGGACAAGCTCGACGACCTGACCGTGCGCTTCACCCTCAACCACCCGGAAGCGCCCTTCCTCGCCGACATGGCCATGGGCTTCGCCTCCATCTACTCGGCCGAATACGCCGACCAGTTGCTCAAGGCCGGCAAGCAGGAGCAGCTCAACACCCAGCCCATCGGCACCGGCCCCTTCGTCTTCAGCCGCTACGCCCGCGACGCCCAGGTGCGCTACAAGGCCAACCCGGACTACTTCGGCGGCAAGCCGGCCATCGACAACCTGGTGTTCGCCATCACCCTCGACCCCAACGTGCGTATGCAGAAGCTGCGCCGCGGCGAATGCCAGGTGGCGCTCTACCCGAAACCGGCCGACGTGCCGCAGCTGCAGAAGGAAGCGCACCTGGCGGTGGACAGCACCGACGCCCTGCTGACCACCTACGTGGCCCTCAACACCCAGCACAAGCCGCTGGACGATGCGCGAGTGCGCCAGGCCATCAACCTGGCCATCGACAAGCCGGCGCTGCTGGAGGCGGTGTTCGGCCCCGGCGCGGCGACCCCGGCGATCAACCCCTACCCGGCGACGCTGCTCGGCTATAACCGGCAACTGCAGGACTGGCCGCACGACCCCGGGCGCGCCCGGGCCCTGCTCAAGGAAGCCGGGGTGGACGAGGGCCTGAAGCTGACGCTGTTCATCCGCAACGGCAGCTCGCCGACCATCCCCAACCCGGCGCTGGCGGCACAGATGATGCAGGCGGACCTGGCCAAGGTCGGCATCGCGCTGCAGATCCGCTCGCTGGAATGGGGCGAACTGCTCAAGCGCTCCAAGGCCGGCGAGCACGACCTCTCGCTGCTCGGCTGGGCCGGCGACAACGGCGACCCGGACAACTTCCTCAGCCCCAACCTGAGCTGCGCGGCGGCCAGGTCCGGGGAAAACCAGGCGCGCTGGTGCGACGCGGCCTTCGAATCACTGATCCAGCAGGCCCGGCGCACCGACGAGCGGTCGAAACGGCAGGAACTTTATGAAAAGGCGACAAAGATATTCCACGAACAGGCCCCCTGGATTCCCCTGGCGCATCCTAAGCTGTTCAATGTGCGCCGCAGCAATATCGAGGGCTACACCATCAGCCCGCTGAGCAATAACAACTTCGCCGAAACCCGGGTGAAGTGACAATAAAAACGGGCGCCCGCGTTATCCCCGCGGGCAGCCGCGTGATGAGGAGTCCGCCCCCACCATGCTGAGTTTCATCGCACGCCGTTTCGGCCTGCTCATTCCGACCTTCTTCGGCGTCACGCTGCTGACCTTCGCGCTGATCCGCATGATCCCCGGCGACCCGGTCGAGGTGATGATGGGCGAGCGCCGCGTCGACCCGCAGATGCACGCCGAGGCCATGCACCGCCTGGGCCTGGACAAGCCGCTGTACCAGCAGTACCTGGACTACATCGGCAACCTCGCCCAGGGCAACCTCGGCGAATCCCTGGTGACCCGCGACAGCGTCTGGCACGAGTTCCTCACGCTGTTCCCGGCGACCCTGGAACTGGCCATCGCCGCCATGCTCTTCGCCGGCACCTTCGGCTTGCTGGCCGGGGTCATCGCGGCGCTCAAGCGCGGCTCGATCTTCGACCACGGGGTGATGACCATCTCCCTGGCCGGCTACTCGATGCCGATCTTCTGGTGGGGCCTGATCCTCATCATGCTGTTCTCCGTGACCCTCGGCTGGACGCCGGTGTCCGGGCGCCTGGACCTGCTCTACGACATCGAGCCGAAGACCGGCTTCATGCTCATCGACACCCTGCTCTCCGATGAGGAGGGCGCCTTCCTCGACGCCCTGCACCACCTCATCCTGCCGGCCATCGTGCTGGGCACCATCCCGCTGGCGGTGATCGCCCGCATGACCCGCTCGGCCATGCTCGAGGTGCTGCGCGAGGACTACGTGCGCACCGCCCGCGCCAAGGGCCTGTCGCCGGCCCGGGTGGTGTTCGTGCACGCCCTGCGCAACGCCATGATCCCGGTGCTCACCGTGTTCGGCCTGCAGGTCGGCGCGCTGCTGGCCGGCGCCGTGCTGACCGAGACCATCTTCTCCTGGCCGGGCATCGGCAAGTGGCTGATCGACGCCATCAGCCGCCGCGACTACCCGGTGGTGCAGAACGGCATCCTGCTGGTCGCCACCCTGGTGATCCTGGTCAACTTCACCGTGGACATCCTCTACGGCCTGGTCAACCCGCGCATCCGCCACCAACGCTGAGGAGCCCGCGATGAATTCCATGCAGAACGCTCCCGCCGGCGACCCGAGCCTGGTCTACCCCTCGCCCCTGAAAGAGTTCTGGCAAGCCTTCGCGCACAACAAGGGTGCAGTGGGCGGCCTGGCCTTCATGGTGCTGATCGTCTTCTGCGCGCTGTTCGCGCCCTGGGTGGCGCCGTACGACCCCAGCGAGCAGTTCCGCGACTTCCTGCTCACCCCGCCGGTGTGGCTGGAAGGCGGCACCGGGCAGTTCCTGCTGGGCACCGACGAAGTGGGCCGCGACATGCTCTCGCGGCTGATCTTCGGCGCCCGCCTGTCGCTGCTGATCGCCTTGAGCTCGGTGGTCATCTCGCTGCTGCCGGGGCTGGTGCTGGGCCTGGTCGCCGGCTTCTCGCCGAACCGCCTGGGCCCGGTGATCATGCGCCTGATGGACATCATGCTGGCGCTGCCCTCGCTGCTGCTGGCGGTGGCCATCGTCGCGGTACTCGGCCCGGGGCTGTTCAACACCGTGATCGCCATCGCCGTGGTCTCGCTGCCCTCCTACGTGCGCCTGACCCGCGCGGCGGTGCTCGGCGAGGTCAACCGCGACTACGTCACCGCCTCGCGCCTGGCCGGCGCCGGCCTCTGGCGGCTGATGTTCGTCACCGTGCTGCCCAACTGCATGGCGCCGCTGATCGTCCAGGCCACCCTGAGCTTCTCCTCGGCCATCCTCGACGCCGCCGCCCTGGGCTTCCTCGGCCTCGGCGTGCAACCGCCGACCCCGGAGTGGGGCACCATGCTGGCCTCGGCGCGCGACTACATCGAGCGCGCCTGGTGGGTGGTGAGCCTGCCCGGCCTGGCCATCCTGCTCAGCGTGCTGGCCATCAACCTGGTGGGCGACGGCCTGCGCGACGCGCTGGATCCGAAACTCAAGAGCGCGGCGTAAGGAGCATGCAGATGAAGAACTTCATGCTCCTCGTAGGATGGGTGGAGCGAAGCGATACCCATCATTCCAGCGTCAAGCCGATGGGTTTCGTTGCACTCAACCCATCCTACGCGCCCCGCATGCCCGCCCCCGCAACGATGAATGTTCCCGTGCAGCGCCTGATGGAGACCGCCGTATGAGCCTCCTGGAAATCCGCAACCTCTCGGTGCGCTTCGGCGGCGCCGACGCCGTGCCCGTGGTCGACGGCCTCGACCTGAATGTCGACAAGGGCGAGGTGCTGGCCATCGTCGGCGAGTCCGGCTCCGGCAAGTCGGTGACCATGATGGCGCTGATGGGCCTGATCGACGCCCCCGGGCGCATCACCGCCGACACCCTGCGCTTCGACGGCAGCGACATGCTCAAGCTCAAGGGCCGCGAGCGCCGGCGCATCGTCGGCAAGGACATCGCCATGGTCTTCCAGGACCCGATGACCGCGCTCAACCCCAGCTACACCGTGGGCTTCCAGATCGAGGAAGTGCTGCGCCTGCACCTGGGCCTGCGCGGCAAGGCCGCGCGCCAGCGCGCCCTGGAACTGCTGGAGAAGGTGGAAATCCCCGGCGCCGCCCAGCGCCTGGACGCCTACCCGCACCAGCTCTCCGGCGGCATGAGCCAGCGCGTGGCCATCGCCATGGCCATCGCCGGCGAGCCCAAGCTGCTGATCGCCGACGAACCCACCACGGCCCTGGACGTGACCATCCAGGCACAGATCATGGAGTTGCTACTGAACCTGCAGCGCGACCAGGGCATGGCGCTGATCCTGATCACCCACGACCTCGCCGTGGTCGCCGAGACCGCCCAGCGCGTCTGCGTGATGTATGCCGGCCAGGCGGTGGAGATCGGCCAGGTGCCGGCGCTGTTCGACCTGCCCACCCACCCCTACACCGAGGCGCTGCTCAAGGCGATTCCCGAGCACAGCGCAGGCGAAGAACGCCTGGCCACCCTGCCCGGCATCGTCCCCGGGCGCTACGACCGGCCACAGGGCTGCCTGCTGTCGCCGCGCTGCCCCTATGTGCAGGACGACTGCCGCGCCATCCGCCCGGCCCTGGAACCCCACGTCCGCGGCGCGGTGCGCTGCTACTACCCGCTGAACCTCAAGGAGGTGGTCTGATGGAAGCCGTACTGACCGCCCGCGACCTGACCCGCCACTACGACATCGCCCAGGGTCTGTTCAAGCCCCACGCCCTGGTCCGCGCCCTCAACGGCGTGTCCTTCGAACTGCAGGCCGGCAAGACCCTGGCGGTGGTCGGCGAGTCCGGCTGCGGCAAGTCCACCCTGGCCCGCGCCCTGACGCTGATCGAGGAGCCCACCTCCGGCTCCCTGCGCATCGCCGGCCAGGAAGTGAAGGGCGCCAGCCACGAGCAGCGCAAGCAACTGCGCCGCGACGTGCAGATGGTGTTCCAGAACCCCTACGCCTCGCTCAACCCGCGGCAGAAGATCGGCGACCAGCTCGGCGAGCCGCTGCTGATCAACACCAGCCTGTCGCGCAGCGAACGCCGCGAGCGGGTGCAGGCGATGATGCAGCAGGTGGGCCTGCGCCCGGAGCACTACCAGCGCTACCCGCACATGTTCTCCGGCGGCCAGCGCCAGCGCATCGCCCTGGCCCGCGCCATGATGCTGCAGCCCAAGGTGCTGGTGGCCGACGAACCGACCTCGGCGCTGGACGTGTCCATCCAGGCCCAGGTGCTCAACCTGTTCATGGACCTGCAGCAGGAGTTCGGCACCGCCTACGTGTTCATCTCCCACAACCTGGCGGTGGTGCGCCACGTGGCCGACGACGTGCTGGTGATGTACCTCGGCCGCCCGGCGGAAATGGGCCCGGCGGACAAGCTCTACGAACGCCCGCTGCACCCCTACACCCGCGCCCTGCTCTCGGCCACCCCGGCGATCCACCCGGACCCGGGCAAACCGAAGATCAAGATCCAGGGCGAACTGCCCAACCCGCTCAACCCGCCCAGCGGCTGCGCCTTCCACAAGCGCTGCCCCTATGCGACGGAGCGCTGCAGGGTGGAAGTGCCGGAACTGCGGCTGCTGGATGAGCGGCAGGTGGCTTGCCATCATGCGGAGCAGTTTCTGGGGTAGCCGGGGACGGTGGTGCTCGTGCTGGGTCCCGTTCCCTCTCCCCAACCCTCTCCCTGAAGGGAGAGGGAGCTTGTCCGTGCCGGCTGGAGGTAAGGTTTCAGCCGGATAGCACAGCGTCCGGCTAACGCCGAATTATCAGCGCACTCCGAACGGCCCCCTCTCCCTCTGGGAGAGGGCTGGGGTGAGGGCAACGGAGCATCCCTGTACTCCACAATTCCCCCACACTCCTACACCGCCCTCAACAACGCCAACCGCGCCCCAAACCCGATCAGCAACGAAGCAAAAGCCCACTGCTGCACCCGCTGCGCCAAGGCATGCCGCTCCAGCCAACGCCCCAACCGAGCCCCGCTCAACGCATAGAAACTATCGAACACCAACCCCACCCCCACCAACACCGCCCCCAGCACGCCGAACTGCAACGCCAACGGCCCCGCATCCGGCCGCACGAACTGCGGCAACAGCACCGAACAGAACAACAACGCCTTGGGATTGAGCAGATTGGTCAGCAACCCATTGCCAAAGGCCCGCCGCCAACTCCGCGCCTGAACCTCGGCCACAGGCTCGATGCCCGCCAACGACGGCCGCGCCAGCAACATGCGCAGCCCCAGCCACGCCAGGTAGGCCGCGCCAGCCAAACGCACCACATCGAAGGTCCAGGGCACGCTGCGGAACAACAGCGCCAGCCCGGCACCAGCCAATACCACATGGCAGCCCCGCGCCGTGGCCAGGCCCAGGGCGGTGACCAGGGCCGTGCGGCCGCCGCGGCTGGCGCCGGTGTGCAGCAGCAGGAGCATGTCCGGCCCGGGCAGCAAGTAGACCATCGCCAGGGCCAGCAGGAAGACACCGAAATCCATGGTTCGCACTCCGCAGCAAGGGACTCCGGTCAAGGATTCTATGCCCGAAGGCCAGGGCAGGTGCTTGCTTATTCGGCTTGCCAGTCTGGGTAGTTTTGGCATGATCTGCCAATCCAAATCCTGAAAGCTGGTCAGATATGCCAAACCACAAACTGGACGCCTACGACCACCGCATCCTCGCCGCCCTGCAGCGCGACGGCCGCCTGAGCAACGTGCAACTGGCCGAGGCCATCGGCCTGTCGCCCTCCCCCTGCCTGCGCCGCGTGCGCCTGCTGGAAGAGGCCGGGGTGATCCGCCGCTACGGCGCCGACCTGGACCGCGACCAGGTCGGCCTGGGCCTGACGGTGTTCGTCGGGATCAAGGTGGAGCGCCACCACGAGGAACAGGCCGAAGCCTTCCGCCGCGCGGTGGTCGACCTGCCCGAGGTGATCTCGGTGCACCTGGTCTCCGGCGAGGCGGACTTCCTGCTGCAGGTGGTGGTGCCGGACCTGCGCGCCTACGAGCACTTCCTCACCGGCACCCTGCTGAAGCTGCCGGGGGTGAGCGACATCCGCAGCAACTTCGCCATCAGCACCCTCAAGGAATCGGCGCCGCTGCCCCTGCAGCACCTGCCCCGCTAGCCGCGGAAGAAACGGTAGAAGCGCCGCAGTTCATCCTGCGCCGCCTCCAACTCCGCCTCGGCGAAGCGCACCTCGGCGTGGGCCGGGCACTGCGCCAGGCGGCCCAGGTCCAGGGGGTGGACGAAGCCGAGCAGCGGGTAGCCGCCCATGCTCTGGTGGTCGGCCTGCAGGACGATGGGCTGGCCATCCGGCGGCACCTGGATGGCGCCACGGACCACGCCCAGCGACCATTGCCGGCGGGGTGCGCGGATCGGCTCGCCGTGCAGGCGCGCGCCCATGCGGTCGGATTGCGGGCTGAGTTGCCAGGTGCGCTCAAAGAAGGCGGCCCGCTGCTCCGGCTCGAAGGCGTCACCGCCGGGCAGCACGCGCAGCACCGGCGTCTCGCGGTAGTCCGGCACGTAGGGCCTGGGCACGCTGGCGCCGCGTTCGAAGGCTTCGCCGCTAGCCGTGCAAGGCAGCAGGTCGCCCTCCTCCAGCGCCCGGCCGTCGCCGTGCAGGCCGCCCAGGCCCTCGCGGCGCTGGGCGGCGACGCTGCCCAGCACGGGTTCGACGCGGAAGCCGCCCGCCACCGCCAGGTAAGCGCGCTGGCCGCTGGCGGCGAAGCCCAGTTCCAGTTCCTGCCCGGCGCGTAGGGCGAAGCGCGACCAGCCAGGGCGCGCTTCGCCGTCCACGCGGATCGGCACTTGCGCACCGCACAGCGCCAGCCAGCAATCCGCTTCGGCCCGCAGGCGCAGGCCGCCGAGGGCTACCTCCAGTAGCGGCGTGCCCCAGGCGTTGTCCAGCAGATGGTTGGCCCAGGCCGCGGCATGGATATCCACAGGCCCGCCGGTGGAAACACCGAGATGCTGCCAGCCGTGGCGGCCGGCATCCTGCAGCAGGATCAGCGGGCCGGCCTTGAATACCCGCAGGCCGCTCATGGGCAGCCTCCGGCGCGGCGGAAGGCAGCCTCGTCGATGGGCAGGAAACGCACCCGGTCGCCCACCGCCAGCGGGCACGGCGGCTCCTGGTGTGGGTCGAATAGGCGCTGCGCGGTGAGTCCCAGCAGGTGCCAGCCGCCCGGCGAGGCCTGTGGATAGACCGCGGTCTGCCGCTCGGCGATGGCCAGGCTGCCGGCCGCCACGCGGGTGCGCGGGTTGGCCCGGCGCGGCAGGGCCAGGCGCTCGTCCAGCTCGCCGAGGTAGGCGAAGCCCGGGGCGAAACCGATGGCGCCGACGCGGTACTCGCGGGCGCTGTGCAGCTCGATCACCTGGTCCCTCCGCAACCCGCAGCGCCGGGCCACCTCGTCGAGGTCCTCGCCGGCGTACCACACGCGGATTTCATGCAGGCGCCCGGCGGCGTCGCTCGGCTCGGGGCCGGGCCAGTCCGCCAGCAACGGCGCCAGGCGGCGCTGCAGGTCGAGGGGGTCGGTGCGGCGCAGGTCGTAGTGCAGCAGCAGCGTGGTCCAGCCCGGCACCAGGTCGGTCAGCACCTCGCCCAAGGCCGAGCGCAGGCGTTCGGCCAGGGCGGCGATGCGTAGCGGCAGGTACGCGTCCGGGCGTTCGGCCAGGGTCAGCAGCAGGGCTTCGGCGCCGAAGGGCTCGACGCGGATCATGCGGCGTCCAGCAGGCCACGCAGGCGCCGCAGCACCGCCAGGGATTCGGGGTTGTCGCCGTGCACGCAGAGGCTGTCGGCGCGCAGCCGCAGCGGGTTGCCGTCGATGTCCGGGAAGGGCTCGCCACGGGCGATGGCCAGGGCCTGGTCGAGGATACGCTGCGGCTCGTGGTGCACCGCGCCGACCAGGCGCCGCGGGGCCAGCTGGCCGTCGGGCAGGTAGGCGCGGTCGGCGAAGGCCTCGAACATCAGCGGCACGTCGGCAGCATCGGCCAGGGCCAGTTCGCGGCGGTTGTCGGCCAGGGCCAGGACCATCAGCGGCAGGCCCTTGCGGTAGGCCGCGCAGGCATCGAGCACCGCCGCCAGCAGGGCGTCGTCGCGCACCAGGTCGTTGTACAGCGCGCCGTGGGGCTTCACGTAGTCGACGCGGGTGCCGGCGGCGCGGCAGAAGGCGTCCAGCGCGCCCACCTGGTACAGCACCAGGGCCTGCACCTCTTCCGGCGAACAGCTCAGATGGCGGCGGCCAAAACCGGCCAGGTCGGGGTAGGACGGATGCGCGCCTATGCTCACGCCCTGCTCCACCGCCAGGCGCACGGTGCGCTGGAGGGTCAGCGGGTCGCCGGCGTGGAAGCCGCAGGCCAGGTTGGCCTGGTCGATCAGCGGCATGGCGTGGACGTCGTCGCCCATGCGCCAGGCGCCGTAGCTTTCCCCCATGTCGCAGTTGAGCAGGATGCGAGTTGACTGATCGGTCATGATACTGCCTCGACTTCGCCGGCGAGTTTCGGAAACATCCCTAGGTTAAACCAGAGGGCCATCATTTAGTCTTAGGAATATTCAGTAACGATTCAGGGGAGTAATATCCTCCGCTTCCTCCCGCCGAAAGCCATCGACTCGAAGATGAAAGCCCTGATCCTGGCTGCCTACGCGGCCTGCATCGCCTATGTGCACGTACGCGGCAAGGTCCGCCACAAGCTGTCCCGGCAGCTGAGCGACCACTCCAGCTTCCTCGCTCCGCTGAACTGCTTCATGTACCTGTTCTCCAGGGTGCCCAATACGCCGTACCTGACGCCCAACGCCTTCCCGGAGATGCAGAAGCTCACCGACAACTGGGAAGTCATCCGCGCCGAGGCCCTGCGCCTGCGCGAGGCCGGCAGCATCAAGCGCTCCGAGCAGTACAACGACGTCGGCTTCAATTCCTTCTTCAAGACCGGCTGGAAGCGCTTCTACCTGAAGTGGTACGACGACGCCCACCCCTCGGCCGACGTGGTCTGCCCGCAGACCACCGCGCTGCTGCGGGAAATCCCCTCGGTGAAGGCGGCGATGTTCGCCGAGTTGCCGCCGGGCTCGCGCCTGGTGCGCCACCGCGACCCCTACGCTGGCTCGCTGCGCTACCACCTGGGGCTGTTCACGCCGAACGACGAAGGCTGCTTCATCGAGGTGGACGGCCAGCGCTACTCGTGGAAGGACGGCGAGGCCGTGGTGTTCGACGAGACCTACATCCACTACGCCGAGAACACCACCGAGCATGACCGGGTGATCCTCTTCTGCGACGTCGAGCGGCCGCTGAAATACCGCTGGGCGCAGGCCTTCAACCGCTGGTTCAGCCGCAACGTGATGGCCGCCGCCGCCTCGCCCAACGACGACGGCGACAAGACCGGCGGCATCAACCGCGCCTTCGGCACGCTGTACAAGATCCGCCTGCAGGGCAAGGCGTTGAAGAAGCGCAACCGCAAGCTGTACTACCTGCAGAAGTGGGCGTTCTTCGGGGCGATCCTGGCGTTCATTCTCTGGGTTTGAAGAGCCGCTGGAGGCTAGAGGCTGAAGGCTGGAGGTAAGAGCCTTCAGCCTCTTTAATAAACATCCCGCCGGTAGCGCCCTTCTTCCAGCAACGCTTCCACCGCCAGGTCGCCCAGCGCTTCGCGCAGCACCGCGTCCACGCCGCCGGCCATGCCTTCCAGGCTGCCGCAGACGTAGATCGCGGCGCCCTCTTCCAGCCACTGCCGCAACTCCTCAGCGCGTTCGCGCAGCACGTCCTGCACGTAGACCTTGCTCGCCTGGTCGCGGGAGAAGGCCACGTCCAGGCGCTGGAGTTCGCCGCTCAGCAGGTAGCCTTCCAGCTCTTCGCGGCAGTAGAAGTCGTGCTCGCGGTTGCGTTCGCCGAACAGCAGCCAGTTGCGCCGGCGGCCCGCGCCTATGCTGGCGCGCAGCAGCGAGCGCAGGCCGGCCAGGCCGGTGCCGTTGCCGATCAGGATCAGCGGGCGGTCTTCCTCCGGCAGGTGGAAGCCGGCGTTGCGGCGCAGGCGCAGGGCCAGACCGGCGCCAGGCTGCAGGTATTCGGTGAGCCAGCCGGAACCCACGCCCAGGCTGCCGTCGGGGTGGCGTTCCTGGCGCACGATCAGCTCCAGGGCGCCGTCGCTGGGCAGCGAGGCGATGGAGTATTCCCGCGCCGCCAGCGGCACCAGGGCGTCCAGCAGCGCCTGCGGGTGCAGGCCGACCAGGTGGCCGAGGGAGACCGGTAGCTCGCGCCCGGTCAGGGCATCGGCCAGGGCCATGCTGCCGCCCTCGACTTCGACGCTGGCCTCGGCGTCCACGCCCAGATGCTCCAGCCAGGCCAGCACGCGTTCGCGCGGGTGCTGCGGAAGGATTTCCACCAGGTCGCCGGCACGCCAGTCGGCGCTGCTGCCGGCCGGCGCTTGCAGGCGCAGCAGCCAGGTGGACTGGCCCTGGCTGCCGGGGTTCAGGTGTTCGCGGGCGGCCAGGCTCCACAGTTCGTATTGCGGCGCAGCGAAGGGCACCGGTGCGGCCACGCCGGTCAGTTGCGCCAGGTGCTGCTGCCACTCGCGCAGGGCGGCGGCGTCGCCGTTGTCCACTTCCACGCCGTCGAACAGCGGCTGCGCGCCCTGCCCTTGCAGCCAGCCCTGCATCCGCCGGGCGAAGCCGCAGAAGGCCTGGTACTGGCGGTCGCCCAGGGCGAGCATGGCGAAGCGCAGCTGGCCGAGGCCGGCGGCTTCGCCGAGCAGCTTGCGCTCGAAGCCGCGGGCGCTGTCCGGGGCCTCGCCGTCGCCGAAGGTGCTGACCACGAAGAGCGCGTTGCGCGTCTGCTCCAGTTGCTGGCGGTCCAGGCGCGCCAGGGGCTCGACGCGCACCGCCAGGCCCGCGGCCTGCAGCTGCCCGGCGCTCTGCCAGGCCAATTGCTCGGCGAAACCGCTCTGGCTGGCGTAGCCCACCAGCCAGGCATCGGCGCCGCCGGCGCCAGCCAGTTCGACGCGGGCGGCCTGGGCGGCCTTCTTCTTGCGCCGGCGGTCCAGGTAGAGCAGCCAGCCGGTGACGAAGAACAGCGGCATGGCCAGGCTCGCCAGCATCATCAGGATGCGCCCGGGCGTACCGAAGTAGCTGCCCACGTGCAGGGCGTAGACGCTGGTCAGCAGCTGCTTGCCGAAGCTGCTGTCGGCGTAGCGCTTGTCGCCCAGCAGGCGGCCGCTCTTCGGGTCGATGCGCATTTCGTTGAAAGCGCGCTCGTGGGCGGCGTCGTCCAGGCGGTAGAACACCGTGGCCGGCTGCCCGCCCACCGGCGGCAGGCGCAGGTTGTAGGCCTCAAGACCAGGGCCGACGGTGCTGCGCAGGGTGTTCCACAGAGCGCTGTAGTCCACTTCCAGCGGCGGCCCCTTGGGCGCTTCGCCGCCACGGCCACCGCGGCCGCCCTGGCGCTGCTGGCCGGCCGGGGCGTCGTCGAGCAACTTGAACAGCGCGCCGCGGTACCAGTCGTAGGACCAGTACAGGCCGGTCAGCGAGGCCAGCAGATAGAAGGCCAGGCACCAGGTGCCGGCTACGGCGTGCAGGTCCCAGTTGAAGGCGCGACCCTTCTTGCGCCAGTCCAGGGCCAGCCAGGCGCGCCAGCTCAGGGTCTTGCGCGGCCAGCGCAGGTACAGGCCGGAGAGGCAGAAATAGATGAGGATCAGGGTGCAGGCCGCGGTCACCTGCTTGCCGAACTCGCCCAGGGCCAGGAAGCGGTGCAGCTGCATGATGAACATGAACAGGCCTTCCCCGGACGGCGCCGGCAGCGAGGCACCGGTGTAGGGGTCGACGTAGCGCGATTCGCCGCGGCGCTGGCCCGGCGGCGGGGTGAAGAAGATGCGCGCGGCCTCGTCGCCGTCGACCTTGGCCCAGACGAAGGACACCTTCTTGCCCGGCTCGGCGGACTCCACCCGCCGCACCAGTTCGTCCAGCGCCAGGGTGCCGCCGGGCTGCTCCTGCACCGTCAGGCTGGCAGGGTTGAAGGCGCGCAGCAGTTCGTCCTGGAACGACAGCGCCGCCCCGGTCACGCCCATCAGGGCCAGCACCAGGCCGGCGCTTATGCCGAAGAACCAGTGCAGCTGGAACCAGACTTTCTTCAACACCTTGCTCTCACCTCGGGCGCGGGGCGCCAAACAATAGAAAACCCCGCCCGAAGGAGCAACGGGCGGGGTGCACGGAAGGCCGTGCGATCAGAAGTGCAGGTTCACCCCCAGCAGCGCCGTGCGGCCCGGGGCCACGTGGGCCATGTGGGTGCTGTAGACCTGGTCGAAGTAACGCTTGTCGGTCAGGTTCTGCACGTTCAGCTGCAGGTCGACGTTCTTGCTCAGCTTGTAGCTGGCCATGGCGTCGTAGCGCCAGTAGGACGGGATGTAGGTCGAGTTGGCAGTGTTGCCGAACTGCTTGTCCACGTAGGTGGTGCCGCCGCCGATGGTCAGGTCCTGCAGCACCTCGTAGGTGGTCCACAGGGTGAAGTTGTTCGGCGCCACCTGCGGCATGCGGTTGCCTTCGTCGGACTTGGTGGTCGACTTGCGGATCTCGCTATCCAGGTAGGTGTAGCCGCCGAAGACCTTCCACTTGGGCGTCAGCTGGCCGCTGAAGCCCAGTTCCACGCCTTGCACGCGCTGTTCGCCGTCGAGCACCTGGAAGGAGCTGTTGTCCGGGTCGGCGACGCGGGCGTTGGTCTTGTCGGTGCGGAACACCGCGGCGTTCAGCGACAGCGCCTCGTCGAAGAAGTCCCACTTGGTGCCCAGCTCCAGGTTGCGGTTGCGTTCCGGGTCCAGGCTGGTGTTGGCCGCGCTGACTTCCTGGCCGCCTTCGCCTGCGGTCTCGCCGCTGGGGTTGCTGGAGGTGGACCAGGCCAGGTAGATGCTGCCGTTGGGCAGCGGCTTGTAGACCAGGCCGGTCTGGTAGTTCCAGAAGTGGGTGTTGCTCTCGCGCTTGAAGTTGCCCGGCGCCGAGCCGCGGCCGCCGGTGCTGTAGCCGCTGGACTCGGTGTCGAAGTCGTCGTAGCGCAGGCCCAGGTTCAGGTCCCACTGCTCGTTGAGCTTGAGGGTGTCGAACACGTAGACGGCCGAGGTCTTGGTATCGGTGTCGGTGTAGGCCTGGCTGTCGACGATGCTGCCGGTCCAGGGGTCCTTGGGCGTCGGGTTGGCCAGGCTGGTGCAGTCGCCGCTGGCCAGCAGGGCGGCGTTGCAGGTGTTGCCCGCGGCCCCCGGGGTCACCACGTAGGGACGGTTGTGCACGTCCTCGTAGCTGAACTCCAGGCCGGTCACCAGGCTGTGCTGGATGCTGCCGGTGTCGAAGGTGGCCTTCAGGTCGGTCTGGTTGACCCAGCCCTTGGAGGTGGAATTGCGGTTCTTCGACGAGCGATAGACGTAGCCGTTGGCGACGTTGCCGCGGCTGTCGTCGGGGTTGCTGACCACGTAGTCGAGGGTGGTGCGGACCATGCGGAAGCTGTTGGACAGCGTCAGGTCGTCGTTGAGGTCGTGCTCGATGCGGAAGGTGCCGCTGTCGGTGGTGCTCTTGCGGTAGTCGCGGTGGGTCAGGCCGTAGAAGTTGTCGCGGTCGACCGAGGCCGGCTTGCTCGGGTTGTGCTTGCTGCGGTCGACGTTGGTCAGCGGCAGGCCGTAGTCCGGGATGTCGTCGGTGGCCAGGTGGTAGTAGGAGAAGGTCGCGCGGGTCGGGGTGTTGAAGCCGAAGGTGATGGTCGGCGCCACGCCCCAGCGGCTGACGCTGACGTCGTCGCGGCCGGCGACGTTGGCTTCGTGCTTCATCAGGTTCAGGCGGAAGGCCGCATTGTCGCCCAGGGTGTGGTTGACGTCCAGGGTGGTGCGGTGGGTCTGGTCGGAACCGTAGGTGAAGCTGGCGTCGTTGAAGTCCTGCTGCTTGGCGGTCTTGCTCACCAGGTTCAGGCTGCCGCCGGTGGAGCCGGCGCCGGTGTAGGCCGAGCCCGGGCCCTTGCTGACTTCGATCTGCTCGATGTTGAACACTTCGCGGGTCTGCGAGGCGACGTCGCGCATGCCGTCGAGGAAGGTGTCGCTCTCGGCGTTGAAACCGCGGATGAACGGACGGTCGCCCGCCGGGTTGCCGCCCTCGCCGGCGCCGAAGGTGATGCCGGGCGTGGTGCGCAGAGCATCGACCAGGGTCAGGGCGCCGGTGTCCTTGATCACCTGCTGCGGGATCACGGTGACGGTCTTGGGCGTGTCGAGCAGCGGCGCGGTGTACTTCTGCGAGGCCGACTGCTGGACGTTGTAGGTTTCTTCGCCCTGCTGGCCGACGACGGTGTCGGCATCCAGCGACAGCACATCCTGTGCGGGCTTCTTCTCGGTGGACTCCGCCGCCTGGGCGAAGTGGCTGCCGGACATGGCGGTGATGGCCACACCGACGGCGGAGACCAGCAGGCGCGGAGCGCTGGTGGCTTCGACAGATTGACGCGACATCGAAAGTTCCCTCCCCAGGGACTTGCTGAAGGCGGCGCAATCTAGTGCAAAACGAGAATCTGTATCAATTAGTAAATATTATCAGACGCACTTTATTTACAACATTTACATTTACCCCGTGCGACCGTTCGCCACCTCCGCTATACGCTGCAAATGCAAATGTCTATCATCGGCGTCGGATTTTCATTTGACCGAGCCCCGCCATGCTGCTGCACATTCCCGGCCTGTTCACCCGCGACGAGGTGACCCGCATCCGCACCGCCCTGGAGCAGGCCGAGTGGGGCGACGGCAAGGTCACCGCCGGCTACCAGTCGGCCAAGGCCAAGCACAACCTGCAGCTGGCCCAGGACCACCCGCTGGCCCGCGAGATTTCCGAGGCCATGCTGCTGCGCCTGTGGCAGAACCCGCTGTTCATGTCCGCGGCCCTGCCGCACAAGGTGTTCCCGCCGCTGTTCAACTGCTACACCGGCGGCGGCAGCTTCGACTTCCACATCGACAACGCCGTGCGCGACGTGCAGGGCGGCCGCGAACGGGTGCGCACCGACCTCTCCTCCACCCTGTTCTTCAGCGACCCCGAGGACTACGACGGCGGCGAACTGGTCATCCAGGACACCTACGGCGAGCAGCGCGTGAAGCTGCCGGCCGGCGACCTGGTGCTCTACCCCGGCACCAGCCTGCACAAGGTCGAACCGGTGACCCGCGGCGCGCGCTTCGCCTCGTTCTTCTGGACGCAGAGCCTGGTGCGCGAGGACAGCCAGCGCGCCCTGCTGTTCCAGATGGACCAGGCGATCCAGAAGCTCACCGCCGACGTGCCGGAGCACCCGGCCCTGGTCGAGCTGACCGGCACCTACCACAACCTGCTGCGGCGCTGGGTCGAGGTCTGACATGGCGTTCGTCCTGCGCCGGCGCGAAGAGCTCTCGGTGGAGCAATTGCGCGCCCGCCTGGCCAGCGAACCGCGCCAGGCCGCGGCGGCCATCCTCGAAGCCGCGCGCCAGGGCGACGTCGAGGCCCAGGCGCTGCTCGGGCAGATCCTCCTCGACGGCCAGGGCATCGAGCGCGACCCCGCGCTAGCGGCGACCTGGTTCCGCATCGCCGCCGAGCGCGGCCACGCCATGGCGCGCAACATGCTCGGGCGCTGCCTGGAGCACGGCTGGGGCGTGCCCGCCAACCCCGCCGAGGCGGCCGAACACTACGCCCGCGCAGCGGCGGTGGACCTCGACTGGGGCCTGTACAACCTGGCCAACCTGCTGGCCACCGGCCGCGGCGTGCCGCGCGACGCGGCCCATGCCCTGGCGCTGTACCGGCGCGCCGCCGACCTCGGCCACGCCAAGTCGATGAACCTGGTCGGCCGCCATTACGAGGAAGGCCTGTGCGTGCCGCGCGACCCCGAGCAGGCCCGCGAGTGGTACCGCCGCTCGGCGGTGGCCGGCGACTTCCGCGGCCAGTTCAGCCACGCCGCGGCACTGGCCGAACGGGGCGAGGTGGAGGACGCGCGCTACTGGCTGCTGCGCGCCCTGGAGGGCGGCAACCTGAACTTCCTGCGGGTGGCCCGCGAGCAGCTGGAACGGGCGCCGCAGCCGCAACTGCGCAGCCTGGCCCTGGCCTACTACCGGCGCGCCGCGGAACTCGGCGAAACGGCCGACGCCGACCTGTTCGCCGCGGCGCTCAAACGCCTGTAAGCGCTTTCTTGACGTTTTTTTCACATGTCCTTGCCCCGCCCTTCACACGCTCCCCGCTAGGCTCGCTGCCCAACTGACCGCCCCGCACGGGCGGCCCCTGCAAGACGAGGCAAGCGTGTCGACTGCAACCAACCCCTCCCGCCGCAAGGTGGACTGGGCCGGCCTGGGCTGGCTGCTGCTGTTCTTCTGGTACTTCTCCGGCGTCACCCAGGCGCTGATCCTGTTCAGCGGCACCACCGGCTTCGCCGGCTTCCGCGACGCCTTCTTCCTCAGCAGCCTGTGGCTGGCCCCGCCGCTGCTGCTGCCGCGCTTCACCCGCGGCCTGGCGGCGCTGATCGGCCTGGTGCTGTGGGCAGCCTCGCTGGTGGGCCTGAGCTACTTCGGCATCTACCACCAGGAGTTCTCGCAGAGCGTCATCTTCGTCATGTTCGAGTCGAACACGGCCGAGGCTGGCGAATACTTCAGCCAGTACTTCAGCACCTGGCTGTGCCTGGCGCTGCTGCTCTACACGGCGGTGGCGGTGCTGCTGTGGCGGCGCGTGCGCCCGCTGCGCATGCCGGCGCCGGCCCGGGTGGCCCTGGCCGTGCTGCTGGTGGCGGCGAACCTGGCCTACCCCTTCTACAAGCAGATGGTCAGCCAGGAGCGCAGCTTCGCCCAGGCCCTGGAGAAGGTGCAGCAGCGCATGGAGCCGGCGGTGCCCTGGCAACTGGTGGTGGGCTACGCGCAGTACCGCCAGCAGTTGGACAACATGCAGAAGCTGCTGCAGCGCAACGCCGCCCTGCCGCCGCTGAAGAACCTCAAGGATGATAGCGGCGAGGCGCCGCGCACCCTGGTGCTGGTGCTGGGCGAATCCACCACCCGCGAGCACATGCACCTGTACGGCTACGACCGGCCGACCACGCCGAACCTCGACGCCCTGGCCGCCGGCGACCGCAACCTGACGGTGTTCAAGGACGTGGTCTCGCCGCGCCCCTACACCATCGAGGTGATGCAGCAGATCCTCACCTTCGGCGACGAGCAGCACCCGGACCGCTTCCTCACCGACCCGTCGCTGATCAACCTGATGAAACAGGCCGGCTACAAGACCTTCTGGATCACCAACCAGCAGACGATGACCAAGCGCAACACCATGCTCACCACCTTCTCGCAGCAGACGGACGAGCAGTTCTACCTGAACAACCAGCGCAACCAGAACGCCCGCCAGTACGACGACGTGGTCTTCGCGCCCTTCGAACAGGTACTCAAGGACCCGGCGCCGAAGAAACTCATCGTGGTGCACCTGCTGGGCACCCACATGGACTATCGCTACCGCTACCCCGAGGCGTTCGCCCGCTTCAAGGACCGCCAGGGCGTGCCGGCCGGGCTCTCGGACGATCAGGCGGACACCTACAACGCCTACGACAACGCGGTGCTGCACAACGACTTCGTGGTCGCCAGCCTGATCAAGCGCTACGCCGCCAGCGAGCCGAACGGCTTCCTGGTGTACCTTTCCGACCATGGCGAGGAGGTCTTCAGCTCCGGCAAGCACGACCGCCTGGGGCGCAACGAGGGCGACCCGACGCGGCCGATGTACACCATCCCCTTCCTGCTCTGGACCTCGCCGAGCTGGCAACAGGCCCATCCGCGCGACCTGCAGGCGCTGAGCGGAAGGCCCTACAGCAGCTCGCACCTGATCCACACCCTGTCCGACCTGGCGGGCCTGAGCTACGACCGCTACGAGCCGGGCAAGAGCCTGGTCAGCCCCGAGTTCGTCGCGGCGCCGCGCTGGATCGGCGACCCCTACGCGAAGAACGGCCTGCACGAGTTCGACAAGTTGCCGCTGGATAACGCAATGGGCGACCAGCAGTTGGCCAAGGCAAGCAAGGCGCCGGCCACCGTCCAGGTGCGCCAGGCCAACGAGGGTTGAGCCGCGCGGGCCATGCCCGCGATTTCGCGCGCAGGGCGCGCTCCTACATGGGTACGGTGTTGGGGCAATCTGCGAATCACGCCGATACGTCCGGCTATCGCGGACAAGGTCCGCTCCTACGCCCGTGCTTCCCTGGAACTGTAGCGGGCCCTGCCCGCGATTTCGCGCGCAGGGCGCGCTCCTACATGGAATGGCGTGGGTGGGGCGGCGTAGGAGCGGATCTCATCCGCGAATCGCGCCGATACCTCTGGCTATCGCGGACAAGGTCCGCTCCTACGTCCGCGCCATTCAGGCCGTAGGATGGGTTGAGCGAAGCGATACCCATCATCACCACCGCATGGGTTTCGCAAGCTCAACCCATCCTACGAAAAGCCCCCTCGGCGCAGTGGGAAGGCATTGGCCGGGGCAAAGAAAAACCCCGCATCGGCGGGGTTTCTTCGGTTCAGCTACGGCTCAGATGTAGAAGGCCTTCAGCGGCGGGAAGCCGTTGAATTCCACCGCGCTGTAGCTGGTGGTGTAGGCGCCGGTGGACAGCCAGTACAGGCGGTCGCCGGCGGCCAGGTTCAGCGGCAGGCCGTACTTGTAGTGCTCGTACATGATGTCGGCGCTGTCGCAGGTCGGGCCGGCGATCACCACTTCTTCCATCTCGCCCTTCTTCTCGGTCCAGATCGGGAACTTGATGGATTCGTCCATGGTTTCGATCAGGCCGGAGAACTTGCCCACGTCCGCGTACACCCAGCGCTCCACCGCGGTGCGCGACTTGCGCGCCACCAGCACCACTTCGCTGACCAGGATGCCGGCGTTGGCGATCAGCGAGCGGCCCGGCTCGAGGATGATTTCCGGCAGGTCGTCGCCGAAGTCTTCCTTGAGGAAGCGGATGATTTCCTCGGCGTAGGTTTCCAGGTCGTTGGTCTTGGCGATGTAGTTGGCCGGGAAGCCGCCGCCCATGTTGATCATCTTCAGCTCGATGCCATCTTCTTCCTTCAGGCGCTCGAAGATCACCTTGACCTTGGCGATGGCCGCATCCCACACGGAGATGTCACGCTGCTGCGAGCCGACGTGGAAGGAGATGCCGTAGGGCACCAGGCCCAGCTGGCGGGCGAGGATCAGCAGGTCCATGGCCATGTCGGTCTGGCAGCCGAACTTGCGCGACAGCGGCCAGTCGGCGGTGGTCGAACCCTCGGTGAGGATGCGCACGTAGACTTTGGAACCCGGCGCGGCCTTGGCGATGTTGCGCAGGTCGGCCTCGGAGTCGGTGGCGAACAGGCGCACACCCTTCTCGTAGAAGTAGCGGATGTCCTTGGCTTTCTTGATGGTGTTGCCGTAGCTGATGCGCTCCGGGCCCACGCCGGTCTTCATCACCTTGTCCAGCTCGTAGATCGAGGCGATGTCGAAGTTCGAGCCCTTGTCGCGCAGCAGCTCGGTGATCTCGGTGGCCGGGTTGGCCTTGACCGCGTAGTACACCTTGGCGAACGGGAAGCAGTGGGTCAGCTGGTCGTAGGCGTCGGCGATGGTCTGTTTGTCGATGACGACGAAGGGGGTTTCCTGCTTGTCGGCAAATGCCTTCATACGCTGGAAGGTTTCAGGGGCGAAGTAATCCTCGACCTTGATGGACATGGTTGGGACTCCCAATGGCAAAACACATGGATACGTAGGGGTGAAGCTGAACGTCTAATCCGTTTCCCCACTTTGGTTCGCCTACTTCCCAAGGCATGTCGCCGAGGATCAGACCTTCGATGTTCCAGCGGCTACTGCAACCCTCTCATGGCTAGGCGCTTCGCCGCAGGCAGTAGTGGACCTACGGCAAGGCGGAGCAACAACGCCAGGAGAGGGTTGCGGGAGTCGCAGGGCACCAGAGGCGACCTCTCGTCGTCAGTACTTGAGCCGGATGGATCGTTTCCAGCATGGACGTTCGGGCGCGAACTTTAGGACCTGAAGTCCGTGAGTTCAACCAGAAATTGCCGCTTTGCCGAATCCCTTTGTCGCCTTGCCGGTTGACTGTTCTAGATACTCCACAAAATGCACGGAATACCGCACAGCACGGGCGTTCTAGGGGTTTCGGAACGACCCGATCATCCCCCTTCTTTTTGACAGACCGGGGACAGCGACGAGGGTTCATCCGCAAGCAGTGCCGACCGACCACCGCCCCCTGACTTTGGGGAAAGTTCGCGCACCAGGCTCGGAAACCCGAACCACGGCTGGACCCCATACTCCCCGCCCCTGTCGGACGAAACCTCGGCGCTCGCCAATATGCCCGCCATATCCGGTTATCATCCGCTCTCTTTCCGCGTGCCCCCGACCCAGGGATAGGTCACTGGGGCCGGCCCACTTGCCTTGCCAAGGAGTACCTGCGACATGCTCGACCTCGCCGCGGCGTTCATCACGCTGACCACCCTGCTCACCTACGTGAACTACCGCTTCGTGCGGCTGCCGCCGACCATCGGCGTGATGGCCACGGCGCTGGTGTTCTCGCTCCTCGCCCAGGGCCTGTCGATGGCCGGCTACCCGGTGCTGGAGGTGGAGATGCAGCAGATCATCCGCCGCATCGACTTCTCCGAAGTGCTGATGACCTGGTTCCTGCCCGCGCTGCTGTTCGCCGGCGCCCTGCACGTGAACCTCGGCGACCTGCGCAACTACAAGTGGCCGATCGGCCTGCTGGCCACCTTCGGCGTGCTGATCGCCACCACGGTGATCGGCTACCTGGCCTACTACACCTTCGCCCTGTTCGGCTGGCACGTGGACTTCATCTATTGCCTGCTGTTCGGCGCGCTCATCTCGCCCACCGACCCCATCGCCGTGCTCGGCATCCTGCGCTCGGCCGGCGCGCCCAAGCCGCTGGCCACCACCATCGTCGGCGAGTCGCTGTTCAACGACGGCACCGCGGTGGTGGTGTTCACCATCCTCCTGGGCATCCTCATGGCCGGCGAGACGCCGACCGTCTCGGCCACCGCCTGGCTGTTCCTGCAGGAAGCGGTGGGCGGCGTGCTGTTCGGCGCGGCGCTGGGCTACGGGGTGTTCCTGATGATGCGCGGCATCGACCAGTACCAGGTGGAAGTGATGCTGACCCTCGCCCTGGTCATCGGCGGCGCCGCCCTGGCCGCGCGCCTGCACGTGTCGGCGCCGATCGCCATGGTGGTGGCCGGGCTGATCATCGGCAACCAGGCGCGCCAGTACGCCATGTCCGACGAGACGCGGCGCTACATCGACAAGTTCTGGGAGCTGATCGACGAAATCCTCAACGCCCTGCTGTTCGCCCTGATCGGCCTGGAACTGCTGCTGTTGCCGTTCAACTGGCTGCACGTGGTGGCCGCCCTGGTCCTCGGCGGCGCGGTGCTGGCCTCGCGCCTGCTCACCGTGGCCCCGGCCATCCTGGTGCTGCGCCAGACCGAGGCCGGGCGCCGCCAGGTGCCGAGCGGAACCATCCGCATCCTGGTCTGGGGCGGTCTGCGCGGCGGCGTGTCGGTGGCCCTGGCGCTGTCGCTGCCGCTGGGCGAACAGCGCGACCTGATCCTCAGCCTGACCTACGTGGTGGTGCTGGTGTCCATCCTGCTCCAGGGCCTGTCCATCGGCCCGCTGGTGCGCACCCTCTACCGCGGCGCGGCGCCCGCGGCCGACGACGGCCACTGAGGCGGGGCCCTGCGGC